>JBDGPQ010000016.1:5965-8251 GCA_042219595.1 Haloarculaceae archaeon
GAACTCAAAGGCGTCCAGAGCCTCGACGACATCGACCACATCGTCCGCAACGAGCTCGTATTCACGTTCGTCAACGCCGAGAATGGCGCCGACATCATCGGTAATTCTGACGAGCTCGCGCTCGACATCATCCGTCTCCGGGTCCGGCTCCGGCGGTGGCGGTGGCTCCGGGGCCGAGTCCTCGTCGCGCTCGGCAGAGGGAGCACTATCCGCTTCCGTCTCCGGAAGCGGATCCTCCACCTCTTCGGCGGCCGTTTCGAGCCGCCCGAGGACGCGGTCACGGTGGGCTTCGATGCCATCGGTCAGCATCTCAAACAATTCAACCTCCTCGGCAGTCATGCCCTCCGTCTCCGGAGACATATCGGCGGCAGCAAATGTCGCGGCCCTGACGACCTTGCTCACGCGCTTTTCGAAGATCGCTTCGATGGTTTGTTCGGCCGTCCGGATGCGGTCGGTGAGGCGATTGACTGTCGGCGAATCAAACGGATCATCGGCGTCCTCCGCTGCGGCCGCCCGCTCCGCGCGGAGGTCGCGGACGAATGCGGCTGCCTCGCGGTAGAACTCTTCGCGGAGCTCCTGGAGGTCGTCGGTCCGGCGTTCGCGGTCCCGTACCGACTGAAGCTGATCGAGATCCATCATTCCCGTCCCTTCTCGGCGCGACCCCGCGCCATGAGGAACACGCCGAGGAACTCCGGGACGGTGCGGTCGCCCGGCTCCAGTGTAAAGGTGTCGCCACCTAGCTCGACGCGCCCGCCATCGGTTACCTCGATGCTGATCTCGTGCCCCCGAAACGTTTCCGGTACGGCGTCGACCAGCGGATCGAAGTCATCGATCGCATGCCGGTCGATCGGCCGGACTGCGAGTCCGCTACCACCGTGGAGACTCCCCGGCAGGCGGATCAACCGATTGATGTCGGTCGTAACCGGTTCGTCGATCGGCGCATTCTCGGTCGCGACCGTCTCCTGAATCAGCTTGGTGGTGAGCCGATAGACGGCCGGATGAACGTCAACGTTGCCTCGCCGTATCTCACTCATGTTCTCCCGGGCAGCTCGTAACACTGCCGTGGCATTCCCTTCGCCAATGCCGTCGTAGGTACGAAGGCGGTCGACCGCCGCCTCCTCCTCGAGCTCACGAACCTCCGACAGCAGGTCAAGTAGGCGCCGATGGACCCGAGCACTCCAGCCCCCGGCTGTCGATAGCGTCCGCTTTCGGGCGGGGCTCTGCCGTCCGGCGATACCAGCGACAGGCTCCTCATCGACGAGGGCGTCCGGCTCCAGTCCAATTCCCCGGACGTAATCCACGATTTCTCGGCGGGCGTCGCTCTCGAGGCGCTGGACCGCTTCGTCACGGACGTGGACATGATACCCCCGTGCTCCGGAAAAGACGATCGTGAGGTCGTCGAACCCGAAGTCTTCTTCGAGGAATGAGAGCAGCTTCAGCAGGGCTTCCTTACACGCAGCGAGCATCTCGCTATAGGTGTCCTCACCCGGGGTGACGCCCGGCAAGTGATCAGCGTCGAGATCGAAGATGAGATCGGACGAGAGCCACGTCTTCCCCGCCATTGTGCTCGCGCCGGGCTCCTCATACCGGCCGGCTGAGAAGTAGACATGTTTCGGGCGCTCGCGTTCGAGAAAGTCGTTCAAGTCGCCAAGGTCGAGGAGCGACCGATGCCGGACCATCGTCTCTCCGGGGCCCGCCGTCCAGGGCACGTACCCCCATTCGCGGGCATTGGCATCGGGGGGCCGCGGGACACCCGCCCGGCGATAATAGTCGCCGAACCGGCCGCGGAGATATGCCCGCGTGCGGTCCTCCATCGGCCTGACGTACCCTGGGCGGACAATAGGGCTTGCGCTCGGCAGAGGCGAGTCCGAGTCCTTCCTCGTAATCAGTGGACGCTAGCTCGGGTGCGATAAGCGAGCATCCGCCCGACCAATCCAACGCGCGCTCTCGTACTGGGATCTGCCGTGTCCTACCGCCCGAGCAGTCGTGCCAGTCGCTCGCGGACGCTCGCACCTTCGCCCAGCCGGAGGTAGTATGCGTCACCGCCATCCTCGTAATACGCGTCGATCCGTCGCGTCACCTCGAAGCCGAGTGATTCGTAGAAGTCGAGCGCCGCATGATTGGTCGTCCGAGCGTGGCAGGTCACGGTATCGTACTCTTCTGCCACATTCGCCACGAGTCGTTTCCCGAAGCCTTGGCCCCGATACGCCGGCGCGACAGCCAGAAACAGGATATATCCATCCCGACGGACGGCGGCAAAGCCGATCAGCCGGTCGGCCTCACTCC
>JBDGPQ010000147.1:0-8205 GCA_042219595.1 Haloarculaceae archaeon
CTCGAGCACCGTCGAGTCATCGAGGACGCGGATCGACCCGTCCTCGATCCGGGCGTTCGCGCCGACGTTTTGCAGTTCGCCGACGAACGGTCCCGGGTCGATCCCCGTGTCGCCGGCTGGGATCGTGATATCGTTTGGCGCCACCTCGCCAGCGTTGATCGGTGCCGAGGTTTTCGAGTCCTCGAGTTGGCGGAACAGCGTGAATGGATTCTCGTTTGTCCCCAGCAGGCCGACCTGTCCGGAGACGTGCTCGACGAGCGCCTCGAGGCCGTCGTCGACCTGCTCCAGCGCTCGCACGAGCAGCGTGTTGCGAGAGACCCGTAGTTCCGCCGTCCCGTGGAGATTGCGGCGCATGTCCTGGAGCTGGCGGCTCGGGATGCCGGTGATATCGACTACACCAACGCTATCATACCGCGATAGCAGGTCAGCGACCTCGTCGACCTCCTCACGCTTCCACTCCGGAATCGTCTCTGTCCGACGGTCAACACTCATCAGGCCACCTCCACGGCTGGTCCCATCGTTGTCTTGACGTAGACTCGGTCGACGTTCATCGGGCCCTTCTCCAAATCGGCATGGAGCCGACGGAGAATGACGTCGATATTGTCGGCGATCTCTTCGGCCGACATATCCTCCGCACCGACGCGAGTGTGGAAGGTCCGCCGGTCGCCGCTCCGAAGTTGGACCGAGTTCGTCAGGCGTTCAACCATCTCGACGACATCATCGTCTGGCGAGATCGGATCGGGCATCTTCCCCCGCGGTCCGAGGACAGTACCTAGGTACCGGCCAATGTCCTGCATCATCGCCTCCTCCGCGAGGAAGAAGTCCGTATCGTCGGCGAGATCTTTCGCCTCGTCATCGTCATCACCGAGATCTGCCAGATCGTCAGCGTCGAGGACGGTGTCGGCCACCTCCTCGGCCCTCACAGCGGTTTCTCCCTCCGCAAAGACAACGATTGTTGTATCCTGACCGGTGCCAGCCGGCAGGACCACGCTCTCGTCGACACGGTTCGACGGGTCGTCAAGGTCTAAATCCCGCAGATTGATCGCGAGGTCGACCGATTCGCGGAAGTTCCGCTCCGGTCGCTCCTCGAGCGCGCGGGTCACTGCGTCTTCTATCTCCTGATCTGCCATCGTTCACCTCCGTAGTACGCCGTGCGGCTGCTACGGACGACAGGTCAACGCCTGTCTACTCGGGCAGTGGCCAATGCCACACTTAAACCCGTCGACCGGCCGATTCAGCCGGTTTCCCGGCCGGAGCCGGCGGCTCCGAACAGGAGCCCGATCGCTTCAGGGCCGGGGCCATGCGAAAGGAACTCGCGTCTTTTAGCGATCCTGGGATCACGAACCGCCATCGTCGGTCGACCCGCCGGTGGGAGTGTTCCGAATTACGCCGCCGCTTCGTTGGCGAAAACCTCGTCGTATTCGCCGGCGTCGATCCGTTCCTTGAACTCCCGTGGATCCTCGCCTTCGATCGTTACGCCGAGACTCGTGCAGGTGCCCACGACCTCCTTCGCAGCGTTCTTCAGATCGTACGACAAGAGGTCGGACTGCTTTTGCTCGGCAATTTGTTTGACCTGTTCGACGGAGAGATCAGCCACGAAGTTTGATTGTGGCTCTCCGCTACCGGTTTCGAAGCCTGCCTCGTCTTTGATCAATTCCGCCGTCGGTGGGACGCCAACCTCGATCTCGAAGCTCCCATCTTCTTCATATGTGATCGTAACGGGCACCTCGGTCCCCTCGAAGGCCGCCGTCCGATCATTGATCTCCTGGACGACCGCCTGAACGTCCACCGGCGTCGGCCCGAGCTCCGGCCCGAGCGGTGGACCAGGGTCGGCCTGGCCGCCGGGGACCAGCGCCTCGATAGTTTCGGCCATGCAGGAGAGAACCCTGAGCGCGGCCGTAAGGGTTGCGTTTCGGTGTGCTCAATCGACCGCGACGCCACTCCGTGCCAGAAAATTGCTGACTTTCTTGATGACGACCGGACTTCCGATAATCCGAACCGTGCCGTCCTCACACCGGACCGTCACCGCGAATTCCTCCTCCAGCTCGATGCCCTCAAGGGCATCGGGTTGCAGACGGATCTGCGTGCTATCACGCAGGCGGTCTGGACCGGGCATAATCCATGGCTCCCGGGCCGGCCGTATGAGGCTGTCGAAACCCCGCTAGGGCGCGACGGAAGCGCTTTTGCGCGGTCGGGGCAGAAGGGGAACTGATGGGCCTTGAGGAGGAAATCGCGGAGATCCGTGAGGAGATCCGAGAGACGCCCTATAACAAATCCACGGAGGCCCATATCGGCCGACTCAAGGCCAAACTCGCCGAGAAGAAGGAGGAGCTCGAGCAACGGCAATCCGGCTCCGGCGGCGGCCCGGGGTATGCGGTCGAGAAGACCGGCGACGCCACCGTCGCGATGGTTGGGTTCCCGAGTGTCGGCAAGTCTACCCTCCTCAACGCGTTGACGAACGCCGACAGTGAGGTCGCCGACTACGAATTCACCACGCTCGATGTGAATCCGGGAATGCTGCAGTATCGTGGCGCGAACATTCAGCTGCTTGACGTTCCGGGGCTGATCGAGGGTGCTGCTGGCGGCCGAGGAGGAGGGAAAGAAGTGCTCTCGGTCGTCCGCACGGCCGATCTCGTCGTCTTCGTGCTTTCGCCATTCGAAATCCAGCAGTACGAACGCCTCCATACCGAATTGTATGAGAACGGCGTCCGACTCGATACGGAGCCGCCCCGCGTAAACGTCCGCTCGAAACCCAAAGACGGCATCTCCGTCACCAGCAGTGTGGATCTCGACCTCGATGAGGAGACCGTCGCCGAGGTGGTCCGCGAACACGGCTACGTCAATGCCGCAGTCACGATCGGTGAGAACGTCGACGTCGACCGACTGGTCGACGGCATCATGGACAACCGGGTCTACCTGCCCTCACGGGTCATCGTCAACAAGGTCGATCTGATCGATCCAGACTACAAGGAGACCGTGGAGGCGGAGCTGGAATCCCACGGTATCGATCCCGACGACGCGGTCTTCATCAGCGCAGAGGCCGGCAAGGGGCTGGATGTGCTGCGCGAGCGCCTCTGGGACGACCTCGGCCTTCTCCGTGTGTATATGGACAAACCCGGCCGCGGAGTCGACCGTGAGGAGCCGCTCGTTCTTCGACAGGGAGACACCGTGGGCGACGCCTGCCGCAAACTCGGTGGCACGCTCGACGAGCGATTCAGGTTCGCTCGCGTCACCGGTCCGAGCGCAAAGCATGATGACCAGCAGGTCGGTCGCGATCACGAACTCGCGGATGGTGACGTATTGCGCATCGTCACGAGCAAGTGACCCGCACGGTTTTTGACCGAACCGGCCCTCTCCACACGTATGTCCGGTATCTTAGACCATACGATGATTCGGGTCGAAGACCTCGAGGCGTCCCTCGACTTCTATACGACACACTTCGGGTATGAGGAGATCGGCCGCTGGGAGGCTGATACGTTCACCAATGTCAATCTCAAGCGGCCGGACGCTCACGAGGATGGAGCGTATCTCGAGCTCACGTACAACCACGATGGCCGGACCTATGACATGGGCGACGCCTGGGGCCACATCGCTGTGCGAGTCGGACCTGACGAACTGCAATCGACGTACGATCAGCTCATGGATGAGGGGGTCGAGGACTACCGCGATCCAGAGTCATGCGATAACCGCTACGCCTTCATCAAGGATCCCGACGGACACGAAATCGAACTCGTCAAACGCGATCACGGCGCAAAATTCAGCCTCGACCATACGATGATACGAACCCCAAATGCCGACCGCGCCATCGGGTGGTATACAAGAAAGCTGGATTATGAACTTCTGCGCCGTTCAGAACACGAGACGTTCGCCCTATACTTCATGCAGCCCAGAGACGCGCCGGAGGAAGCGATGACCGTCGAACTCACCTATAACTACGACGGTCGGAGCTACGAGATGGGCGACGCGTGGGGGCATATGGCCGTTCGGACGACCGATCTCGAGGACACGTGGGCGACGTTGATGGAACGCGGCGCGGAAGACTATCGCGACCCTGAATCGTGTGGCATGCGGTACGCCTTTACGAAGGATGCGGACGGGCACGAACTCGAAATCGTCTCGCGGTGAGCGGACGGCAAGACCTTTGGCCAGCTCCACCTAACGGTCGGTAATCGATGGCGACGTCGCTGCAGGTGCTCGGTGCTGTAAGCCTCGCCTGGGAGCACCGCGGCTGGATCGTCGTGTTGGCATTCATCGCAGGATCGGTGGCCGAGTACCGCGACCGCGAACTCGCCCGGAGCGTTCTCGTTCTCGCCTGGATCGCGCTTGGTGCATTCTTCGCGTCGATGCTCCCATATTTCATTTTCGAGCAGAAGAGCGTGGTCGAGAGCGCAGGAACGCTGCTCGGCGTCCCACTCTCGCTCGCCGTCGGGTATCACCTGCACGCAGGGCGCGATTCGCTATTCGTGCTCTCTCGGGCGGTGGCTGTCGCCGGGTTGATTTACCAGCCTGCCGTGGCGATTCCGATCATCCGCCGGACGCTCATCGAAGTGGTCACCGACCAAACAGCATGGCTCCTCGCGGTCCTCGGGTACACGCCGGAGGTCGTTGCTGGCCTGACAGTGGACGGGCTCCGAATCGCGGAGAAAACCTACCCATACGAGAGTACCTTCGTCTTCCGCGGCAATCACGAGCTGCCGATCACCTATACGATCGCCATGGCCTGTACAGGCATCGGGAGCATGGCGGTATTCGCCGCGTTGATCGGCTCCGTATCGGCGCCCTGGCCCCGGAAGGCTCGTGCGCTTCTCGTCTCCCTCCCAATCATCTACGTCCTGAATATCGTGCGGAACGTGTTCATCGCCGTCGGATTCGGTGAGCAGCGATTCCATATCGCACCGGAACTCGTCATGACTGTTTTCGGGCTTTCCGACCCCGTGATGGTGTCGTACATCGTCGCCGACCGCATCATCGCACAGGGCTTGTCGGTGATCGCGCTCGTTGGTATCACCTGGCTCGTCGTCCGCGAGCTGCCAGAGGTCCTCGGCGTTGTGGAAGACGCACTGTTCGTCCTCACGGGGCGTGAATACGACCTGGCCGGGGCGCTCGGCGTCAGCGAGTCCGCGTCACCCGCCTAGATCGTCTGGAGCGTCGGCAAAACGTTTCAGGGCTGACCGTTCCATGTCGTGGAGCGATCCGGGCAGGACCATCAAATGGAGCGGTGGCCCGAAATCCATCTCCGCGAGGCGCTCGAGGTCGTCGGCCCGAACCACGGGCTCCTCGCTACCCGCCTGGGCGACCACCACTCCCGGCCCCGACACGCCCGCAGCCACCAGGCGTCCGGCCGCCGCGTCGCCCGTCATGAACCGATTTTCGGGACCGTCGATGTCCAGGTAGACCAGCGTGTGGAGATCACGGTCCCGGTTTCCAGCGATCGTCTCGCGAACGCTATCAGGAAGCCCCGAACCCCCGTGCGCGTTCGGAAACGGAAGCGTCGTGGCTTTGCCAAATCGATAGTTTTGGAGGCCAGTGAGGGAGCTGGCGGCAGTCTGGGCCGTCGTCCCGTGGACGATGCGGGTATCGATATCCCGGTCGTCAGCGCGCAGTCGAAGATCGACGTGGGTGGTCGAAATCATCGGGTCGCCGCCGACGATGAATGCCGCATTCCCGGCTGCGGCCGCAGCCAACAGTGGGTCGGGATCCTCCTCGACGCCTGCACGATCGAGGACATCGATATCGATGTCGTGGGCGGTCTCGAGATCGGGAATGGTCGCCCCCGCGAGCCGACTTGTATACTGCTCCGCAAAGACGGCGTCGGCCGCGGCGATGGCATCCCGGCCCTGGAGCGTGATCGATCGTTCATCGTAGAGGCCGAGGCCGACGAAGGTGAGCATTGGCCACGTTCCGACGGTGGGACGGTTAAGCACCCCGACAGGCCGAACGTCAAACTTACCGCCAGCGGGCGCTGACCGCCGCCGATGGCCGGCCCGTGTGTCCGCGTCAAGCCCACGAATGGTGAGGCCACCCGACAGCGGCTGGCCGCGGCCGGACTCATCGACGACGACCGCCAGATAACTGAGGCGGAGGGCTGGCTCTATATCCCCGTCAACGATAGCGACCGCGTCCCTGAAGAACTCGATGTGATCAAGTTCGAAGTTCCCGAACGGGAGCCCGAGACAACTCCAGCGGATTTCCTCGATTTCGATCCGTCATACGAGCGACTGGGCGACGCTGTACTGATCGACGAAGACGATCCCGACCGTGCCGAGCGTATCGCGGAGGCTGTGCTGTCGTCCGATCTACCCGCAGAGACGGTGCTCAATCGGGAGTCGAAGATCAAGGGTGAGGAGCGGGTCCGTGACTGGGACGTGATCGCCGGAACGGGAACTGAGGTTGTGCATCGTGAATATGGCCACGAGTACCGGGTCGATCTGGCCGAGGCGTACTTTTCGCCACGACTCGCCACCGAGCGCCACCGAGTCAGCGAGCAAATCCAAGCCGGTGAGCACGTCCTGGACATGTTTGCCGGTGTCGGGCCGTTCGCAATCCCGGCTGCGGCCCGTGGTGCCGAGGTTGTCGCGGTGGATCTCAATCCGTCGGCGATCGAAGCGCTTCAGGAGAATGCCGAGCGCAACGGTGTGGCTGATTCGGTGACCGCCATACACGCTGATGTCCGAGATATTGCCGACGAGTACCGAGGCTGGGCGGACCGGCTGATCATGAATCTTCCACACAGTGCGGCGACGTTTCTGGAAACGGCCGTCTCGCTTGCAGGGGATGACTGCGTAGTGCATTATTACGATATTCAGCATGAAGACGACCCCTTTGGCCGGGGAGAGACGGCGATTCGTGCTGCTGCCGAACCGGAATACGATGTCGATATCGACGCCCGTCGCGTCGTCCGGTCCTATGCACCGCACGAAGTGAATATCGTGATCGATGCCCGCCTCCGACGGGCCGAGTGACGACACTCGTCCAACACCCGGTTGGCCCCCGTCGGCTCGGTGAGTCGCAATCCTTATCGGCGGACTGGCTGCTACGTTCGAACGCGCCGGTGTAGCTCAGACTGGCCAGAGCGATTCCTTCGTAAGGAATAAGCCGAGGGTTCAAATCCCTCCACCGGCTTAAAATACTTCTTAAACAAACCCTCCATGGGTTTGGGTATCAAACAGTGGAGAACGATAAGATGGCAATCGTCGCACTCAGACTCGAACACTTGCTGGCGCGAGCCGAATAGAACACGTCGAGTGATACGGAGATCGATGCGCGCCTGACCGAGCTCGGCGAGAACGTCGATTCCGAGGAGCTCGAACACGCCGTGCGATCAGCGCGGGAGGAGACAGCCGAATGTGATAGCCACTTGTGATTTGGACGTCTAGCTGAGAGTCATCAGTTATTTCCCGCACGCAGGGCCGCGACACGAGGAGTGGCGTTGAACATCGTGCAGTGCTGGGGCACTCCCCGAATCGAGCACTCCGTTTTCTCTCATCTGCCAAACACTACTCAGAGACCTGGCGAGATACATGGTGCATCAGGCTTACCACATTAGGGGTGACACGCCATGCAGCCCGCTTAACAGCAATTCACGCGAAAC
This sequence comes from Haloarculaceae archaeon, assembly GCA_042219595.1. GTDB lineage: Archaea > Halobacteriota > Halobacteria > Halobacteriales > Haloarculaceae > CAYLJD01. Next base: position 7,592 of record JBDGPQ010000147.1, read on the forward strand.
GATCGACAACCCCCTATGGCAGTCATCGCTCATCTCAACCTACCGAGTGTTTCCTTCGAATTAGGGCGAATTCTGGAGCTCGAGTCGAAGACTGTCATTGAGCTCGAGAACCTCGTCCCACTGGGCGAGCACGCTGTACCGTTCTTTTCGGTATCCGAATCGGTCCGCGACTCCTTCGAACAGAGCGTGCGCGATCACCCCTCAGTCATGAGCATCGGAGAGGTGAGCCGCCATGCGGACAAGATCCTCTATTCCCTCGAGTGGGACGTCTCAAGGGATGTTTTCTTCGCTGGAATCATCGAAGCGGATGGCCATATACTGAGTGCTATCGGGAAGGCCCAGCAGTGGGAATTCGAAATTCGATTTCCCACTCACGAGGCCCTCAGTCAGTTTCAAGAATACTGCATAAATGCACACATTGACCTCGATATCGGCCGGATCTATAACCCAGCGAAACCAGGCAGTGGTATGTGGTACGGGCTTACACCGGCTCAGCGAACCGCACTGACACTGGCCGTCGAGGAGGGGTATTACTCGATCCCGCGAGATATCTCCACGAAGGGTCTCGCGGACCGCCTAGGGATTTCTGACCAAGCTGTCACTGAACGATTGCG
>JBDGPQ010000216.1:0-8080 GCA_042219595.1 Haloarculaceae archaeon
CGCGCATAAGCCTTATCGTTCGGCGCGTCTCGGCGCTTGCCGAGCACAACGCCTTTGCCGCGGGACCGAGGATCCGCGGCGTGATGGAGGTCTCCGTCGTCGTCTGTGAACATGACGTCGAGCGGTGGGGCGACTGTCGTGACGCCGCGGAGAGCGTGCTGGCCCAGACGTATCCGGAGACACAACTCGTCCTCGTAAGTGATGGCAGCGACGCGGTCTGTACCGCGATGACCGAGACATACGGTGACCACGACGACGTCGTAATCGAGTGTCTCGACGAGAATGTCGGGCTCCTTGAAGCCCGGAACGCCGGCGCCGAAGCCGCGACCGGCGCCGTTGTGGCGTTCCTCGATGACGATGCGATCGCTGACGATGAGTGGGTCGCAGAACTGGCAGCCATCTACACGGAGCACGATGTCCCAGCGGTCGGTGGCAAGATGACACCCGCGTGGATTGCCGGCGAGCCACGTTTCCTGCCACCGGAATTTCACTGGCTGGTCGGTGTCACCCACGCGGGATTCGCCGACGGCCCAGGCGAAGTCCGGAATACCTTCGGCTCGAACATTTCGTTTCGCCGTGACGTGTTTCTGGAGCTAGGGGGGTTTGACGCCGATATCGGCGGTCGCCAGGGTGATGCCAATCTGCAAGGTGGTGAAACTGAGCTCTGCGCACGGCTCCAAGCGGAATACGGGTATGGAGTGTACTACACACCCGACGCAGAGGTTGCCCACAAGGTGTTCGACTACCGCACGGACCTCCGGTGGCTGCTCGACCGCGCTTTTTGGCAGGGCTATTCGAAACGGGCAATGGCGGTGCTTGTTCCCCGGTCCACGGGGGCGGAGTCGGCGTTTCTCACGCATCTCATCACGTCGGCCGCCCCGCGTCGGCTCCGTTCGCTCGTGAGCCGACCATCGACCACGAAACTCCTCAGATTCGTGATGCTGTTCGTGTTCACGGCCGCCGTCGGGGCTGGATACGCCTATGGATTCTTGAGGTGGCGGTAGATGAGTCCCGATGATGGAGTACCGGCCGTGTGTGTCGTGACGCATCCGTTGGCGGCGGCCGGTGAGAATGCCACCCGGAGCTTGTTGGATATTCTTAGTGCAGTGACCCAGGTTGCATTGGTAACGGCCAATCTGCCAACTGACTCGTCCATCCGTCGCAATCACGAGGTTGTGGAAGTCTCGACTGCCGGTACTGGCACCTCGATCCCGGTAGCCGCGACACGCTTTCTGGCGAATCAATTTCGGATGGCGGCGGCCGTTCGCCGCCGCCCCGAGCCCGTTGTCCTGTTCTTCGGCGCCACCGCGTATCTCCTACCCATTATCGTTGCCCGGCTCACCGGCAAAACCGTCGTCCTCGAACCACGTGGCGATGTACCGCTGACCCTGCGCCTCGCGTGGGAACAGCGAGTACCGAGCGTCGTTGCGCGTGGCCTCGCAGGAATCGTTCGCGGGCTGGAACGGACGGGATTCAGCCTCGCTCACGCGATCGTGACCTATACTCCTGGCGTCGCCAGGCAACTCGGCCTCGATCCCGATGCCTCGAACGTCTATCCCACCGGCGCACGGTATGTCAAAACCGATGAATTTCGGATCAGCAGAGCCTATGAAGACCGAGAGCGGATCGTCGGATTCCTCGGCAGACTTGACGAAGAGAAGAGCGTCAGGGAGCTCGCAGCCGCGACACAGCACCTTCCGAACGATGTCCGGTTTCGGTTCATCGGCGATGGTGACCTCCGGGAATGGCTCGAGGCCGAACTCGCGTCCGACATCGCGGCTGGACAGGTCGAAGTGGTAGGATGGGTGGACCACGATACGGTGCCCGCTCATCTCAATGAGCTTCGACTCCTGGTCTTACCATCGCAGCCGACAGAAGGTCTGCCGACGACGATCCTTGAGGCACTCGCGTGTGGCACGCCCGTCTATGCGTCTCCGGTATCGGGCGTGCCGGACGTCGTCCGCGATGGCGAGACGGGCTTTCACATCGACTCGCGGCAACCGAACGATCTGGCCAGGGGGATCACAGATATTCTGAACCGAGAGGATCTGCCCGCTGTAAGTCAGCGTGGGCGGTCGTTGATTGAAAGCGAATATAGTTTCGAGGCGGCCTGTGAGCGCTATCGGGGAATCCTCGCCGCGATTCGTTGAGTCAGAGTGGGTCGACTGGCACGAATGAAACGGCCTTCTCTCGGATGCGCGTCGAGAGCACGAGTAACAGGACGACATACAGCCCAGCGCCAAAGCCCACGAGAAGGAGGGTTCCCAGACGACCAGCTGGCGCCGCCGGCTTCGCCACCAGGACAGCGGCGGCCATCGCCACAGCGGCGACGACCTCGAGGCCGATCTCGCGTGTGGGCACGGACAATCTGCCGACGATGTTCCTGAGCGCAACGAAACCAAGCCCCATGCGGAGTGCGGAAGAGACCGCTGTCGCGACTGCCGCACCGTACCAGCCGAACTGCCAGATCAGGCCGACATTGAGAATCATATTCGCACCGATGAACGCGTAATTCACGCGAAAGGCCACGTCTGGCGCGTCGACCGCATTGATCACGGAGACGAACTGGGAGGCGTAGACGTCGAACCAATACGCCAGGACGAGGATGACAAGGATCCCAGCGCCTTGAGTAAACGCTGGGCGATAGAATTCGAGCACGCGGGTCCCAATCACGGCCGCACCGGCTAATCCCGGTATGACGAAGACCCCGGCAAAGACCAATCCTTCATCGAGCAGGTGCTTAACCCGGTCGTAGGCGGCGTCCGTACTGAGGTCACTTAATTCAGGAAATAGCGTCCGCTGGATAGAGGCACTAACTGCGGCCATTAACGAGGCGATGCCCCACGCGGCCTCGTAAATACCGATGAGTGTGGAGCTGACGAATAGGGCGAGCACGACAGTGTCCATCCAGCCGAAAACCCGACCACGAAGTGCCCCCATCCAGGCATATTTTGCAAACTCGATCAACCGATCCACGTGCTCACGCTCCGGCAACGACGGCCGCATGCCAGCGAGATACAGACCAAGCAGCGCAGTCAACAAGAGTGCCAGAGCATGTCCGAAGATCAATGCCGAGACGCCGTACCCGAGGAGGATCGCCGCAACCTGGAGCAGTGTCCGGCCGACCCGCTCGACTGCCTTCAGGCCACCCGCGGTTGCCACTCGCTTCTGGCCTTCCAGGCCAGATGAAACTGCGCTATACACGTAGGTTCCGAAAACGAGTATGCCGATCGGTTCCGCGTAGATGACCACAGCGGTCAGAAACGTCGAGCCCTCGGTAGCGACGATCGATGGCAACACGGCTCCGATCGCGACGACGAAGAAGGCCAGCATCGCACCAACCAGGACGTTGATAGCAAGCCCGGTTGTCAAGTATACGCGCGGATCGACGCCTTCGCTCATTCGCTTCGTCACGGCGGTCCCGACGGCATTCCCCGGGACTGCCAGCCAAAAGAAGCCAAGCGCGGTGGCGACAGCGTAATCGCCGAGGGCAGCCGGCCCGAGAAGCACCGCGATGAGAAATGTCGCGACGAAGCCCGCGACGGAGACGACCAAGTTTGATGCGAAATCGATCAGCGTCGTTTTGCCGGGCCGCATTGCCGCTCACCTCCGCGCCGCTGATCGGATCGGCCGATAAAGAAAACCGCGTACCGGCCCTCCGAGGACATGGGCACTCCTCTGCACGTCGGCCCTTTGCCCTTGTGATTCGTCGGCGTTAACGTGGATACTCCGCGACGCTCTCATACTCCCAGACCAGATCGAAATACCGCTTGAGCCCCGCGACGAACGATCCGTTTTCGGTAATGGCAGCCTGGCGCATGTGGTCCGGGACATCCGGTTCTTCGACAAGAAAAATCGCTTCACCGGATTCATACCCCATATCCGGATCGATCAACGTTCCCCGCCATGGAAGGAGGCCTGTTGAGAATCGGAGCCCGACGTCCGGGAATTCCTCCTCGAGCCGGTCAACGATCTCCGCTTGTATCGGTCGGTTCGATGGCTCAAGTTGATCCGGATGCAGGCAGAGGACGTCGACGGGCACGGCGTCCGTCGCATCCGCGAGCGCGGGTGCGACGGCGTCGAGATAGGCGAAGCTTTTCGTGATCACGTTGACACGCTCGTCGGCGGCGCGATAGAGCCGGCGGGTTTCCGTCTCGCTTGGTTCCCCCACGTCAACGACGTGGAAGAGCTCCTCTGCGGGTCTGATATCACCACTCGCTTCCCGATAGCGTGGGCCAAATTCAGCAAGAAATTCCTCTCGGATCTCCTCGACCTCTCGGCGGAAGTCCTCGAACGATTGTCTTCGGTTCTCGGTTGCCCGCTCCAGAATCTCCGCAGGCGCACGGGGTTGATACTCTTTCGGCCGGCCAGGGATCACCTTCACATACCCATCATCCGCGAGCGAATCAAGGACGCCGTAGATGCGTGCCTTCGGTATCCCGGTTGCCTCAGCGAGGTTCGGAGCCGTCGTCCGGCCGAGGGAGAGCAACTCCGCCAGAGCTGTGCGCTCGTACTCCGTGAGCCCGAGGCGCTCAAGCAACTCCGTCGGCGCATCGGCCATGGCGGGGGAGATGGCCGGTTGGCGGAAAGTCCTGCCGATGCAACTCGAACGGAAAGGACAATCCGTGTCCGCACTAGCTGGAAAATCAATGGCTGACCCGCCAACGCTCGCGGATCTTACTGCAGCCGACAGCGCACTCGTGATTGGCATTGGGGGCGGTGGGGACATCGTTGGGGCTGTACCGACCGCCCGATTTTTAGAGCGCCACGATGTCGAAACGTGGCTTGGTGGATTACCATGGGAACGCCCCGTCGTCGACCCGACGCCAGGACCATATCCACTTGACCGGATCGAGGGACTGGAGCTGGTAAGCGATACGGTCGGGCTGGCAGACGGTGAAACGCGGGCCGATGATGGTGTGGCCTTCGCGGAATGCCGTGTTGCTGACGTGCTTGAGGAACGGGTGGCGTTGCTCGACATCACCGAGGGACCAGGTGATCTCGCGGCCGGGCTCGAAACTGCCTGTAATGCGATGGGAATCGACTGCATCGTCGGCGTCGACGCTGGAGGTGACGCGCTAGCGCGAGGTAATGAGAGCGGAATCCGGAGCCCAATCGCCGATGCAATCTCCGTGGCCGCGCTTGACGCCACGGCGCTGCCAACGGCGATCGGCATCTTCGGCTGGGGCAGCGATGGCGAACTCACACCCGATGAACTCGACGCGTCACTAGCCGAGGTAGCTGCGGCTGACGGCCTGCTCGGTGCATGGGGGCTCACCCCGGAGGTGTGTGCCGAGCTCGACACTCTCTTCGAGGTCGTCCCGACGGAGGCGAGCCGACTTCCAGTCGAGGCCGCCCGCGGTGACCTCGGACAGCGGCGGATCCGAGATGGCACTCGATCGCTTCGCCTAACGGCTGCGAGCACGGTCACATTTTATCTCGCGACCAACAGGGTGGCGCGCGTCTCGGATCCGGTCACATTGGTCCACGCGACCGAGAGCCTCGAGGCTGCCCACGAGTCTTTGCGAGCAGCCGGGTACATTACGGAACTCGCTATCGAGCGGGGCGAGGTCGACTGATCACTCAGGTTCGTAGGGCTGGCCGACATCGAATGCAGGGGCACCCACCCCGATGACACGCGCGGATTCAGCGGCGGATTCGGGAACGTACGGGAGAAACGGACTCCCAGGCTCGGCGACGAAGATTTCGTCGGGACCGATCGCAAAGTGCTCCTCCGGTGTACGGATGGATAATGTGCCAGTGATGACATAGAACAGTTCCTCCCGCTGTTCGTGAAAGTGATAGCTGCGCGCAAGCTGTTCGCCCGGCCCGACTGTATACATGGCTGCAGCAAGGTTGGCTAAGCCAGCCGTATCGGCAAGCGGCCGCCGGTCGCATGGATAATCGGGTGTCGGCGCGAGCGTGTCGGGATCGATCGCGTGGTACCCCATGTGTTCGCCCTTCCGTAGCGGTGGCAAAAGTCTCCATCAGTTGACTTCTGCGGCCGTCGCATCATGTTCGGCATAGGTTTCCCGAAATTCGGCAATCAGCTGGCCCATCTGGGCATACCAGTCGTTAAGGACTCGTTGGAGATCATCCGCGATGCGATCCGCATCGACCGGCCGGTAGACATGGTAGTAGCCCCCGTGATCGTAATTCACCTGCTCCTTTCGGATGAATCCTGCCTCCAGGAGACGCTGGACGGACCGATACGCGGTGGATCGTTCGCGTTCAACCTGGTCGGCGATCTCGTCGATCGACAACGGCTCATTGGCCCCGGCAAGCGTGCGGAACACCAACCGGTCGAGGTCTGTTAGCCCGTGAAAGCACTCGAGCAGGCTCTCACACTCGAGATCCGCCCGCAGCTGATCGGCCAGAGACCTGTCCATGTGATTGGTTGGACCGGTCTGGAGAAAAGGCTTGTGCGGTTCCTACACAACCGTGCGATCAGTGCTGTGGCGACGGCGTCTGTATGCTCGATACGTACCCAGTGAGGTCCGCGGAGGATAGCATGCCGATCACACCCTCTTCCTCGTCCACGACGGGCATATGGTGGACGCCTACCTCGACCATCTTGTCTGCCACATCCACGATCGACTCCTGGGCGGTAACGGTGGCGACGTCGGTAGTCATGTACCGCTCGACGGTCGTATTCGCCTTTGGCTGGCTTTTTGCGACGATTTCGACGAAATCGGTGGAGGTCAGAATCCCCTCCAGGTGGCCCGACTCGTCGACGACAACGAGCGAGCCAATCGACTGGTCCAGCATCGTTGTAGCCGCGTCCTCGACGAGGGTGTCGGGCCTCACGGTCACGATATCGGTGGACATGACCCGCGCGACGAAGATGTCGTCCATATGAGAACCCTACCGTGATGCCGGTATATCAGCGTTCCCCACCGCATATCCGTACTCAGACCTTTCCCTGATCCATGGAAACTGCCGATCGGTTGACGGTCTATGCGGACTATATCTGCCCGTTCTGCTTCCTCGGGCATGTGTCGTTATCCCGATACCGTGCGCAGCGCGACGAGCCATTGACTGTTGAGTGGCATCCCTTCGATCTCAGAGCGGATGAACGCGGTCCGGACGGAGAGCTCGACCAGGATCGCCAGTCTGGAAAGGATGAGGACTATTTCGCTGAGGTGCGTGAGAACGTCAGCCGGATTGCGGACCGTTACGAGGTAGAGATGGCTCGAACTGTGGCCAGGGACATCGATTCCCGGCCCGCGCAGCTCGTATCCGTTTATGTCCAGATGGAACACCCGGACAAGTGGCAGCAATTCGATGCCAATGTCTATGACGCACTATGGCGCGAAGATCGAGATATCAGCGATCCATCGGTCGTGAGATCGATCGCCAGAGACGTAGGGCTTGATGGTGATGCGATCCGCGGTGCACTTGATGATCCGATGATCGAACGACGTCTTGAGGATCAATTCGAAGCAGCCAGGCTAAAGGGAATTTCGGGCGTTCCGACATTTGTTGCAGGTGACCATACCGCTCGTGGCGCTGTCCCACCGACGCACCTTCGTCGCCTCGTCGAAGGGAAGTGAAGTGAACCATGCGCAGGCCCGTCGGTATCGATCACCGAGAGATGACCGAGGAGGACGTTCGCAGGGCCTACGATGGCCTGGCGGTCTCATTCGATCGGCTTGAAATGCTGAATCGCCTAATGACCGGCCGGGCGCGCGGCCGTCTCTACCGCTCGGCACATGGGCGGGTTCTCGATGTCGCCTGTGGAACTGGAACGAATTTCCGATATATTCCCGGAGATGCCGAGTATATTGGTATGGACCTCAGTCGCCGAATGCTGGATCGCGCCTCTGACCAGCTTCCCAATGAAACGAGACTTCTGGAGATGGATGCTGGCACCATGGCGTTCAACGAGAACGTATTCGACAATGTCGTCTCGGCACTCTCCACGTGTACGTTCCCAAAACCATCCGCCGCGCTCCACGAGATGGCCCGCGTGTGTCGCCCGGGCGGACGGGTCTACCTGCTCGAACACGGCCGGAGCGATGTCGCGGTTTTGACTTCCTCCCCGCCGTGAACGGCGAGGATTCCTCCGTGGGTAATCCAG
>JBDGPQ010000204.1:0-8026 GCA_042219595.1 Haloarculaceae archaeon
AGCTCCGCGAGTGCGTCGACGGTAAGTCGATAGAGATCGGGGAGGCTTTCGAGCAAACCGGCATCCATGAGCTGTTCCACGCGCTCCTCGCCAAGCCCCTCGATGTCAAGCCCTTCTCGACTCGCGTAGTGTACCAATGCTCGCTCCAGCTGGGCTGGACACGCGAGTCCACCTGTACAGAACGCAAGCGGCCCGTCCCGTTCAACGGGACTGTCGCAGGCCGGGCATGTGTCCGGGAACTCGACGGTCGCTGTCTCGTCCGCTGACTCGAGGACCTCTACGACTTGTGGAATGACATCTCCAGCGCGCTGGACCCGTACACGATCGCCAATAGCGACCCCCAGCCGCTCGATCTCTGCCGGATTATGGAGCGTCGCCCTGGAAACCGTAACACCACCCACGTCGACGGGATCGAGAAGCGCCACCGGTGTGAGCCGGCCGGTCCGACCGACCTGAACCACGACATCACGGAGCGTCGTCTCCTCCGCTCGGGCGGGGAACTTGTAGGCAAAACTCCAGCGGGGGGCGCGGCTCGTCGTGCCAAGGATGTTCCATGCTTCCCTGTCATTGACGGTGATGACTGCCCCATCGATCTCGAAATCCAGCTCGTCTCGGGATGCCAGAAGATCATCGCGGTAGTCGATCGCAGCCTCGATATCGTCCACGAGTTCTGCCAATTCAGTCACTCGTAGCCCCCACGCGGGGAGTGTTTCATAGAGTCCGGAAAGGGTCTCAAAATCGCGACTCGCATCGAGCACCTCAAAGAAATACGCAGCAAGCGGGCGCTCAGCGACCACGGACGGATCGAGCTGCCGAAGCGTGCCTGCGGCAGCATTCCGCGGATTAGCGAATGGGTCATCGCCAGCCTCAATTCGCTCTCGATTATACGCTTGAAACGCCTCGCGTGGCATGTAGACTTCCCCACGAAGCACCAACTCGGCGGGATAGTCTCCGCGGAGCTGGTTTGGCACGCTCGGAATCGTACGCACCTGTGCGGTGACGTCATCCCCCTCCTCGCCGTCCCCACGGGTTGCGGCCCGCTCGAACGTTCCGTTCTCGTAGACAAATTCAACGGAAAGCCCGTCAAATTTCGGCTCACAGAAATACGCGATCGACCCGTCCCACCCGGCTGCCTCAAGTTCGCGGCGGACGCGGTCGTCGAATTCTTGAACATCTCCCGGCTCATCGCCGGCCTCGATCGAGAGCATCGGCTGAACATGTTCGACGGTTTCGAGTTCGTCTACCGGCTCGCCTCCGACTCGTTGCGTGGGGCTATCGTCGGTTTGGATATCGAATGCTTCCTCGAGCGTTCGCAGCCGTTCAAAGAGTTCGTCATACACTCGATCTGATACCACAGGATCAGCCTCCACGTAGTACCGATAATCGTGGTAGCGAATGGCCTCGCGTAGCTGTTCGGCCTGGTTTTTCGCCGCTTCGGTTGACAGTTCCGCCACCGGCTCGAATGTGGTATCGGGCTCCTCTATATACGGGTTCTCCGCGGGTGGGGCCTCGGGCTCCGCCATCGGACCGAGATTCACTCGCTGTGGTTGAAAAAGATCCTGGCACCAATCGTTAATCGGCTGGTTCCGGTGTGAACCACGATACGGCTACACCGATAACCGCGAAAACGACCGCAGCTCCAAAGGCGGCACTATACCCTCCGTGTTCGACGAGGACTCCACCGGCTAGCGGCGCGACGAACCCGCCGAGTGTGCCCACGCTGGTCGTGAATCCGACAGCAGTCGCGGCCACATTCGGTGGCGCAAGTTCTCGTGCGAGCACGAAGAATAGTCCCTGGCCGAGCTGAACGAATACTCCAGCGAGCACCAGCGAGAGGCCCATTACTGGAAGCGCGTCTGCGCCGAACAAGGCCGCGAGACTCGGTGCCGTCACCAGGAATGCGAGCAGTGCCACGGGCCGACGGCGGCGTCGAAAAAGCCGATCCGATACATACCCGCTGGAGCCCCTAGCGACGGCCCCAACGGCCGGGAAGGTCGCGGCAAGGAGGCCGCCAGCAGCTAATGTCATCCCATGAACCTCAGCGAGGTATGTCGGCACCCAGGTCGTGACGAAGGCAAAGATCGAGTACGCCAGGAAAATCGTCACCGCGATAATCCAGATGGACCGGATCGAGAGCAAGGCACCGACATCCGGGAGGGCGGGAGTCGGAAGGTCTGCGGTGTCGATCTTCAGGTTTCGAGTGACGACCAGGAAGACTAGACAGGCAGCTACGGCGGGCACAGTATATACACCAAAGACGGCTGCCCATCCCATCCACTCTGCCACGATGGGTGCCGTTGTCAGTCCCAGCGCAAAGCCAGCCATAGGTGCGCCGGTAATGATCCCGACTGCCGTGCCCCGTTGGTCGGGCGGAACCAACTCACCAGTCACTCCGACGCTGCCCGTGAAGATCGCCGCGATCGCTGCGGTCGCCACGCCGCGACCGGCGAGGAGCCACCAAAACGAGCCTGCCGCAGCGGCCAACCAACTCGCACTAAACGTAATCACTGCGAATACGGTCGCTCCAGCGAGACCCAGCCGACGGTCGAACCGGTCAGCCGCGAGGCCTGCCGGTACGCCGACGATGACTTGCGCACCAAACATCACACTCACGAGCGCACTCGCGGCCGCTGGCCCGACCGACAGCTCGCTCATGATGACCGGAAGAATCCCCGACGGTGCGACGTAGAAGCAATTGACCGCGGCCACCAAAAGCCACAGCGCTGCTACCCCGATCCACGGGCGCCACGCACCATGTTCGGGTCGGTCCACGGCAAGTCGCTCGTGGACCCCGTAAGTAGGCGTACCGATCCGGAGAAGATGGCGCGGCTATTCCAGCTCAAGCGCGTCGAATTTATCGTCGTAGCCGCCGATGTCGTACAGATATTCACCCGCGTCCACCCGTTCGCGAAGCTCGTCTTCCCTTGCATCTTTCTGGCGAGCCCGCTCGAGTGTCGCTGCCGCGTTTTGAGCGGGCACGACGGCGATGCCGTCCTCATCCCCCACAATGATGTCGCCAGGAGAGACCGTCACACCTCCACACGTGACGGGTATATTGATCGATCCTGGGGCATGTTTTCCCGGACCGGCCGGGTGGACGCCCCGCGCGAAAACTGGGAAGGGCATATCAGCGAGTTCCGCACGGTCCCTGACCGCCCCATCGACCACGATCCCAGCGAGATCGTGCGCTAGGCAGGAAGCGCACATGAGCTCACCGATAAATGCAGTCTCGGTGTATCCGTTCCCATCGACCACGAGGACATCTCCAGGGTCGGCCATCGTGATAGCCTTGTGAATGACGAGGTTGTCCCCTGGGGCAGCGGAGATTGTCACTGCCGGGGCGGCTATCTCCGACCCGGTGGCAATTGGGCTGATTCCGGAGTCCATCGTTACCCCGGAGCCAGCACTCACATCAGAGATAATGGCACTAGGAATCCCCTCAAACGCCGCGACGGTCTCTTGATCCGGCCGGTCGACCTGCTCAATTACGCTATGCATACCCACAACTCCGGGGGCGTTGACTTCCAGCCTCCGGTTCTACGCCGAGCCGACGTATGTTACTGGGCAGTGGGCATGCAGTAGGATCTGCTGGGAGACGCTGCCGAATACCACCTTGCCCGCGGGTGTCCGGGTCCGGCCAAGTGTAATGATGCGGTCGGCACCGACCTCGTCGGCGATTCGGACAACGGCGTCCGCGGTGTCATCGTCGATCTCGCCTCGGACTGTATATGTGACTCCGGCATCATCGAGCAATCCGCCGAGCTTTCGTGTCACGGCATGCCGGCGAGCGACAGCGTCCGCGTCGGCATCAGCCGGCTGATCGAAGTCGAGTTGGCGTACGAGGTCGTCCCGCTCCTCTTCCCCGAAAACGTGCAGGAGAACGAACTCGGGAGCGGCCGCGTCATGGTACTCTCGGATGACTTCGGCAAGCCGCTCGATTCGCGCCTCCTTCTCATCACCACGGCCCACGGCGACGAGTACTGTGTCAATTGCCATACCGTCCGGTCGTCCGGCGTTCGGATAAGTGTAGAGGGTCGGTTCCACGTGTGGAATCGACTGATTTGCCCCGAGAGAGCACGTCGGAAGCAACATGGTCTACGGGTCACACCACATGTGGAGATGGTGCACATCTCTCGTGCCGCGGTAGCAGGTGCCACGCGAAATTTGCCGTAACTGGTGGTTATAGAAGCCTGGAGATATATGCACCACACACATGACCACTCCGGACTACGGCTTCGGGACCCGATGCGTCCACGCGGGCCAGGAGCGCCCTGACCCTGCGACGGGCGCCCGGGCTCCCCCGATATACCAGACCAGCTCCTACGTCTTCGAAGACGCGGAGACCGCTGCGGACCTCTATGCCCTCGAAACCGAGGGGAACGTCTATTCACGGTTCGATAACCCCACTGTGGGACTTCTGGAAGAGCGCCTCGCAGACCTCGAGGGCGGCACTGCGGCCGTCGCAACGGGATCGGGCATGGCTGCGCTCGACGCGGCAACATCGATCCTCGCAGCAGCAGGTGACAATGTCGTCTCCGCCTCATCGATCTACGGTGGCACTCATTCCTATCTCTCGAAGATGGCATCACGACGCGGCATCGAAGCGCGGTTCGTCGATACACTCGATCCAGATGCCTATGCCAGCGCTATCGACGATGATACGGCGTACGTCCACTGTGAAACAATTGGCAACCCCGCTCTTGTCGTTCCTGATCTCGAAGCGATTGCTGATGTAGCGCATGACCGCGGCGTCCCACTGTTCGTTGACAATACCTTCGCGACGCCAGCGCTTTGTCGCCCGATCGAGCACGGAGCGGACATCGTCTGGGAATCGACGACGAAATGGATTCACGGATCCGGGACGACGCTTGGTGGAGTTCTTATCGACGGTGGGTCGTTCCCGTGGCAGGAGTTCCCCGACCGATTTCCGGAGCTCGGGCGGGAGAACCCGGCTTTCGATACGACCTTCGCCGAGGCATTCAACGATCAGGCCTTTGCAGTCGCCGCCAGACAGCGCGCGGTGCGCAGTCTCGGCGACGGCCAGAAGCCGTTCGATGCCTGGGTGACGCTCCAAGGTACGGAAACACTTGCACTTCGAATGGAACGACACTGTGCGAATGCGATGCACGTTGCCGAGTTCCTCGCGGAGCACCCAGCTGTCGATTGGGTAACGTATCCGGGCTTGCCGAATCACGAAACCCATGCCGCCGCTAGCCGGTACCTCGACGGCGGGTTTGGCGGAATGATCGCCTTTGGCCCATCAGGGGGCTACGACGCAGCCAAACAGCTATGTGAGACAACGGAATTGGCCTCGTTCTTGGCAAATATTGGCGATGCGAAGACGCTCGTGACACATCCCGCCAGCACGACCCATGCTCAGCTATCCGAGGAGGAACAACTCGCTTCGGGTGTTACACCGGATCTCGTGCGGCTCTCTGTCGGCATCGAGGACCCGGACGATGTTGTAGCGGACCTTGATCGGGCTTTGGAGGGGGCGGAGTGATGAACATCGAACGTGATTCGGTGTCGCTTGGGAGTTTCGAGTTCGAATGTGGTGAGTCCATTCCCGAACTCGAAGTCGCCTACGAGGCCTATGGTGAATTCGAGGGCGATAATGCAGTCCTGATCTGCCATGCCCTCACTGGGAGCCAGCACGTCGCGGGCGAACACGACGATGCTGGGACGGCTGGACAAGCGCGGGCGTGGTGGGATGATATCGTTGGTCCTGGGAAAGCAATCGATACCACGGAGTACTACGTTGTCTGCGCAAACGTTCCAGGATCGTGCTACGGAACGACGGGCCCGCCGTCCATCAACCCGGAGACTGGCGAGCCGTATGGAACAGATTTTCCGGCTGTTACCGTCGGGGACTGGACGGAGACCCAGCGACGGCTGCTAGACGAGCTTGGGATCCCGCACCTGCATGCAGCGATTGGTGGGAGTGTTGGGGGCATGAACGCCCTCGACTGGGCGACACGGCACCCCGATCATGTCCGTCGCATTATCCCGATCGGTGCGGCCGCGAGGCTTGATCCACAATGTCTCGCTATAGACGCGATCGCACGTCGAGCGATCACCACGGATCCGCATTGGAATGGGGGAGACTACTACGGCGAGGATCATCCAAACCCGGACTACGGACTCGGCATTGCCCGGCAGCTCGGGCACGTGATGTATCTCTCGAAGGCTTCGATGGAACGAAAGTTCGGCCGACGCTCGGCTGGTCGGGACGCTGCGCAGTGGTATCCGAGTGATCCCGCGGCCGGCTTTTTCCCATATCGGGATGTTGAGTCGTACCTTGATTATCAGGCTAAACAGTTCGTCAACCGGTTTGACGCAAATTCCTATCTATACCTGACTCGAGCGATGGACAACTATGACCTGTCTGCAGGATTCGAATCCGACGCCGATGCACTCGCGGCATTCGAAGGTGAGGCGCTGTGTCTGTCATTTACTGCGGACTGGCACTTCACGGTTGCAGAGGCCGAGAATCTCGCCGAGGCGATGCGGGCGGCCGACGTCGATGTCGCTCACCACGTTGTCGACTCGGATCATGGCCACGACGCCTTCCTCGTCGAGCCGGAAAACGTAGGTCCACCGCTGGCGTCGTTCCTGGCGGACGGAGTCGAGGGGTCCGCCGTGACGGATACCGCCGGCGAACCGGAAGAGTCCGGTCGATATGCGCCCGTTCATACAAGCTTGTTTTCAGATTAACCGCCTGGTTTTATTCCCGAGCCCGGTGTACCGGTCTGCATGAGCGGGACGGAGGACGAAATCAGCGTCTCCTTCGGGATGACGGTGTATACCGAGGATGGAGACGCTCTCGGGACAATCCGTGGCTTCGATGAACATGGCTTCTATGTGACGACGGAGGAGGGGATTGAGGCGCTATCGGCAGAGCATGTAACCGCAGGTTCACCAGGCGAGGCTGAGTTGATGTGGCGGTGTTGGGAGTGCGGCGAGATGGGAGATATCGAGAACATCCCCGAGGGCTGTCCGGCCTGCGGTGCTCCGAAGGAGGATATCTACTACTGGAAGGAGGATTGAGCGAGTGCGGATCGTCGTTTTGGGCGCTGGCAGCCTTGGGAGCCTCATTGGCGGCATTCTCACGAGAGCTGCTGATGTGCACCTCGTCGGCCGGGACCCCCATATGAGCGCCATCACCGCGGACGGCTTGCGCCTCACAGGCGCCATACAACGGACGGTCCATCCAACCGCTGGAACTTCACTCCCCGAGACTACCGATATAGCCGTCGTAACGGTCAAAAGCTACGATACCAAGGCTGCGGCGCAGCAACTCGCGAGGTGTGATATCGACGGCGCGCTCTCGCTTTCAAACGGCCTGGATAATGAGGCGACCCTCTCTACCCACCTTGACTGTCCAGTGCTAGCCGGCACATGTACCTACGGCGCCAGATTACGAGACCCTGGCGTCGTCGAATGCACCGGACTAGGAGAGATCGCACTCGGTCCCGATGGTGGCGGCACATCGGCGCTCGCCGATGCGGTCGGCCAGGTCTTTTCCGAGGCCGGCCTTGAGACGATCGTTGCGACGGATATGCCGCGCCGACAATGGCGGAAGTTGGCCGTCAATGCAGGCATTAACCCGACGACGGCACTTGCCCGCGTCGAAAATGGCGCTCTCCTGGATGGGCCGCTCGGCGGGACAGCACGGGCGGCTGCACGTGAGGCTGGCCGTGTCGCACGAAACACGGGCGTAGATCTCGAGCCGGCTGCAGCCACTGATGCAATGGTCGACGTGGCTCGGAAGACAGCTGCGAACCGCTCCTCGATGCTACAGGACGTCGAAGCCAAACGGCGAACCGAGGTCGATGCGATCAACGGCGCGGTCGTCCGCCGGGCCGACGAACCGACACCGGTTAATCGCACGCTGACAGCACTTGTTCGCGGCTGGGAGGAGGCCCGGTCGCTTCGGTAAAGAATCGACCGAGACTCCCAGTATCGGGGCTGGTACGTATCCGGGCCAATTTCGCTTAGTTTGCCAACTCAACCCGTCCGGAATTCC
>JBDGPQ010000090.1:0-7952 GCA_042219595.1 Haloarculaceae archaeon
GGATTATTGCCTCGACGAACCGGTTCGATATGCTCGACCGGGCGATCCTCCGGCCGGGCCGGTTCGACCGGCTCATCGAGGTGCCGCTCCCGGATTGGGACGCCCGGAAGAAAATTCTCGAACTGCATACGGCGGAGATGGCGCTTGCGGATGATGTCGACCTGGCTGGACTGGCCACCGATACGGATGGCTTTTCCGGCGCCGAGTTGGCGAGTCTCGCCACCGAAGCGGGGATCTTCGCTATCCGCGACGATCGCACTGAAGTACAGACAGGCGATTTCGAGGATGCCCTCGAGAAGGTAACAGACGAGGACGACCCGGCCGGCGTACCAGTTGCATTCGCCTAAGCGAGCCACCGCAATCCTAACGATCCCGGGCGGGGATGGGGTTGGCATGGTTGGAGGAGCGCCGAGCTGGGCAGATGGCCCCCGCATTGACACGGCTGTGCCGGAGCGCTCGGCGGCAGCCGTGGCCGCCGAGATCGACACTGATGCGACGGTTGCGGTGTCGGGATTCGGGAGCGTGGGGTACCCCAAGGCAGTCCCACTTGCGCTCGCTGCCGACGACCGCGATCTCTCGCTGACCGTCATCAGTGCGGGCAGTGTCGGTGACGAGATCGATGTCGACCTTGTCGAAGCCGACGCGATCGCTCGGCGGTTTGCCTACCAAGCGCGTTCCCCGATCCGTGATGCGGTCAACGATGGTCGGATCCCGATGGCCGATCGCCATGTCGTTGGAATCGCTCGTGATGTACTCACCGGCCGGCTGCCCCGGCCGGATGTCGCGGTGATCGAGGCGGTCGCTGTCGGACCGGACTGGCTCGTTCCATCGACGTCGATCGGCCAAACACCGGCGTTTGTTGAAGCGGCTGATCGGCTCGTGGTTGAGGTGAACACGAGCCAGCCGCGTGGACTCGGTGCTGTCCATGACGTGTATCGGCCGGCACTTCCACCCGACCGGGATCCAATTCCACTCACCCGCCCCGGTGAGCGTCTCGGCACGGCTGCGGTGCGGTTCGATCCAGACGCGTTGCTGGGTGTCGTCGAGACAGATCGCCGGGACTCTCCCTACGAGTTCCGCTCGCCAACCGATGCGGATCGGGCCATCGCGACGAATCTCGCCGGCTTCCTCGAAGACGAATTACCCCGCAATCCGATCTTCTCTGACGCGTTGAACCTCCAGTTCGGTGTTGGAAGTCTTGGAAATGCCCTAATGGGCGCCTTTGCGGACGTCGACTTCGGCGACCGTCGCGTGGCGTATTTCGGCGAGGTCATCCAGGACGGCCTCCTCGACTTGCTTGACGCCGGCACACTCGAAGCAGCGAGCGCTACCTCTCTCGCGCTGTCGGCTGACGGCCAGGACCGCTTCTTCAGCAACATCGACACCTACGCCGATGACGTTGTCCTTCGACCAGCGGACGTCTCGAACGCGGCCGAACTTGTCGAACGTCTCGGCGTTTTCGGTGTCAATAGCGCCCTCGAGGTCGACCTATACGGACACGTCAATTCAACAAACGTCGCCGGTTCCCGAATGATCAACGGGATCGGGGGTAGCGCTGACTTCAACCGCCATGCTGCAGTATCGGTCGTCGCCCTCCCTTCGACTGCCGGCGGCGGGGACGTGTCCCGGGTCGTCCCGATGGCACCGCACGTGGATCATACCGAACACGACATCGACATCGTGGTCACTGAGCACGGCCTCGCGGATTTGCGTGCGAGATCCCCCAGAGAGCGTGCGCAAGCCGTCCTGGAGAACTGTGCTCATCCGGATTTTCGCCCGGCGCTCCGGGCGTACCTTGATCGTGCAACAGACACCGGCGGTCACGAGCCTCACGAGTTGACGACCGCGTTTAGCTGGGATGCCGAGTAGAACGTCCGAGTAACCGGAGGGGGGAGACCACGATTCAAGGCACGTCACACCGTAGCAGTATTATGGAGGTCGTCAATCCCGCGACCGGCGAACGGGAGGCACGGTACGAAGAACACACCCGCGAAGACGTCTATGCCGCGCTCGAACGAGCGACCACTGCCTTCGAGACCTGGCGGGATCGGCCCCTACGTGAACGCGAGGCGCTGATCGAGGCAGCTGGCGACGTGCTCCGTGAGAATACCCAGGAATACGCGGAGATCATGACGCGGGAGATGGGCAAGCCAATCTCCCAGGCCGTTGCCGAGGTTGAAAAGTGCGCTTGGGTGTGCGACCACTATGCTGAACACGCGAGCCGGTACCTCTCATCGGATCCACACCCCAGCCCCCCTGGCTCGACGGTAAAGACCGTCTACGAGCCGCTCGGGCCGGTATTGGCCGTCATGCCGTGGAACTTCCCCTTCTGGCAGGTATTTCGATTCGCGGCGCCCTATCTCACCGCTGGCAATGTCGGGTTGCTCAAGCATGCATCCAACGTTCCCGGCTGTGCGGTGGCCATCGAGGAGGTCTTCAGGGACGCCGGCTTTCCGGAAGATGTCTTTCAAACGCTCCTCATTCCGTCGGATCTGGTCGACGACATGCTCGAGGATACTCGGTGTAAAGCAGCGACGCTTACGGGCAGCGGTCCGGCTGGCCGAGCCGTTGCATCGACCGCAGGCGACCAGCTGAAGAAGACTGTCCTCGAACTCGGTGGCAGTGATCCATACGTTGTCCTCGCCGATGCGGACGTGAGCGCAGCGGCCGAGACCGGTGCCTGGGCGCGGAACCTCAATGGCGGACAATCCTGTATCGCCGCCAAGCGCTTCATCGTCCACACTGACGTCTATGACGAATTCATGGACGCGTTCGTCGCCGAAGTTGAATCGTATACTGTTGGTGATCCAATGGACGAGGAGACGGATATCGGCCCGCAAGCTAGCGAGGCTCTCATGGAAGATCTGCACGAGCAGGTGCAGACGAGCGTCGACGCTGGTGCAACTGTCGTGACCGGCGGCGAACCGCTCGACCGTGATGGCGCATTTTACCCGCCGACGATTCTCGCGGACGTGCCCGAGGGCTGCCCTGCCGATTCCGAAGAGGTGTTTGGTCCGGTTGCTGCTGTCTTCGAGGTTGAATCAGAAGCGGACGCGATCGAGAAAGCCAATGACACTGTCTTTGGACTCGGTGCGAGCATCTGGACCGAGGACCGCCACCATGGAGAATACGTCGCCAGGCAAATCGACGCCGGGTGTACGTATGTGAATCAGTTGGTGAAGTCCGATCCCCGCGTGCCCTTCGGCGGCATCAAGGACTCGGGCTACGGTCGAGAACTCTCCGAGCCGGGGATCAAGGAGTTCGTCAATCGAAAGACGGTTTGGATCGAGTAGCTCACGAGGGTTCGACCGCTGGGAGGAGATCTGTCCGGCGGTGCGATGCTGTCGTTGAACGGGTTCCCAGCGCCGCTAGTCCTCGGTCGTGGTTTTCTCGAGATCGATCCCCTCAAAATGGATTTTTGCGCCGTCCTGAGCGACTTTCTCCGCGAGAACGGCACACTTGACCCGCATCGGTGAGATCTCCACGCCAAGGAGATCGATCATGTCGTCCCGATCCAGTTCCTGTAACTCGTCCACCGTCATCCCGATGAGTTTCTCGGAGAGCATGGACGCAGCGGCCTGCGAAATAGCACACCCCTCGCCGCGAAAGGCCACCGCCTCGATGGTTTCTTCATCGTCATCGAGAACCACATCGATCTCGATCGTATCTCCACACATCGGGTTCTCACCGACGTGGGTGTAGGTGGGATCCTCGAGCTCGCCATAATTGCGCGGCGACTTGTAGTGATCGAGGATCTGCTGCCGGTACATGTCCGAACCGCCCATACCCATCGTTGCTTGCGGTACGGTTGGACCGCGGAAAAGGGTTCCGAGCCACTATGTAATCCTCCGTGATGTTGCAGAACCGATCGGCCAGGGGCGTGCTTAGCGGCGGAATCTGATCCAGAGGCCGACCATCAGCAATGCACTGATGCCAGCGAGCACACCGAAGCCCGGACCCGACGATCCCGGGCCGACGTCGGAGAGAAACGACTCCGCGCGATCAATGTCCATCGCGGGGAAGTCCCGGTCCCACGTTCCGGGGAGGTGAATCGTGGTACCGGCGTCGACATACGGCAGTCCTCTGACCGTGCTTTCCGTCGGCGTTCCGCTGACCGCATTCGCGACGGTAACATAGGTGTCGCCACCTCCCTCGTCGATTCGCCCGACGATGGTCGTTACCTCCGGGATGTCGCCCACATCAGCGAGTGCGTCACGGAGCGCGGCCAGATTCTCGAAGGATGCGCCGGCTTCGAGGCGAAGGCCATCGCCATCGTACGAACCGACCATCTTGGCTCGATCAGGGTTGGCATCGCGCAAGCCCTCGATCCATGCGGCAGATTCCGGTGGTAATTCCTCTGCCGGGGGGAGGTCGGCAAGCAACGTATCAAGGAGTTCCTCGCCCTCGATCGTCCCTTGGCCCTCGAATTCCAGGCGGTCGTCTCGCACGGCGCCAGTAACGTCGATTGTCTGCGTAAGCACCGAGATATTGCGGGCCCGTAGCTCTTCAACATACGCCGCTCGGTTCTCAGTATTCGTATTGGTATCGAGCGACAGCTCGACGACACCACTTTCGGGGTGACCAAGCCTGGCATCCCACTGCAGCGTCCGCTGAAGCCCTGCAGCTCGTTGGGCTGCCAGCCGTTTCTGGAGACGGTCGGTGGTACCACCGGCTCCACGCTCCAGGGTCGCCAGATACGCCTGCACCAGCTCGGCATAATTCCGCACATCGACACGCAGTGAGCCATTGAGATTGCGCCCATCGAGCGTGAAGTCTAGGCTGAGCTCCCGAAGCTCGACGGCCGCGAATGCGCGTGCAAGACGTTCCGCTTGTTCCCGGTCGAAATCCGGACGTTCCAAAAGCGCCGACCGGAGCAACGATTCAATCCCACTGTCGATACCCGAGAACCGCACCGTGTAGACCTGCCGAAGCCTGAATCCGGACGCGGTCTCTGAAACTGACACCTTCTCGACGGCCACCGATGCCGAGCCACCGAGTTGGCTTGCGAGTGCGTCGTACTGCTGCTGGAGTAGCCGCCTCGCTCGTTCTCGATCGTTCCATTCACGAGCTGTCCGCTCGTCCACCGGTCGCTCATGGTCAATCGAGAGTGTGTGGCTGGTACCCTCCTCCTCGAGTGTTGCCGTGAGGGATTCCCGTTCGCCGAGCGGCAGGTTGGCTCGGACGTCGAACCGGCTTTCCATGCCGAAATCGTCGGGGCCAGTCGTGACCTCACCCGACGTCGAGATCGACTGGACCACGCCAAACGCCCCAGACTCGTCGCGGACCGTCGTCGCCAATGAGAGCTCGTTGGTTGCGGTTTGGTCGGTGACCTCCGAAACCAACTCGAACGAAAATGCCTTGAGGCTCTCGGGACGGGGGAGCGAGAGCCCACCCTCACCCTCTGCCATGGACTGACTCGCAGCGAGCGAGAGCTGGCCACGCACTTCGGGTGTGTCCTCAACGGTCTGTGTCAGCAGCCCGTAGGCCAGGTTTTCCGGCACGCTGACACCAAATTCCATCGTCTGCGATGATTCAGCCGTCTCGGACGCTGAATATCTGAGCACGGCATCGCCGTTTGACCGTACGTAAATCTCGTCGGCCGCCTCGATCCCGTCACTGGTTTGTTGAGCCGCCACACCGCTCAGCGAGGCAGCGATCAGAATCGCCACCACCGCGATGACACCGAGCCGCCTCACCGGCCGGGGCACGACAGCACCTCCGTCAGAGCCCGGGTGATCCCACCACCACGCTGGCTGAGTACCTGTCTGCAGCGGACCATGTCGCGGTATGAACGCGCTCGCTCCGTCAAACAACCGGTCCGTTCACAGGAATAAGTCCCGGGCGTCCTGTAACGCATCGACCAAGCGGTCAATTTCTGCAGTCGTATTGTAGATATAGAAGCTCGCTCGCGTCGTCGCAGCGACGCCGAGCAATTCGTGTAGCGGTTGGGTACAGTGGTGACCCGCCCGCACTGCGACCGCGTGATCATTGAGGACTTCCGCGAGATCGTGTGGATGGATCCCCTCGAGGTCGAACGCCACGAGGCCGCCCCGCCGCTCGCCCGCCGGCGGTCCAAACGTCGTGACATCGTCGAGGTCGCCGAGCCGCTCGAGCGTGTATTGTGCCAGCTGGTTCTCATGGCGGCGGATTCGATCGAGACCGATGCTATCCAGATAATCCGCTGCCTCGGCGAGGGCGATTCCTTGGGCGATCGGCGGCGTTCCAGCTTCGTACTTCCAGGGAAGGTCGTTCCACGTCGTCTCCTCGAAGCCTACCTTCCGGATCATCTCGCCGCCATACAGGAACGGTTCCATCTCCTCCAACAGATGGCGTTTGCCATAGAGGGCGCCGATCCCGGTCGGTCCAGCCATCTTGTGTCCGGAAAACGCATAGAAATCGGCCTCGATCGCCTCGACATCCACCGGCATGTTGGGCACGGCCTGAGCGCCATCGACGAAGATCAGCGCGTCGTGATCATGCGCAAGGGCTGCGAGTTCGGCCACTGGATTGATCGTCCCGAGCGTGTTCGAGACATGAACGACACTGACCATCGCCGTATCATCGTCGATGAGCTCCCGCGCATGCTCCATGTCGAGACGGCCATCCTCGGTGACTCGGATGAATTCGATATCCGCCCCCGTCCGTTGGGCAATCTGCTGCCACGTGACGAACGACGAGTGATGCTCCATCTGCGTCGTGACGACGGTATCGCCCGGCTCCAACTCGTTCAACCCCCAGGCATACGCGACGAGGTTCTCGGACTCCGTGGTATTCTTCGTAAACACCAGTTCCTCACGTCCACCGGACGCTCCAATGAACTCGGCTAGCCGATCGTGGGCGTCCTCGTAGGCGACGCTGGCCTCCTGACTAAGCTGGTGGAGCCCGCGGTGGACGTTCGCGTTCGTTGTCCGATAGTACTCTGCGATGGTCTCGACGACTGGCTCCGGAGTCTGTGTCGTCGCCGCGTTATCGAGGTAGGCGACCCGCGTGTCATTGAATTCCCGATCGAGAATCGGAAAGTCCTCGCGAATCCGCTCGACGTCGAGCGCCGGCGACTCCTGAGTACCCATTATCGTACGAGATGGGCTCCACCGCCAACTTCATTTCGGTTCCCCGAAACCGGAGTTTGCGAATCCCTTAGATCCACACCAGCTGCGCGTGGCGCGTGCCCCCGATCTCGAGCACCGTCTCCTCGTCAACGAACCCCCGCTCCACGGCGATCTCGACCGTTCGGCTGCCGACGAGATTGGCGGTGACGCACGATGCGAGACTTTCCGCGACACGATCGGCCGAAACACCGTGTTCGGCAGCCTCACTGGCGTAGAAGGCCTCATCGACTGTCAACGAGACATCCCCGTTCTCGAAGGTCTTACCGATGAGCCCGGCATCGCAGGCCGCAACGAGCAACCCTTCGTCGGTCTCCCGCTCCGTCAGCACGATCTCCGTCATAGTTGCATGCTGCGGCCATCCGCGGCATCGATCGAAGTGAGCATTACTCGAGCAGCTGTTCCTGTTGTTCCTCGCGAATCGCCTCTGCTTCCTCCGCGACGTCCTGGGCACGCTCGTCCTCACCGACGGCCTCGAGCGCAATCGCCTGCTCCTCGAGCAGATCGGCGGTTCGGTATCCGAGTCGAATGGCATTCTCGAAACAATTCAGCGCATCTTCAGCGAGGCCGCGTTCGTTGAGCAGCAGTCCCCGGTTGTACCACGCTTCGCCAAACCGGGGGTCCAGTTCAACCGCCCGTTCTGCGTGCTCCAGGGCCTCGCCGACGCGGCCAAATTCCCATAGTGCGTACGCGAGATTCGTCTCGGCCACCGCCGCATGAGCGCCTTCGTCGTCGATCGAGAGGGCCGGATCCAGTACGCCTGGGTCGCCCGCGAGTGGCCCGAGTTCCCCGACTACGACGAACTCGAGGCCGCGATCGAATCGGTCGAATCCTGACCGCGACGGG
>JBDGPQ010000044.1:0-7096 GCA_042219595.1 Haloarculaceae archaeon
CTTCGATGACCCGCGCGAGGCCACACACCGTCGTGTGGCTCGACGACGCAATGTCACGAACGGCCTCGAACTCTGCGTCCGAGTTGACGGGGAACCCAGCCTCGATGACGTGGGTGCCCATTTCGTCGAGCAGCGCCGCTATTTCGCGCTTGTCCTCGTATGAGAACGATGTGCGTGGCGTCTGCTCGCCGTCGCGGAGCGTCGTGTCAAAAATCCGTCCCTCGTCGATCTCGCCAGTACTATCCAGAGTGCCCTGGAAGAACTCGATCCGCCGGGGTCTCCGACGAATCCTCCGTGTTTGACATAGGCATCTGCATCTGGGGCGGGCACTCCACATAAACTTGTCCCTCGTGCGGGCCTGTGCAAGCCGTTGTCGTGATCGAGCGGAACGTTAAGCTGCCTGCCGGTCAACGCCCCCGCCATGGAGTATGGCATGCTCTATTCGACGGCGCCACCGGACGTTCTCACGGAGAAAGCCACCTTGGCCGAGGACCTTGATCTGGACTTTCTCGGATTGCTCGACTCGCAGTCGCTCTTTCACGAGCTGTACTCGAGCTTGACGACCGTCGCCCACGCCACGGACTCGATCCGGATCGGCTCGACCGTCACGAATCCGGTGACGCGCCATCCGGTCGTGACCGCGAGTGCCATCGCCACCGTCTCCCGGGTCGCGCCTGGCCGGACGTTTCTCGGCTTGGCTTCCGGTGACAGCGCGTTACACACGCTGGGCCTCGAGCCGGCGACGCTCGCGGATCTTGAGGCCACACTCCGCCTCCACGATGATCTCCTCGCTGGTGACCATCACGACTGGGAGGGGACCGATGTTCGCCTCGAGTGGCTGCCAGAGGGCGGTGTCGAGATTCCCCGTATTCTGGCTGCCGAGGGTCCGAAGACGCTGCGGCTGGCCGGTCGGCATGCCGATGGGGTCATGATCGGGACCGGCCTGTTCCCCGATCTGATCGCGGAATCGATCGAGCGGGTCCACGAGGGTGCACGCGAGGCCGGGCGTGATCCCGAGGAGATCGAGACGTGGATCTTCGCGAAAGCCAACGTCGCCGACGAGCGGGCTGCGGCTATCGACGAGATAAAGATGGCCCTCGCGGCGAGCGCGAACCACGCCTTCCGCCACACCCTCGAGGGCAAGTCGGTCCCGGAGGAATACCGCGAACCGATCCGCGAACTCCGTGAGCGATACGTCTCGCACGAACACGAGCAACCCGGCGAGACGGTCAACCAACGCCTGCCGGACGAACTCGGCCTCACCGACTACCTCGCTGATCGGTTTGCCGTCGTGGGCACGCCGGAGGACTGCCGGTCGAAACTTGCCGACATCGAAGCGGTTGACGGCCTCGATGGCGTCCTGCTGACGGCCCTCTCGGATGACGAAATGGGGCTGGTCTCCCGCTTCGGCCGAGACGTGCTCCCGGCGCTCTAACGGCCTTCGAATTCGGGGTCTCGGTCCTCGAGGAAGGCTTCTGCGCCTTCCTGTTTGTCCTCGGTTCCGAACACGACCGTCCCCGCTGCCCGCTCGAAATCCAGACCTGGTTCGAGATTCATGGCGCGGTTGACCGATGCCTTTGCGAATTTCAGTGCGATCGGCGCATTATCGGCGATTTCGTCAGCGACATCGTAGAGCCCCTCCTCGAAGCCATCCTCATCGTGGAGGTAGTTGACCAAGCCGATTTCCTTCGCCCGCTCCGCGGAGATGGCTTTCCCCGTGAGGATCATGTCTTTCGCAATGCTTGCGCCGACCAGCTCCGTCAGCCGCTGGGTGCCTCCGCCGGCGGGGAGGATACCGAGGCCAACCTCCGTCAGCCCCATCTTCACGCCTGTCTGGGCGACGCGGACGTCCGCCGCACACGAGATCTCGAGGCCGCCACCGAATGCATGGCCGTCGATGCCCGCGATCACCGGTTTGGGGACGTTCGCGACGTAATTGTACAGGCCCTGTGCGTGCGTGTCGATATACTCCATCGCACTGAGCATCGTGTGCTCGGCAAACGACTGGATGTCACCGCCAGCGATGAAGTTCCCCTCGCCTGCGCCACGCAGCACGATCACCCGAATCGCGTCATCATCGACGACGTCCTCGAACGCCCCTCGGAGTTCCTTCCGCGTCGGGATATCCATCGCGTTGCGCTTCTCCGGCCGGTCGACGGTCACGGTCGCGATCTTGCCGTCACGGTCGACGATCACATTATCGTACATCGTCCGGACCGATGGCCGAACTCGCCAAAAGGATATCCGATCGCCGTGTTACTGGGCGGCGAGGATATCGGAGCCGATGATCGATCGTTGGATCTCGCTCGTTCCGCCGCCAATCGTCGAGATCTTCGACTCCCGCCAATAGCGCTGCATGTCGTTCTCCGGAAGGAAGGCGGCGCCGCCCATGATCTGCATCCCCGCCTGCGCCACCTCTTGGAAGGTCTCGCTGGCTTTCAGCTTCGCCATCGCTGCCATGCGACTTGGATCTTCTGCGCCATTATCGACGGCCGAGGCGGTTCGATAGACCATGAGCCGGGCGGCGTCCACCTCGGTTTGCATGTCCGCGAGGCGGTGCTTGATCGTCTGGAACTCGCCAATCGGCTGGTCGAATTGCTCACGCTCTGCGGCATAGCGCGCGGCTTTGTCGACGACCGTTTGGGCGTTCCCGACGGCCATCGCTGCGATTTGGGCCCGTTCGACCGCGAAATGGCCGGTCAAGATGTCCCATCCGTCGCCTTCCTCCCCCAGCCGATTTTCGACCGGCACGCGGACGTCGTCGAAGAATACCTGATTGGTCCCGGTTGCCTTCCGCACGATCGTCGGCAGCTTCGTAAACTCGATGCCGTCGAGATCGTTTGGCACCAACAGCACCGAAATCCCGTCGTGCTTCGGGGCATCGGGATCCGTCCGCACATAGAGGCTGATGACGTTGTTTTCGATGTGGGCCGCCGACTGCCACATCTTCTCCCCGTTAATGACGTATTCGTCGCCGTCTCGCTCAGCCCGGCAGGAGAGACTCGCGGCGTCACTGCCGGTATCCGGCTCGCTAACCCCGATAGAGAAATGCCGCTCACCGGAGAGCATCGGCGGAATGAACCGTTCGATCTGTTCTGATGTCCCGTTTTCGAGGATGTTGAAGGCTGTAAAGGTCGTCACGGCGACGGCAGCGCCGAAATCATACCCGTATTTCGCGACCGCCTCGAGCAGGATCGCCTGTTCGACGTGGCTGCCGCCTTGGCCGCCGTATTCTGCCGGAACCTGGAGCCCGATCCAATCGTTCTCGACGAGCCCATCGTACAGTTTGTGCGGGTATTCGCGGTTCTCGTAGCACTCACGAAGGTATTCCTCGCCGATCGCCTCATCGACGAAATCGTGCACGGTCTCGCGCCACATCCGGAGTCCGTCATCCTCGGTAACGCGCATCCGAGAGCGGACGCGCCGCTGGCCTAAGAACGATCCGGATGCGTATCCAGCCCGCGTTCCGCAGCGAGCTCCTCGAGAATCGTCGCACTCGTGCCAAAGCTCTGCAGCCCGATGACCGACACCAGCTCGAGGACCTCGGCAATTTCTTCGACAGGACAGCCGAGAGCGAGGGCGTTCTCGATGTGGGCTTCGAGCCCGTCGACGTACATATGCGTCGCTGCGGCATCCTCAGCGATCGCGACGTATTCGATCGTCTTCGGATCGAGCGGGCCGACTTGCCGGGAGTGCGCGGAGAGGTCGGTATAGGCATCGAGAAAGGCGGGATCGATGCGGGCGAGATCCTCCAGAAATGGACTAAACCAGCCCCGCTCGGCCTCGAAATGCTCCTTTGCCGCCAACGCATCACCAGTGAGCTCCCCCGACGCATCGATATCAGCCACATCGAGGAGAACGGGAAACCCGACCGTCGCGGCGTGAAAGCCCTGTCCGCTCGCGAGCGTGATCACTTGTCGCACCTCGTCGTACGTCGCCCCGTGATCCAGGGCGTTTTCCATGTGCGTGCGGATGCCTTCCGTTGAAAGGTGGCTTACGGCGATATTGACGGCTAAGAGGAGCAATTCGCGAATGCGCGGGTGGAGCGTTCCCCGCTCGTAACTCGCCCCTGCCAGCGCGCGAAATCGGTCGAAAAATTCGGGGTCGGTCCGCAGCGCCGCCTGATAGCCGTCGGTCCAATAGCCGATCTCGTCGAGGAACTGTGCCTTGATCTCGGCCTGTCGATCGGTGAGCGTCTCGTCACCCATTCCCACTCGAGGGGCCGGGAGGGTCGTTAAACCTTGGCTGGGTGCACCTGGTTGCGGAGATCGTCGTAGCTGCCCGTCTCAGCTGCCTTGCGGACGTTCTCAGCGAGGATATCCGCATTCCGTTCGTAATACGCGGGCGTATGGCCAGAGCAGTGTGGCGTGATGAACACGTTATCGAGGCCCCAGAGCGGGTGATCTTCGGGTAGCGGCTCCGGATCGGTCACGTCCAGCTGTGCCCCGCGGATATACTGACCCCGGAGTGCGTGCACGAGTGCATCGGTATCGACGACGGGACCCCTCGCGAGGTTCACCAGAACGGCCTCTGGCGGTAGCGTGTACAGCTCTTCCCGGCCGATCATCCCGCGGGTCTCGTCCGTGAGTGGGCAGGCGAGCACGAGGTACTGCGTCTCCGCGAGTGCATCGTGGAGCTGTGCCGGCCCGAGTGTCTCGTCCGCAGGACTCCCCTTCTCCGGTGAGCGGCGGACGCCGATCGTCTCGACATCGAAGCCAGACAGGCACTCGATCACGGACTGGCCGATCGCCCCCATGCCGACGACGGTAACGGTATCGCCGCTGAGCTCTCGGGACTGCATGTGGCGCCACTCTCGGCGCTCCTGCTGGCGCCACGCCCGCGGAAACTGTCGAGAGAACGCGATGATCGCCCCGACGGCATGCTCCCCCATGTTCGGTCCGTGGACACCCGACGCGGTCGTGACGGCAACGCCATGATCGTGACAGGCCTGGACGGGGACGTGGTCGACGCCGGCATAGAGACACGCGAACAATTCGAGCGCGTCGCCGGCGTCGAGCAATGATTCGTCGATGCGGACGCCCGTGGCGACGGGCGCCTCGGCGACCAATTCCCGCTCGCGCTCCGGGGTCCGCGCAACGGCGACGTCGCGATCCGGCAATCGTTCACGGATCGCGTCGGCGTATTCTTCGATAGGCATCCCATGCGTGACCTCTCGGAGGACGACGATATCGGGCATGTCCCCGGCGTTCGCCCGGGGGGCAAATAGAACTTCAGTCGCTTTCCGGCGCAGCCTCTTCGGGAACTCGCCCTTCGACGAGCGATTCCTCCGCGTACTCGTCGCGGAGCACTTTCTTGTCGAACTTGCCGGTCGCCGTCTTCGGGATTTCGTCGATCCGGATGAAGTCGTCGGGGAGCCACCACTTGGGATACTCGTCGGCGAGCATCGCACGAAGGTCCTCGCTGAGGTCGTCCGCATCCACGCCAGCCATGGGCACCACGAAGGCCACGGGGCGCTCCTGCCAGCGGTCGTGGGGTACGCCGATGACCGTCGCTTCACTGACGTCATCGTGCGCCATGATGCTGTTCTCCAGCTCGACACTCGAGATCCACTCTCCTCCGCTCTTGATGACGTCTTTCGCGCGGTCGACGATCTTCACGTATCCGTCGGGGTGGACCGTGACGATATCGCCGGTCTTCAGCCACTCCCCTTCGAAGTCCTCTTCGCTGGCCTCCGGCCGGCCGAAGTATTCCGTCGTGACCCACGGGCCGCGGACCCAGAGTTCGCCGAAGTCCTCGCCGTTCCACTCGACCTGTTCGCCATCGTCGTCGATGACTTTGAATTCGAGGCCCGGAACCATCAGCCCCTGCGTGGTGCGTTTGTCCAGTTGCGCCTCATAATCGGCATCCTGTAGCGTACTCTTTACGCGTGCGATCGAGCCGATCGGCGACATCTCCGTCATGCCCCATGCGTGGAGGAGTTCCACGTCGTGATCGTCGAAGAACCGGATCATCGCCTCCGGCGCTGCGGAGCCACCGACGACCAGTTCCTCGAGCGACGAGAGGTCGACGTCGTGGTCCTCCATGTACTCCATGAGCCCGAGCCAGACAGTCGGGACACCGGCCGAGAGCGTCACACCCTCGGACTCGATGAGGTTGGCGAGATCGGCGGGCTCTGGTGATGGCCCCGGATAGACATGTTTCGCGCCCGCGGCCGTCGTCGTGAACGGCAGCCCCCAGGCATTGACGTGGAACATCGGGACGACCGGCATCACGACATCGTCGTCCTGGATCGCGATGCCTTGGGGCTGTTGGGTGGCCATCGTGTGGCTCCAGAGCATCTGGTGGGTGTACTCGACGCCCTTCGGCTTCCCGGTGGTTCCCGAGGTATAACACATTCCAGCCACGCGATCTTCGTCCAGTGTCGGCCAGTCATAGCTGGTATCGTGGCCACCAACGAAGGATTCGTAATCGACGATCGGTTCGAGTGACGTATCCGGCACGGCATCGCCGACGAGGACGTACTGATCAACGCTGTCGAAGGCGCTCGGGTCACCCTGGGCGGCGCCTTCCAATTTTTCCAGCATGGATGGATCGACGACGATCACATCGTCCGCAGCATCTTCGACGATGAATTGGACGTGCTCGTCCGGGAGCAGCGGATTGATCAGGTGGAGTTGCCGCCCGGTCGTTGGGATCGCGAAATACGTCTCGAAGTGCCGATGATGATTCCAACAGAACGTCGCGACTCGCGCGTCCGTCGGGATGCCGGCATCGTCCAGCGCGTGGGCGAGCTGTGCCGTGCGATCGCTGTACGTGCTATAATCGTACCGGCTGAGCCCGTTGTGCGTTCGTGAGACGATCTCGGTGTCGGGGTAGAGCCGCTCCGAACGCCAGATGAACGGGCGGAGCGTTTGGTCGGTGCCACCAGTCATACACAATTGCGTGGACCGCTGTGCTAATGATTGTTGTCCACGTTATTCCGCCACAGACACCCAGGCGTCCGGCGCCAGCTCTTTCACCGTCTCGAGTTCTGTCTGGGCTTCTGCGCGGCTGTCGAAGGCGGCGACACTCTCTCCGAGTTCCGTCCCGTGTGCATCGACCAGACGCCAGCGCCACCCCTCTTCTGTGCGGTGGA
>JBDGPQ010000044.1:7106-7872 GCA_042219595.1 Haloarculaceae archaeon
GCAATCTCGTCGCGAACCGCCGCGACTTCGGATTCCGCCGCCTGCCGCCGCTCGTGGGTGGTTGCGGCACTCGCCAACGGCGTCCCCTCAGTATCGAGGAGTTGCCAGGTCCACCCCTCGTCGGTCTCGTGGAGTTCGAAAGCGGCATCGTCGTAATCGACGAACTCAGCGTCGGGGGCGACCGAGCGGACACGTTCAGCCGCCGCCGCGACGTCGTCCATCTTATCGTAGGTCTCGGGCGAGTCCGCGAGACTCGTGTGGTCTTCGTCGATGAGTCGCCAGCGCCAGCCCTCGTCACTCCGGTAGCAGTCGAAGGCGGCGGTACGGATCTCGTACACAGTAGCATCCGCGGCGCTAGCCTGGAGGTCGGATATCTCGGCTTCAGCTTCACTGCGGTCGTCGTGAGCGACCTGTCCCTCGGCGACGAGTTCCCGGTCGGCATCGACGAGCGTCCACGTCCAGTCGGCGGGCTCCAACCGAATCGCCAGGCGGCCGATCGTCTCGACCGGCGCCCCGTCGCCGACCGCGGCGACGTCAGTGACGGCCGATTCGGCCTCGTGGCGGGTCCCAAAGCTGGTCGGTGACTCGGCGAGCACGCGACCATCTGGCAGGACGAATCGCCACCACCAGGCATCGTCCTCGTCCGCGTACACCTCGAAGATCGGGTCGGCCATTCGATGCTCGGCCACCTCGCCGACTGCCGCGATGAGATCATCCATCGCGCTGCGCGCACCGGCTTCGGTGTCGTGGCGGGTGGTGCCGTCGG
>JBDGPQ010000121.1:0-211 GCA_042219595.1 Haloarculaceae archaeon
AGAATCGGGTGGTCAAGAATGAGATCGATCATGGTCGTGAGACGCCGACGACCGGCTTAATTGCATCCCTCAGACCGGTGGCACCGCCGCCGAGGATCACGGCTCCGGGAGATCCGACGGGTCGAGTCCGTAGGTTTTGACCGCCTCTTCGGGGGAGACATACCCGTCGAGGACGTCCGCCACGATCCGCTCCGGAGCCCGTTCAGCCGGA
>JBDGPQ010000121.1:256-6849 GCA_042219595.1 Haloarculaceae archaeon
GGCCGAGACCTCGCGAATTCCCTTTGCGGGGAGTGGCTGCGACTCGCCCTCGGGCGGGATTGTTTCGACGGCCGCACTGGCGCCGGCGTCACCCCCAGCCACGCCGAAGGGTCTGGTTCGTGTCCGATCAGTCGCGATCGTAAGGCGTGTCGGATCGGCGAAACGGACGAGTCGTGTCGTTGCGGCGCCACCGCGATTCCGTCCCGCACCACCGGAGTCCGGGACGATCCCGTACTCATCGATGGTGACCCAGTCATACGCCGTCTCGACGCGCTCGACGGGTTGGACGCCAGTATTGCCCCGTCCGGAGCGCCGGCCGTCGAGGCCGTCCCGGGCCGGACAGGCCCCCATCCCGCCGGCATACACGCTGTAATTGAAGCTCCCATCGGCGAGGGATTCATAGCTGAGAATGTTCGAGGAGCCTTCCCCGGCACCGAAGACCAATGCTGGATCCACCTCCGCGAGTGCCTTCACTACGACATCGAAGGCACGCGTTCCCGCGGAATGCTGGGCGACCACCGGCGCGGGCGCGGTCGGATTGAGGATCGATCCTTCGGGGGCGCGGATCTCGATCGGTCGGTACGATCCGAGGGTCCCTGGCCCACCAGGATCGAGGGCGAGCTTGAACCCGTAGTGGGCACTGGCTTCGGTCGATGACCAGGATGAGTTGATGCCACCACTCACCTGATCGGCCGTTCCCTCGAAATCCGCGACGATGTCCGATCCGTCAATCGTAACCGACAGTTCGATCGGGAGCAACTCATCACCAAGGTCGCCAGGCTCGATGAAGTCCCGGGCCTCGTAGGTTCCATTGGGAAGCTCGGCGATGGTATCGCGCATTCGCGCCTCGTCGTTTGCGAGGATCGTCTCGATTGCCATACTGACAGTCTCGGCGTCGTACTTTCCAACCAGCTCTCGGAACCGCTCACAACCACGCCGGACGCCTGCCAATTGGGCATCAAGATCACCACGGCGCTCCTCAGTATCCCGGGTATTCGCCATGAGAATATCGACGACAGCATCATTGCGCTCGCCGGCCCGGTACAACTTCGCGGAGGGGATCCGGAGGCCTTCCTCGATGATCTCCGTGTCCGGCACGAGGTGGTAGCTCGCGGTGGCCGCACCACCGATGTCGACCCAGTGTCCCTGGACCGCGGCGAACCCGAGAAGCGTATCCTCAGCAAAGACCGGACGGGCCAGCGTTACGTTCGGCAAATGGGTTGTCCCGGCATACGGGTCGTTTTGGATGAACATGTCCCCGGGTTCGAGTGCGTCATAACCACCCGTCTGCTCGATACAGGCCGCGACGGTGTTGCGCATCGATGCGACATGGACTGGGATCACCCGTTCGGACTGGCCCACGATTTCGGCATCCGGGCTCAAGATCGAACTCGAGAGGTCGCCGGCCTCGTGCCACAGCGGCGAGTAGGCGGTGTTCATCACGAGTCCCTGCATTTCCTCGGCGATATGTGACAGCTTGTTTCGAATCACCTCGAGCGTGGCTGGGTCGAGATCGCTCATCGTCCACCCTCCATCGTCGCGACGAGTGTGGCGCCATCCATCTTGGCGGTGAATGTTGGCGGAATCCAGGCCGTCGCGCTCGGGCCCTCCAGGATCGCTGGACCATCGATTCGAGTGTCGGTCGGGAGCTTCCCCCAGGTGTAGAACGGAACGGTGGCATCCTCACCGTCTGCGAGGGTAACCTCTCGCCGGCCTTGTCGGGCCTCCGCAAGTGTTGCCGCTCCTGATCGTGTCGTCAGATCGGGCGCCTCAACCGGGGCGCGAGCGGTAATGCGCAAATTCACAAGCTCTACAGCCTCGCTTTCATGGCTGAATCCGTACCGCTGTTCGTGAGTGCGCTCGAACTCCGTGACGAGGGTATCGAGCGTCTCGGGCGTGACCGTCTGTCCTTCGTGGGAAACATTCAGGTGATGCGCTTGGCTCGCGTACTGCATATCGAATGACACGTGGAAATTCCGCTCCGCCACGGGGATGTCCTCGGTGGCGAGGTCATCGTTCCCCTCTGCAACCATGTCGTCGATACGTTCGGTCAGCGTGGTCGGATTGACCGCATCAACGCTCGTCACCACCGATTGTACATATTCGTGACTCAGCGGCGTCGTAAGCAAACCAACGGCGGAGAAGACCCCCGCCTCGGCTGGGAAGATTACCGTCTTGACACCCATTTCAGCGGCGACATCACAGGCGTACAGCGGACCCGCGCCACCGAAACAGATGAGTGCGAAGTCCTGTGGATCGTGACCTTCCTGAACGGTGGCCACCCGTAGTGAACTCGCTAGGTTCTCGACGGTGACCTCCCGAATCGCACGGGCGGCCGAGTGAAGGTCCAAGTCGGCGGGATGAGCAACGTGCTCTCGAAGCGCCGCCCGTGCGGCCGCCTCGTCAAGACTGAATGCCTCTCCGAAGCCATCCGGGTTGAGCAACCCCAGAACGAGATCGGCATCAGTGACGGTGGGACGGTCGCCGCCCTTCCCATAGCAGGCTGGCCCTGGCTCCGCGCCAGCGCTCTGCGGCCCGACACGGAGCGCCCCCACGTCATCAATACGCGCGATCGATCCACCACCGGCGCCGACGGTCGAGACGTCGACAAACGGTCCGTTGATCTTGAGTCCGCGCACCTCGTATTCCGTGACCTCCGAGAGCGCGCCGTTCTCGATGACAGCTACATCAGCGGATGTCCCACCCATGTCCAGTGTAACGAGATTCGGCCGATCGATGCGCTCGCCAGTATGTTGGGCGGCCGTAACACCACCGACGGGCCCGGACAGCATTTGCACGACCGGACGATGGGCAGCGATGTCAGCGCGTGCAAGCCCACCGTCGGACTTCATGATGTTCACGGGCACGGTGAGCCCGGCCTCGTCAAGCTCCCCGTGCAATCGAGAAAGATAGGCTTGAATTCGTGGTCGGAGGTACGCATCGACGGCGGTCGTGCATGTCCGTGGGTATTCACGAATTACCGGAGAGACTACTGACGATCGACTCACGACGATATCTTCGGTTAGTTCGTCGATCCGAGCCGCAACCGCCTGCTCGTGCGAGGGATTTCGGTAGGCGTGCAGCAAACACACTGCGACACTCTCGATGCCCTCGCCCCGGAGCTCCTCCACGATTCGGTCGACGTCAGCCAGTTGTACCGCCGTCCTAACCTCCCCATCAGCATCGATTCGCTCCGTGACTTCGAACCGGTGCCGGCGGGGGATGAGCGGTGGCTCGACCGGCCCACAGAAGTTGTACAGGAGGTTGGCATCTTTGTGCGTCTCGCCGATCTCCAGAATATCTCGAAATCCGGCTGTGGTCACGAGCGCCGTCGTCGCACCCTCATCCTCGATAAGTGCGTTCACCGAGACGGTGCTACTGTGGGCAAATCGGTCTACGGCCTCGGGAGCAACACCGGCGGCTGTACAGACTCGTTCAAATCCAGTGACAACGCCTTCGACGAGATCGTCGGTCGTCGGCGTCTTTGTGACCTCGACGCCCGCTGCAGAGACAAGCACAGCATCTGTGAATGTCCCACCGATATCGATGCCAACCGACACCATACGGCAGGACCCTCCGACCATTGCGTTAAAGCTTCGCATGCGCCGGCCCAGGACCCGCCGGCGAGAAGTAATCCGTTAAAACAGACCGGTGTATCTTTCAGAGCGGGCGACCAGACACAATACCTTTGACACCTCGGTCCAATCACCACGATGACAGACCATGGTGGACGAAGATGAGCTCAGGCAGCAGATGATTGAGGCGTTTGCAGACGCAGATTATCCAGTCGAGAGCCCGATGAGTCTTCTCCCGGCATTGCCCGATGGGACTAGCACGTCCTTCGAATCGGGCGACTTCTCGATGAGCGTCATTGAGATGAACATGAAATTAGATGCCGACTTCCCGTACGAATCGCCGGAAGCGATGGCTGACCACATCATTGCGGAGCTTCGCTCGAAGGAACTCATCTGACGCATCCCCAACCTGACCCCGTGAGACCCTCACCGCGGTATCGACGCTGTCCACCCGCTTTACAACGAGGGCCAGTCTATGCATAGCGCCCGCGGCGGCCGGCCGACAGTGCTGATCGTTGAAGACGAACCGTCCGTTGCGGCGGCCTACGAGGATTCACTGGCAGACGAATTCGACGTCCGTCGTGCTGATGGTGGACAGGCCGCTCTTGAATCGGTCAATGGGGACGTTGACGTGATCCTCCTTGATCGCAACATGCCCGATGTCCACGGGGATAAGGTCGTCAAAACACTCCGCGAGGAGGGCAGCGACATTCCAGTGGCGATGGTGACTGGCGTCGAGCCGGACAGCGACATTATCGATCTTCCCGTCGACGAATATCTCACGAAGCCCGTCAGCGCAGAGGTGCTTCAGCGGACTGTCGAAGTGCTTGCAAATCGATCGACGTTCACACGGAAGAGCCGAGAATTCTTCCAGCTCGCCGCGAAAGAAGCGTCCCTCAAATCCGCAGGTGGCAATGAATCGACGACAAAGGCTCTTCACGACCGCCTTGCGGATCTGCGGGCCGAACTCGACGAGACACTCACGATATTGGAACGGCCTGATGATGGACTCGGACCGGGGCAGGAACTGGATACCGACGAAGTCGAAGACTTGCTGTCGTCGGTACAGGAACACGCGTTACCGGATGAGATTCGGGAACTCGTCGATGACTACCAATCACTCGACGCCGCTCGGCCGCCGTTCATGTGGAAGTGGGTGCATCGCCTGGCGCCACAGAATACGCTCCCATGCGTCGAGCCACGATTTCGCGATGCTGTGCCGGTCGACAAGACGATCGCGATCCTGTTCATCACGCTTCTCGATGACGTCCTGGAGAAGCTGGATGATCGGGCCACGTTTGCGGAACTACGCAAGATTCCGGAGGTCGCCGATAGTGCTGACCCTGATCGAAACGATGTAGACGGTGAGTACGTCGAGTTCGCAATCCGCGTATGGCAGACGCTCGTAGACCGAATCCAGCGTGGGCCACACTACGACAGCTACGAACGCTTATTCCGGTTCGATATCAGGCAGGCGATCAGTGCGATCGACTATGCGGACCTCGCGATTCACCAACCCGAGGTCGCAACCGTCGGTGATCTCGAGCGCTATGAATCCCATAACATGGTGATGTTCGCGTATGCGGATATCGACCTGATGCATTCAGACGCGGAGTTCGGAGACCAGCACCCGGAACTCCGCGACGCAATATGGACGGCCCAGCTGATGGCACGGATCGGTAATTGGGTGAGTACGTGGGAACGGGAGCTTCGTGAAGGTGACTTTAGCTCCGGACCGGTGGTACGGGCGGTCGAACAGGGAGTGGTAACATCCAAAGACCTCGAGGTTGCGCGCACCGATTCGACAGCTGCCACAGAGGCGGTCGACGCCATCAAAGCAGCCGGCATCGAGAAGGAATTCCTTGCCGAGTGGGAGCGCTCGTATGCCGACCTCCGTCGGCACAACGATCGCATCGAGGGCCTCGACCTGACGCCATATATCGAGGGACTGGAAGAAGTACTCCGGTATCACCTCGCGTCGACCGGCCTGAAATGAGCTACCGGCGGCGGCCAGAATCCGTACGCGGTTACACGTCCGGTCGTCGATCCTTCGCGATGCAAGGATCCGCCTCGGAGTCTGTCCTCAGGAATGCACGAAACCGTCCCAACCAATGGCATTGACCTCAATGTCTTTGTGGCCGGACCGGCGGAGGGCGACCCCGTCATCATGCTCCATGGCTTTCCCGAATTCTGGTTCGGCTGGCGACACCAGATACCGCGGCTGGTCGATGCGGGGTATCGCGTTATCGTGCCCGATCAACGGGGATACAATCGAAGTGACAAACCAACTGGCATCGAAGCGTACGCTATCGACGAGCCGATGCGTGATGCCCTGGGACTCCTCGATTACTTCGGTCACGACCACGCCAGGTTCGTTGGCCACGACTGGGGTGCAGCCGTCGTCTGGCAGCTGCTGATGCGACATCCGGAGCGTGTCAACCGTGCCGTGACGATGAACGTGCCACACCCAGCGGTATACGAGCGGTACCTCACCAGGAACCCCCGCCAACTGCTGCGGAGCTGGTATATCTTTCTGATACAGCTGCCACGACTCCCGGAACGGCTCATGGGCCTAGGTGATTGGCGCGTGTTACGCCGGTTTCTGGCCTCCGCGAATAGGCGGGATGCCTTCACAGAGAGTGATCTCGATCGGTATCGAGAGGCGTGGACTCAGCCAGGTGCACTCACTGGGATGCTGAACTGGTACC
Organism: Haloarculaceae archaeon; assembly: GCA_042219595.1. Taxonomy (GTDB): domain Archaea; phylum Halobacteriota; class Halobacteria; order Halobacteriales; family Haloarculaceae; genus CAYLJD01. The sequence continues at coordinate 6,540 of JBDGPQ010000121.1, forward strand.
GCGCGATGGTCCAGGTGTCCGTCGAAGAGCCCCCCACTCAAACGATCGAAACGCCGGTGTTGCTTCTCTGGGGAACCCAGGATCCGTACATGCATTCCGGGATGGCAGCACCGAGCATGCAGTTTTGTCCGAGTGGTCGCCTCGAACGCCTCGAAACGGGGACGCACTGGCTCCATCACGAGGTGCCCGAGCGCGTCAATGCCAACATCGTGTCGTTTCTCAATTGAGATGTCGGAATCAGATCGGCGAGAGGACACGCGCGACGGTGAGTGGATGTCCCAGTGCTGTTGGTTCCCGCTCGAACCGGAGC
>JBDGPQ010000121.1:6859-7870 GCA_042219595.1 Haloarculaceae archaeon
GTCGCTCAGACGACCATCGGCATGCGCCCCACGGATCAAGCGAGACTGGTACCAATTGAACAGATCGGTGCCACGGGGCTTCGGTCCGGTGGTCTGTGGGAACTGGTGATCGGCAGAGACGGTCATGAGCCAGACATTCGAGAGGACATCTTCGGCACGGTCGAGATATAGTGTCGGGAGCGAGGACTGGCTCTGCTCCCGCATGGCTGCATGCAGTTCTAACGCTTCGAGCGCGGCGACTGACATGCCCTGACCATAGATTGGATTGAAACTCGCAATCGTATCACCAATCGGCAGCAGGCCGGATGGCCACCGATCGAGGTGTGCGTAATGTCGCCACTGATTGCATTGGAATGGGTGGTAGTTCGCCTCGGACATCCGCCACTCATGGTTATCGAGCAGTCGATAGAGGACCGGCGTTGGAAGACTCGCTGCAAACGATTGGAGACCATCCGGATCAGTGGGTGGGTGGTCACCGTGAAGGCCGAATAACGTCACGAGCCACCGGTCATCCTCGACGGGGACCGCTGTCCCACCACGGCGAAGCTCGGTGTCAGGCGCAACCAGATAGCCCTGACGTCGATCAGCCGGGCGGTCAACGGCAACGGTACTATAAGCCAGATCGATCTTGACGGAGTCCGTCGATGGTCGCGTGTAGCCCGCTCGGTCGAGCCAGTCAGGTGTTCGCGATGTACGGCCCGTCGCGTCGACCACCAGATCGGCGTCGAGCCGCTCATCTGTGCCGCCGCGGGTGGTAACCCGCACGCCTGACGGGTCAATGCCTCCAGATTCGCTGAGAAACTCCCGGAATACCGTCTCCCCGCGGAGGTGTACACCCTCGTAGGCAGCTAGCCGCTCCCGTGCGATATACTCGAAGAGCGGCCGACTCGCACACAGCATCGGGAGATCCACCGTGCCGTCAGCGAGGAAGTCGCCATAGTGAAAATAGTCAAACTCGGTGGCGGCGTCGATCGTGAGTCCGCCTTCCGCCTCCACCGCATCATTATACCC
>JBDGPQ010000217.1:0-7861 GCA_042219595.1 Haloarculaceae archaeon
GTACCACGATAAGCGATTGCCATCCTGCGATTACGCTGTTAAGTGAAGACGGATGTGCCATAGGTGTTGGTGCGATCAGTGTGTTGTCCCTTCTCAATCAAGTCCTGCTCGGCGAGGACGTTGAAATTCTGGTAGACACTGGAGCAGTTGAGCGAATCGTCGTAGTGCTCAGCGATTAACGCATAAGATATCATTTACCCCAATACCGATACCCCCACCCAGCAATCACCGCCCCCCAGACGAGCCCACTCATGTGTGCGAAAATATTCGTCAACGAGCCGTCCTCGACCAACTGGACCGGGAACAGCCCGTATACCAGCACCGACACCACGACCACCACCAAGATCACCAGCAATCCGGCGAGCAGGATCGACAGCCACCCCTCACGATCCTCTGGAAGGCCGTCCGGATAGACGTCCACCACCATCCCAACACCGACCAGTCCGATCGCCAGCAACAGGAGGGCGCCACCAATGATCGGTGGAGAGTCCGCATAGATCACCAGCAACTCCCCCAGCACTACCAACAGCACGAATTGGCCGACGTAGCTGACCGCCCAGCCCTGGTACTCCTTGCGCAACAGTACGAGCAACGCCACCACGAGGAAGCCACCATAGCCAGCAACGACGCCCGAAAGCCCCCGGCTCGCCGGAATATTAACGCCCGCGTAGGCCGTCTGCCAGATCGCCATCGAGGTGAGGTTCACCGCAACCGGCAACAGTGTCAGAAAGGCCAGTGTCGTCAACCAAAACCACTGGCGTTCACCCGCATAGAGACAGAGCACGTACGTGTACACAGCCGCGAGGGCGTAGCCAAGCAGATTGCCGAAGAGGTGCTGGTCGGTGAGGTGGAGATACGCAGCCGTGAGGAACGTCTCTGGACGATTCAGTGATTGACGAAAGATGAACTGCTCCTGGAGGCCTACAGGGACGAGGAAGTGGATCGCAGCAATCACAGCTGGGATGCAACCGATCCCAAGGAGATCGAGGGCGACAATCGTCCGTCGATAGCCGACGATCGTCCGCATTATCGGGGCTATTCAGTGAGTACCCCAATAAACGCTGGCTGGAAGGGAGAGATCGCAGAGAATCCGAACCTACATCGCCTACGCCTATCCCGTGCGTTGCCGGCAAGCAAACGATCACACTCAGTATGTCGATACCACACCACGCTCAGGCGCCTGAGCGTCGAAGCCATCGGCCCGGAGCTCGTCGGCGAACACCTCACATCGATCACCGTGAACCACCAAGACCGTCGAATCCCGGTAGGAATCGAGGAACGATCGGAGACCATGCCGGTCGGCGTGGGCGGAGAAGTCGTAGGATTCGACGGTGGCGCTGACGGGCATAATTTGGCCGTCGATCTCGGCACGGCCGGTCTCCAACAGCTCACGGCCCGGCGTGCCCTCGACCTGATAGCCCGTTATCGCGACCTTATTGACGGGGTTCTGGCGGATCAGTGGGAGGTAGGAATGCACCGGTCCCCCACTCAACATACCGGACGTCGTGATAATGACCGTGTTCTGAGCGGCGATCCGATCACGTTGGCCGTCCCGCCCGTCGACAAACCGGGCGTTCGCCTTCGCCCGCCGGAACGCCTCCGGATCCCGAACGAACTCGGGATATCGACGGAGCAATCGTGTGACTCGCTTGCCCATCCCGTCGACGTAGCAGTCAATATCGTGGCGGTTACAAATCAACAGCATCTCCTGGGTACGCCCGATCGCGAAGGCCGGAACGACGACCGTCCCGCCCTCCCATATCGTGGTTTTGAGGCTCTCGGCGAACCGGGCTTCGAGTGCGGATCGATCCTCGTGGTCGATGTCGGCGTAGGTGCTCTCGGTGATGACGATATCCGCCTCGGGGCGGGCGGTCGTTCCGGCGACGAGTCGTTGATCGGCGGTATGGAAGTCCCCGGTATACAACAAGCGAGTATCGCCGTCATCGACGAGGACGTGGGCGCTCCCGGGGATGTGCCCCGCACCGTAGAAGGTGACCTCGTGGCCGGCCGCCTCAAAGGGATTCCGGTAGCCGTGGGTGTTCGAAACCTCGGTGACGCGTTTGATCTCCTCTTCGGTGAACGGGCAATCATAGCTACCACCGTGGAGTTTGAGCGTATCCCGGGCGAGCAGAAGCGCCAGTTCATAGGTCGGCGGTGTCCAGTGAATCGGCGGCCGGGCATCCCCTGAGAGGAGCGATGGGATCGAGCCCACGTGGTCGAGATGGCCATGTGAGACGACGACTGCCTCGGGGTCGGTCGATCCGACGGGAAACTGGGGTGGGTTGCCCGTCTTGATGCCGTAATCCAAAAGCAAGGAATCGTTGACGAGGATGGCACTCCGACCGATCTCGTTGGTCCCGCCGAGAAACTGGAGGTCCATCGACGACAGCTACTCGCCACATGGGTTTTCATCCGTCGGTTTCGATCTCCCGGACGCGCCGGCAGTCGCACATCGACGACACCGAATCGGACTGCCCCACAGCAGATCAGGTCAGAAAGGGCAGTTACGGTCACCACATCACGGATTATAGGCGCGGCGAGCGATGGCAAAGATATGAGCGATCCGTTCGTCGTGATCGGTGGCGACGCCGCTGGCCTCTCGGCCGCAAGCAAACTGAAACGCGAGGCCCCCAAGCGTGAGGCCATCGTCTTCGAGAAGGGTGACTGGGTGTCCTATTCCCACTGTGGTATGCCGTACTACATCAAAGGCGAAGTCGAACGACTGGAGGAGTTACTCTCGCTCTCGCCAGCCGACATCGAGGACCGCGGGATCGATCTCCGCCGACGCCACGAGGTGGTCGAAATCGATCCGGACACACAGACCGTCACGGTCGATGGACCCGGGGAGACGTTCGAGCAAGCATACGGGGAGCTGTTGATCGGGACCGGTGCCCGTGCGCTCACGGCCCCGATCGACGGGACCGATCTCGACGGCGTGTTCACGCTCCATCACATGGATGCCGCGGCGGCGGTCCGGGCCTATCTCACTGAGCCAGCGGCCATCGACCCCGACGATGTCGATGGCCCATACGTCGACCGGGAACTCGTCCGGACGTACGCCGATCGGGAGCCGCCGGATACCGCTGCGATCGTCGGGGGCGGCTATGTCGGGATCGAAATGGCCGAAGCGCTTGCCGGTCGTGGGCTCGACGTCGAGGTGTTCCAGCGGTCAGAACACGTATTGCCACCGTTCGGGAGCGCCGTCGCCGAGGCGGTCGAGGACCATCTCGGCGAACAAGGCGTAACGGTTCACACGGAGACGGCCGTCGAACGTCTCGTCGGCGAGACGACCGACACGGTCGACGCTGTCGAGTACGAAGGGGGGCGCACGTCGATCGATCTCGCCATCGTCGGGATCGGTATCCGACCGAACACCGATTTCCTCGCGGGGACCGGGATCGAACGCGGTGACTCCGGGGCGGTTCGGATCGATGAATTCGGGCGGACGAACCGCGAGAACATCTATGCGGCCGGCGACTGCGCCGAGATGACCCACACCGTCACCGGGGAGCCGGCCTGGGTGCCGCTTGGGCTGACCGCGAACCGAGCCGGCCGAGCGATCGGCAGCACGATCGCGGGCACGCCGGAACCAGTCGGGGAGATCGCCGGGACGGCCGTCGTGAAGGCCTTCGAACTCGAAGCCGGTCGAACGGGGCTCGTCCCCGAGAATCGGGCTAGTGAGGCAGGATTCGATCCCGTATCGGCCACCGTTACCGCGCGATCACGGTCGGGGTATTATCCCGGCGCGGCCCCGACGACGGTGACCCTGGTGGCCGATCGATCGACGGAACGACTCCTCGGGGGGAGTATCGTCGGCAAGGACAGGGCCGCGATCCGGATCGACATCCTCTCGATGGCGGTCCAGTCGGGGCTGACGGTCGGCGAACTCGAACGGCGCGATTTGGCATATGCCCCACCGTTCAGCCCGGTCTGGGATCCCGTCCTTGTTGGGGCCAAGGTCCTGAACGGGACCCTCGATTGAAAAGTCGGCTACCACTCCTTTTGTTCGGTATCCCGCCAGAACTGTCCGCTTGGGCCGTCCCGAAAGCGGGCCAACCAGACCGGTGTAGCGGTCCCCTTCTCGACGCTTCGTGGCGCCTCCGACCCACCCATATCGGTTCGGACCCATCCCGGACAGACCGCGTTGACGAAGAGATCGGGGTACTGGCGGGCAAGCGCATCCGTAACGGCGTTCAGTCCGGCCTTCGAGACGCCATAGGGGAGATGATCGGCATCGATGCCGTCGGTAAACTGGCCGGCGCCGCTCGAAACGTTGACGATCCGTGCGCCGGAGTGGTCGGTCAGCAACGGGAGAGCGTGTTTGGCACAGAGCATCGGCCCCCACAGGTTGACCCGTAGCGTCTCCTCGATCGCCGGCGTTTCGATAGTCGCCAGTCGGCCCGTAGGACCGTAGACACCGGCGTTGTTGACCAGGATATCGAGCCGTCCAGCCTCCTCGCGGATCGTGGTCATGGCGGCTTCGACCTCGGTTTCTATCGTCACGTCAAGCGCAACGGGGCGTTGATCGTCGGCCTCAACGGTCGAGGGGTCCCGAGCGCCGGCATAGACGGTCGCGTCGCGGTCGGTGAGTTGGCGGGCGATCTCCGCGCCGATACCGCGGTTGGCGCCGGTTATCAGGGCGACCTGGCCGGCAAGCGAATCGTACAGTTCGATGGACATGATAGCTGTATCACGGCGGATCCGTTAAGCCCCTTCTATCGGGCCCCCCATCCAGGGGTACGGGACAGCACAAACTTTCAAGCGCTCGGGACCGGAGGTAACGACCGATGACCAGCCAGTTTCCGGAGTTCGACGTCCAGCTCACCGAGATTCCGGCGGCTGAACTCAAACGCTGGATCGACGGCAACGAAGCGATAACGATCCTCGATACTCGCCGACCGGGCGATTTCGAGACCTGGCACATCACCGGCCCTACCGTCACGACGGTGAACGTCCCCTTTACCGCCTTTCTGGACGATTCCGACGAACCGGTCCAGGACGTCCCTGAGGGTGTGCCGCCGCCCGACGCCGGGCGGATCGTGACCTGCTGTGCGAAGGGGATCTCAAGTCACTTCGTCGGCGAATACTTGCTGGATCGTGGCTATGACGTCGTCGGACTGACCGACGGGATGCGTGGGTGGGCAGGACTTTACGAGGCAACCGACATCGAGACCGATGCCGACGTGACGATTCGCCAGTATCATCGGCCGTCAAGCGGCTGTCTGGCGTATCTCATCATCTCCGATGGGGAGGCCGCAGTTATCGATCCCCTCCGGGCGTTTGCGAACCGGTATGCCGCTGATGCCAGCGAAGCGGGCGTGGAGCTCCGGTATGCCTTCGACACCCACGTCCACGCCGATCACGTCAGCGGTGTTCCGACGCTGGCCAGGGCGACCAGCGCCGAAGGGATCGTCCCCGCGAAGGCGGCCGCCCGTGGGCTAGTCCACGACGACTTGACGCGCATCGAAGATGGCGATCACCGAACCGTCGGGACCGTCTCGATCGAAGCCGTCGGACTCCCCGGTCACACGACCGAGATGCTGGGATATCGGATCGGGGACGTATTCATCACCGGCGACACCGTCTTCACCGACAGCATCGCCCGGCCCGACCTCGAGGCCGGCGCCGACGGGGCACCGGAAGCAGCCGCAACGCTATATGCGACACTCCAGGAGTTGGCGTCCCTGCCGGCGGAGACGATCATCGCGCCGGCCCATGCAGGTGAGGACGCAACACGGGCCGATGACGGAACGATCACAGCACGGATCGGTGACCTCAAAGAGCGGCTGGCGGTCTTCGATCAATCCCGGGAGGCGTTCGTCGACGCTATCGTCGGGGACATGCCACCACGTCCGAACAACTACCAAGAGATCATCGCGACGAACCTCGGCAAGCAGTCGGTATCGGACGCAGAAGCGTTCGAACTCGAACTCGGTCCGAACAACTGTGCGGTCGAGTGACTGTCGGGCGGCATCCCTGTCCTGCCGGTTGGGAAACACCTATTGATCGGTTGACACTCAACGGAGTCACCGCATGGCCATTCACAATCAGAGCGATACGTTCACGATCGGCGGCGAGTTGACCGTTCACCGGCTCGGATTCGGCGCGATGCGACTCACGGGGGATGACATCATCGGCCCGCCGGACGACGAGGCGACGGCCCAGCGAGTTATCGAGCGAGCGGTCGACCTCGGGATCGATTTTATCGATACCTCCGATGCATACGGTCCGGGCGTCAACGAGCGCCAGCTCGGCGAGGCACTCGATCTCGAAACCGACGATATCGTCGTCGCGACGAAGGGCGGGCTCCTCCGGAACGTCGACGGTGACTGGCTCCCCCACGGGGATCCGGATTACCTTCGGAACGCCCAGCTCTGCAGTCGGGACCGGCTGGGTGTCGAGACGATCGATCTCTATCAGTGGCACCGTCCCGATCCGGACACTCCGTTCGAGGAATCGGTCAAAGCCCTCGCCGAACTCAAAGACAGGGGACTCATCCGACACGTCGGGCTGAGTAACGTCGATGTCGATCAACTCGAGCGGGCGCGGGAAATCGTCGAAATCGCGACCGTCCAAAATCAGTACAACGTCGAGGATCGGGAACACGAGCCGGTCTTGGAAGCCTGTGAGGAGTACGACATCGGATTTATGCCGTATTTTCCCGTGGGAGCCGGTGGATTCGACGAGAAAGGCGCGACGCTGCGTGCGGTCGCCGACGATCACGACGCGACGTCATATCAGATCGCCCTGGCGTGGCTGCTTCATCGCTCGCCGGTGATCCTGCCGATTCCGGGGACCTCGAGCATCGAGCACCTCGAAGAGAACGTTGCGGCGTCGGCGATCGACCTCGACACCGACGAGATGAGCCGGCTGGACGGGTGACACCACGACCAGTCACGTCGATGACAGGGACAGGCGGGGCGCTTTTGGGGCCGACACGCCTATTCGACGACGATGGATGAACGGGACAACGGCGGCGAATCTCCGTCGAAACCCACCGCCGACCGCGAGGCGCCGGTCGGACAGCCGGTTATCCGGGGTGACGATACGGTCACGGGCGAGCAGGCTACGGATGCCGTCAGCTTCGATCCCGACGACCCGGAGAGCGTCCAGCAAGCCGCCGAAATCGTTGGGGAGTTCGCCGCCCAGGCGGATGACGCGAGCCGTGAATTCGACAGCGTCTATATGCTCCGTGGGGCCGCCGCCTGTGCAGCGCTCGTTCAAGGAATGGGCTCGTATAAGGCCGCCAGCGAACGGGCCGGCGAGTCGGCGACGGTGACGTTTATCCGGAAATGGGCCCGGGTACACGACCTCCCGCCATCGATCAGAGCCCACGTCGCCCGCGGCAACCTCGCACCCTCGGCCGCCAAACATATCGCTCGCGTCTCGGGGGAGGCGCGCTATCTGCTTGCTTGGGCGACGATCGATCACGGTCTCACAGTCAGGGAGATCCGCTCGATCGCCAGCGACATCGCTGACGAGGAGACACCCGAGACAGCCCTCAAGCGGCGGGGAATCACGATCGGGGAACTCACCGTCGAGTTGCCGCTTCCGGTCTATCGGGAACTCCGCCAAACCGCGGCATTGGAGGGAACAGCTCCCGATACCATCATCGCGACGGCCCTCCGGGATCGCCTCGAGAATTGAACGCCGTGGGCGGCCAGGCGATGGTAAATGTTTAACCCTTCCGGCGTTCACCGTCGCATAGAGGGCCGGTAGCTCAGTCCGGCAGAGCGTCTGGCTTTTAACACAGCCGACGTGCGAGAAGCGCGAGTGTGGAAGACACCAGACGGTCAAGGGTTCAAATCCCTTCCGGCCCGCTTTCTGTCACTCGATCGTTTGACTGATGAGCGATCGGTAT
>JBDGPQ010000101.1:0-7818 GCA_042219595.1 Haloarculaceae archaeon
TCCGCGATCAAATCCGGACTTGCGACCTTGCGGACGAAACTCTCATCGGTGAACCGCTCTCTGAAGACCCGATAGATCCGCTGAGCGACGTCATTCTGGGCGAACTTGCCGGGCTCCAATCGAAGGCTCGTCACTGCTGCCGGTTCGATCGCGGCGGGCGGCCCACCGATCACGCGGGTCTCCGGCTCACAGGTGATCCCGACAGCCACGCCGACTGGCGTGTTCTCGTAGTACGTGCGCTCGCCACGGATGGCGAATCCACCCTTCTCCAGAAATTCGCCGCTTTCCGGTGTCTTACTCACCTGCGCTGCATCGACAGCATAGACGTCCCCTGCGTGGACGCCATCCTTCCACACCGAGGAGTACGAGACGGCGAACTGGGCTGCCTCCTGAAGGCTGCCATCCGGGATCGTCACGTCTCGTGTCGGTTCGCTCGGTCCGGTCGCCTTGAGGACCGTCGCCGGACCCCCGCGGGCTTGCGTGTGCAGGAATTTGTCGCCGGGCTCGAGGTATTTGTCGACGATGGCTTCGTTATCGTCGGCATCCCGGCCACCGATAACGAGAAAGTCGTCACTCGTGTGAAACCACCGGAAATCCTCGTACCAGGCTTCGGAGCTGCGGACCGGAATCGACGGCTTCGACAGCCAATCGACTGGTGTGTCGTCATCCTCATCCGATGCATCGTCCTCCTCCGTCTCGCCAGCCGCCCACGCGTCCCGGCGCGCTTCGAGGTCTCTGAGTTCGGCGCGGGTCTCGTCGACGGCATCTTCGGCCCCTGCGCGTTTCTCCTCGATCCGCTTCGCCTCTGTGTAGAGGCGGTCGGCGTTTTTCTCGACACCCTCATCGACGTCGAGAGTGACGGTGTCATCGCCGAGGTCGATCGTCACAGTGGCCTCACTCCCGTCGATCCCCACGACGGCGGCTGCCGCATCGATCCCTTGGTCGGCACCCTCATCCAGCCGCTCCTCGATCGCGTCCCATGAGAGCCCGGCGTCGCGGGCCTCACGCACGGTCGTCAAAATCTCGTCGACGAGTTCATACTCCGCGTATAGCTGCTCGGCTTTTTCGCGTTCGGCAGCTGCCTGAGCCGCGAATTCATCGATAGCGGCTTCCTGCTGAGCGATAATCCGTTCGCGTTTCTCGATTTCCGCCTCGAAGTCCGGCCGGTCCGGCTCGCCGTCACCGGGGTCGTCGTCTGCAGCGGCGAGTTCGCGAACATAGCGATCGACGGCGTCGTTGAATGTATCGGCGGCGTCGGCGGTCAAGGCAGCGTGTTCCTCGAGCGCAACTGGTGTGACATCCACGGGGCGGTCGTCCTCGTAGTAGACGCGTGGATCGAGACGCCCGGTGTCGAGCGTATCGACGAGCGCCCCGACCTCACGGTAGAGGGCGTCAATGTGGCCAGCTTCGAGATCGGCGACGTCGAGCGTCTTTGCCACATCCGCACGGGTACACAGCTCCTCGGCCCAGAGGCCGCCGAAGTTCAACCGCGTGGCCAGGGTCCGGACGACATCGGCATCGGAGTCGCGCATCCGAGCGGCGAAGGCATCGCGATCGGCGGTGAGCGGGTCGAACCGGGCGTCGGGAAACTCGTATTGCGCGCCCGGTGCGACCGTCCGGGATTTGAGCCGGACAGTCTCGAGACAATCGACGACCGTTCCCGTCGCATCGAGGACCGCCAGGTTGCCGTCGCCGAACAGCTCAGCGACGATCGTCGTCGAGTCGGCCTCCCGTTCGAACCGGAGTTCGATAATGCGGTCGAAGGCAAATTGCTCGACGCTCGCGAGACTCGCGCCGTCGAGTCGGTTCCGCAGCATCATCGCGAAATCCGGTGGCCGCTCGGGCGCGTCCGGAACGTGCTCAGCCGGGGCAACCCGGAGGTGCTTGGGGTCCCTGACATCGATGAGCAACTCGACGCGGCCCCGCTCGGGGTGTCGCAACCGAAACCGGACGAGGTCGTCTGGATAGAGATACCCCTTGCCGAACCGAGCCCCGACGAACTCACCGAGTTCGCGCTCGAGGGCGGAGAGATCGACGCTGGTTAGCTCACGCTTCGGCTCCACTGGCAGGAGGTTCTCGGCAGGGCCGCAAAGGCGTGTCGTTGCGGCGGCGCCAGCTACTTGCGCCCCGGGAGGCAGGAATCGACCATGGACGCCCGAGAGACCGTCGAAGCGTACTACACGGCCCTCCGCGCTGGTGATCCGCTGGGTGAATTCTTTGCCGACCCGCGGCCCGGAGACGATGCCCCCGTGAAGGTTGGTATCTCGGAGCGGCTCGTCGGCGCCGACGCAATCCGGGCCGGGCTCAGACAGCAAACCGCAACAACCAGAAACTGGACCGTCCGGAGCCGGGAGCTTCGCGTGTGTGATCGTGACGATATTGCGTGGTTTACCGATGCCGTCGACCTGTCGTGGACCGACGACGAGCGCGATGAGCGGCTCACCTTCGACACCCGGTGGAGTGGCGTGCTCGAACAGCGGGATCGGTGGCAATTCGTCGGAATGCACGTTAGCGCGCCGCGGGAACTCTAAGCGGTCCGAACCGATACGTTGAACCGCCCCCCGGGTAATATCCCGCCCAGGTATCACATGGAGCTTCCAGATGACGTCTTGGCCCTGTACTCGGCCGAACTCGAGCGTAGTGGCGGGCGACCGATATTCGCCGCGCCTGAGCACGAACTCGAGGTCGGCGATCTCGAGGTGGGGGATCGATATCGCGTTGCGGTTATACCAGTGAAGGAGAACCGCGCGGTCGAGCGGTCAGCCGGCCGTGCGACCGCTCGTGAGGAGCCCCCGGTCGAGGAAGGTGAAATTCGCGAAGTTGAGATCGAGGATGTCGGTGATCAGGGCGATGGTATCGCCCGTATCGGTCCCGGGTACGTCGTGTTCGTCCCCGACACCGCGGTCGGCGACCGCGTCACCGTCGAAATAAAAGAGGCCCGCGAGAACTTCGCGTTTGGCGAAGTGCAAGAAGGCGAGCCACTCGCTTAGCCGACGCGAGCGAGCCAGGCCGCTGGGTCGTCTAGCTCCGCGTCCGTCGGCAGCGTCTCGGGTGAGGTCCATACTCGTGCTGCAGCCTCGAGTCCGCGCCGGTCCGCCACCGTTTCGAAGAAGGCGCGTCCTCGCTCGTATTGGCGGCGCTTGACGTGCAGGCCGAGCAGCCGGCGGATCACACGAGCGACGGGGCCGCGACCCTGCCGCCGCGCTTCAACCGCGGCACGGACATCTCGGAAATCCTCGTCGAGCGCCCGATCCATGAGCAATTCGGCATACCCTTCGACGGTGGTCATTGTCGTATCGAGTTCGCCAAGCGCCTCGCGGTCGAGGCCGCCCGCTGCCAGCCGGGCGACGGCATCTTCGACTGCGTTCTCGAGGTGATCCGCGAGCCACGGTGCCGCGGCAAACTCGGCGGCATGTGTGACTTCATGCACGACGATCCATCGTCGGAACCGCGGGACAGCGACGTCGATCTCGTCAGCGACGCGGTGGATATTCGGGCGAACGAAATACAGCCCGTGATCGTCACGATCGGCCAGGAGAAGTGGGTCGTACTGGCCGAGGACGTGACTCGCAAGAAATCCAAGTGCCACCGCCATCGAGCCGGTGTTTGCCGTCCGCGCGAGCCCGGGAATCGAGTCATGCTCGGCGGCGATCGGCTGAAGGACCCGTTCGAACGTCCCGATGTTTGCATCGATCCAGTGGTGGCGGTGCTGGATCTGGACGCGATCCGGGAGTTCCACGTCGATTGACGTGGCGGCGGACACGCGACGGCGCGCCTCGCGGACATCCGTGCTATAGGCGCGCCGCTCGGCGTCGGAGACCGTGAGGTCGCCGGGATCCACCGCCGATTTCGCGGCCTCGGCGGCGGCCGCCCAATCGACTGGGCCGGTCCCCGTTGCTCCGGAGACCGCCCGGATGCTCCGAAAAAGGCTCATGCGCGGCGTGGACGCCCCGCGGGGAAATGTCCTCCGCTCACGCCGTTGCGACGTCAGGCTCGGATACAGTCGGCTCGATCGTCGCCGTGTCGCGACCGGAGCGCCAGCGTCGCACGATGTAGGCTAACCCGGCCAGCACGCCGATGACGAGGACGAACGGGAGGAGGGCCAACAGTCCTCGATCCTCGTCGTCCGCGACGTCCTGTCCTGCCTCCGACTCCTCACCGGCGAATGGAGCGTTCGCGGTCAGCGTCGCCCCGTCGAGGTGCACTTCCAGTAACGTGAGATCCATGGTCGTACTTGGGGCCGCAAGAGCCTAACCGTTGTGACCGCGGGTTTGACGTGCGCGCCGCCGGAAACGCGACCATGGACGAGGATCGGTTGTCATTTCTGCGAGATCTGCTCGACACCAACACGCCATCGGGCTACGAGCGGCCGGGCCAGCGGGCGTGGATCGACTACGTCGAGACGTTCGCTGACGAGGTGCACGTCGATGAATACGGCAACGCTGTCGCGGTGCTCGACGGCGGGGACACGAGCCTGGCCGTGGCGGGGCATGGCGATGAGATTGGCTTCGTCGTCCGAGATATCGAGGACGACGGGTTTCTCCGATTGTCGTCGATCGGCGGTACCGACCGGACGGTATCCCAGGGCCAGCACGTCACCGTCCATACTGCCGACGGGCCGGTTCCGGGCGTCGTCGGCCAGACGGCCATTCATCTACGTGACCGAGAGGACGAAGCGCTGCAGGACGTCAACGAGCAGTACGTGGACATCGGCGTGACCGATGCGGACGCGGCACTCGAGCTCGTTGAACGGGGTGACCCGGTCACCTTCGAACAGCGGGTCAGAGAACTCGAAAACGGCCGACTGGCAGCGCGAGGGATGGACAACCGCATCGGTATGTGGACGGCCGCGGAGGTGCTCCGGCGGGCGTCCTCTCGCGATCCCGCGGCGACGGTCTACGCGGTGAGTACGGTCCAGGAGGAACTCGGCCTTCGCGGGGCGCAAATGGTCGGCTTCGACCTCGACCCCGATGCGATCATCGCCGTCGATGTCACTCATGCGACGGATTCCCCCGGAATCCCGTCAGGGCGGTCCAGCGGTGTCGAATTATCGAACGGCCCGTCGATCAAGCGCGGGAGTGCGAATCACCCGGATCTCGTCGACGCAGTGCGAGAGACAGCTGAGACCGCCGAGATCGACATTCAAGTCGAGGCCGCGGGCAGTCGCACCGGGACGGACGCGGACGCGTTCTCGGTCTCCCGCGGTGGCATTCCATCGTTATCGGTGGGCGTCCCGAACCGCTATATGCACACGCCGGTCGAAGTCATCGATCCCGACGACCTCGATGCGACCGCAGAGCTGCTCGCAGGCCTGGCCGTCGACGCCCACGAACTCACGGTGGGGTTTTGAGTCCGGTCCGGTACGCTTATGCGGCCGCTGCCTCGCTCTCCGGTATGAGCGACCGCGGGAACCGACCACTCGACGTTCTTGAGGCCGCCGTCGGCACGGACGTGCGGGTGGCGCTGAAAGACGGCGAGATCCATGAAGGACGACTGGTCGGCTACGATCAACATATGAATCTCGTGGTCGAAGACCCTGACAACACAACGATTATACGCGGGGATAACGTCGTCACAATCAGGCCATGACCGGCGCAGGCACCCCAAGCCAGGGGCGGAAGAACACCACGACGCACGTGAAGTGTCGTCGGTGCGGCGAAAAGTCATATCACGTGAAGAAGGGCGTCTGTGCGTCATGCGGTTTCGGCAAGTCAGCCAAGCGTCGTGACTACGCTTGGCAGACGAAAGCCGGCGAATAATGCACGAGAAGTGCGGCGTGGTCGGCGTCTCACTCGCCGATCGCGACGCCGCGCGACCCCTTTACTACTCGTTATATGCGCTTCAGCACCGCGGCCAGGAGTCCGCGGGCATCGTCACGCATGACGGCTTCCAGCAGCACGGCCATGTCGAAATGGGGCTTGTTGGCGATGCCTTCGGACCCGATGACCTCGAGACGCTGAAGGGGACGAACGGGATCGGCCACGTCCGATACCCAACTGCGGGCAGCGTCGAGAAGTCGTGTGCGCAACCGTTCTCTGTCTCCTTCAAGAGCGGCTCGCTCGGCCTCTCACATAACGGCAATCTCGTGAATGCCGACGAGCTTCGTGACGAACTCGGCGCGCTCGGGCACGCCTTTACCTCCGATGGCGATACCGAGGTCATCGCTCACGATCTCGCGCGAAACCTGCTCGAGGCGGACCTCGTCAGAGCCGTCAAGCGGACGATGAACCGGCTCCACGGATCCTACTCGCTCACGATCATGCACGACGAAACGGTGATGGGCTTGCGGGATCCGCAAGGCAATCGTCCGCTCTGCATTGGCGAACTCGAAGACGGGTACGTGATCGCGAGCGAATCGGCTGCGATCGATACGCTCGACGGCGATCTCGTTCGGGATGTCCGGCCAGGGGAGTTGGTCGTTCTCGAGCCGGACGGCTCGGGCTTCGATTCCTACCGATTACACGAGCCGGAACATACTGCGCACTGTTTCTTCGAGCACGTGTATTTCGCCCGACCGGACTCGGTTGTCGACGGTGAACTGGTCTACGAAGTCCGCCGTGAACTCGGGCGGCAGCTGTGGGCGGAATCCGGCGTCGAAACCGATGTCGTCATGCCAGTGCCTGACTCGGGCCGAGCATTCGCATCGGGCTACGCGGAGGCAGCCGGCGCTGCCGGCGTCGAGACCGAGTTCGCCGAGGGGCTGATGAAAAACAGGTATGTGGGTCGAACGTTCATCATGCCGACCCAGGACGAACGCGAGCGTGCGGTCCGGCTCAAGCTCAATCCCATCAAATCGACAATCGAGGGCCGATCCGTCACCCTGATCGACGATTCCATCGTGCGCGGGACCACGTCGACACAGCTGATCGATCTGCTTCGTGATGCCGGTGCGGCGGAGATCCACATCCGCATCGGCTCGCCGCCGATTCTCGCGCCGTGTTACTTCGGGATCGATATGGCGACGAGAGAGGAACTCATCGCGGCCGACAAATCGGTCGACGAGATCGAAGCTGAGATCGGCGCCGACAGTCTCGCCTATCTCTCGATCGACGCTGTCACCGACGCGATCGGAACTGACCGGACGGATCTCTGTCTCGGCTGTGTCACGGGAGAGTATCCATACGATGTTGACGGGGAGGCAACTGACCGCGATGTTACCCGCCCAACCGTCGATGGGGCCGCACGGGCTGACGATTAGCGAAGATACAGCAGGCCATACACGACCAACCCCAGGCCGAAGGAGATTATCCAGAGCGCCGCGGTGAGCCGTCCCAGCCGTGGGTGGCGCGTGTCCGGGATTGCCGAGACCGGCGTCGTGAGGCCCAGCAACGCGACGTAGTAGAGAAGCGGGACACAGATCACGGCGAGCCCAATGTGGATCACGAGTACGGGGAAGTAGACGAATGTTGCCAGCCATGATGGCCCGTCAAAGGGGGTCGGCCCGTGAATCGCGACCCGGTAGAGATACAGGACGAGAAATGTCGCGAAGAGGGTGAATGCGGAGAGCATCGCGCTCCGATGTCGGCGGACGTTTCCGGCGCGGATTGCTCGCCACCCGGCTACAATCACGACAATGGCGGTAATGCTGAGGACCGCATTCACGTGTGGAATCGCGGCGATAAGCGAGCGACTCCGGGGCAGCAGTGCTCCAGAGATGACCCCGCCTGCCGTCCCAAAGATCAGCGCGAGGGACGCCGCCGAGAGGATCCCGGCGAGCGCGAGAGGGTGCTCGCGGGCGAACCGCCGCATACCCCAGCTCCACACTGCGTGCCAAAGAACACCCCGAATCGAGGCGAGCGGCCGCCGCCCGAGAAATGG
>JBDGPQ010000119.1:0-7776 GCA_042219595.1 Haloarculaceae archaeon
TGTTCAGCCTGAGCGATACCTGCGATCTTGAGGTCGATTGATCGCCGCCCGGGTCACGGCCACGTCATATCGACGGGCTCAGGGGATACTGTCCATTACACGGGCACGAATGGAGTTGTCGTTTCTCGGCGGTGCTGCTGAGGTGGGACGTAGTGCCCTCCTCGTTGATGACCGTCTCCTCATCGATTACGGGATGCAGTCCTCGACGCCACCTCGATATCCCGTTGGTGCTGTCGACCCTGAGGCCGTAATTGTCAGCCACGGTCACCTCGATCACGTGGGAGCCATTCCCTCGCTACTCGCCGGCGATGCACGTCCATCGATCCACTGGACACCGCCGACCCGTGATCTCTCGCAGCTGCTAGCGAAGGACACCTTGAAACTCCACGGCTCCACACCCGCTGCCCCATTCACGGAAACCCAGCTCCAGCGGGTGGGTGAGGTCTCGACCACGCATGGCTATCGCGAGCCCTTCGAGGTGGCGGGGTATACGGTTAGCCTATTCAATGCGGGTCACATCCCCGGCAGTGCCCACGTTCTGGTGGATGACGGGAAAACCCGGTTGCTCTACACCGGGGATTTTCACACAGTCGATCAGCGCCTTGTCGCTGGCTCTACTGCCCGGCCCCAGGCAGATATCGTGGTGACGGAATCGACATATGCAGATGTCGACCACCCCGACCGTGCCTCGGTTGAGCGTCAATTTGTCGAGATGGTTCGTCGGACGATCAGACAGGGTGGCACGGTGGTCGTTCCGGCGTTCGCTATCGGGCGCACTCAAGAGATCCTCCTGATCTGTGCGGCCCATGACATCGATTGCTACGTCGACGGGATGGGAACGACAGTAAACGAAATCCTTCGCCGGTATCCTGGATTCGTTCGGAATCCCGACGCGCTCACCCGCGCCATATCACGGGCCAGAGTGGTAGACGGTCGTGATGGTCAGCGGGAACGGCTCGCGACGGAGCCAACCGTGATAGTCACGACCAGTGGGATGCTTGGGGGCGGCCCCGCGCAAACATACGTGCCGGCGATCGCTGACCATCCGGGCAATACAGTCGCACTCACGGGGTATCAGGTCGCCGGCACGCCGGGTCGTGAATTGCTCGATACCGGCCGCGCCGAGCTCGGTGGCCGAGTCCGACCGGTCAGCGCGACCGTCGAGCAATTTGACTTTTCCGCTCACGCCGACCGGCACGGTCTCCGTGGATTCCTCGACGAGTATCGCGAGGCTACGATTCACGTTGTCCACGGCGACGCGACCGAGCAGTTCGCGGCTGAACTTCGCGCCGACGGATTCGATGCTCGGGCGCCGAATGTGGGCGAGACTGTCGGGTAGTTTCTTGGCCGTGGCGGGGGTGGGGCTGGGTATGAACCGGCTCCGGCTCGGCGGTGGGCTGTTAACGGTTGCCGGCCTGTCCGCGTACGGCGCCGGCGTCCTGACCGTGTACCCTGGTCGGGGGTTGTCACTGGCGGTCGTGATGATCGGGCTTGCCCTCCTGGCCATTGGGGGTGTCAACTAATGCGTGCGTTAACGTTCTCTGCTGAGGGGGTCCAGGAATATCCCGCCGAAACCGTCGAAGCGCTCCGAACAGCCCGCGCAGCGCCGGAGACAACGTGGGTTCGAGCCACCGACGCGACCGCAGAAGACATCGATCGCATCGCAGCCGCCTTCGACATTCATGCACTGACTATCGAGGACGTTCGACAAGATGTCCGTCCGAAGACCGAGGTGTTTGGGGATTATACCTTCACGTTGCTGAAGGATGCCGAACTCCGTCGTGGTGAACAGGTGTTCGCCGACGAGATTGCAGACGAACCGCTTGGTGTGTTTATCGGTGAAGGGTGGCTCGTGACCCTGTCACCTGGGTCAGTGCCTGCCGTGGACGCGATCTGGACGGCAGTTCTCGAAGCTGATAGTCGAATTCTCCAGCGCGGGCCGGACTTCACCGCCTATCGTGTCATCGACCGGCTCGTCGACGAGTATTTCGACGTGCTTGACGGAATCGAGACCGATATCGAGGCGATCGAGGAAGCGGTGCTCGAATCTCCTGAGATCGAAACGCTCGAGGCGATCAACGCAGTCCGTCGCGATCTGCTCGCCTTCCGAAAGATGGCGTGGCCGTCCCGCGAAGCGGTAACGACACTGGCGCGAGGCGGCCCCGCGCAGATCCAACCGGAGACGGAGAAATATTTCCGGGACGTCGCCGACCATCTCGTCCAAGTGGTCGACCTCACAGAGACGTACCGCGACCTCACTGCGGGGGCTCGGGATATCTACCTCAACAATCTCTCCCAGTCCACCAATGAGGTGATGAAGGCATTGACCGTCGTCGCGACGATCTTCATCCCACTCACATTCGTCGTCGGAATTTATGGCATGAACTTCGATCCGGCATCAGGCCCACTCTCGATGCCCGAACTCGGCTGGCCACTCGCGTACCCCGCGACGCTACTGGGCATGGGAGCCATCGTGGTTATCATGTTGTGGTACTTCCGGGAGCGGGAGTGGCTATGACCGACGCGCCGCCCGACCTTGACGATGCGATGGCGGAACTCGAGGATCTCGAGGAACTCGTCGACTCGCCCGAGGAGCGCGATCAAGTCAGGGAGGCGATGGCGACACTTGAGCAGGCTCGGCCACGGCCTTTCGGTCGGTTGCGGGATGCATTTGACCTCCGTGACGCAGGCGAGGCACTTGTGGGCAGCTTCCTGTTTGGCATACCGATGGTCGTCGAAGGTGGTACACAGGAAATTGGCGTCGTCATTGCGCAGGATCCGCTACGAATCGGGTTTACGGCTCTGCTAGGTCTGGCGCTTGTGTTCGGCATTCTTCGTGCCGTAGAGTATGAGAAGGTCAGTGGCGACCGATTCTTTGGAGTCATTCCTATTCGACCAATGGGAATCCTTTCCATCGCCTTCGGACTTTCCTTGGTATTGATGACAGCGTGGGGCCGTGTTGATTGGGCCCGCCCGGTCGTGGCTGCCAGTCAGATCCTCGTGACCGGCATCGTGATGGCCGTCGGCGCCTCACTCGGAGACATCTTACCCGGCACGTAACGTTCTTTAGGCCAGTCTCCGAGTCGCTGCTCGATGGCGATCGCCGACCAGTTTGCCGCGCTTGTCGGCGAGGATCCGGTCATCCAGGCCCTCGTCGGAGGCCTCATCATTGCGCTGCTCAACGTATTCGGAGCGGCACTCGTACTCGTGTGGCGAAACCCGAGCGATCGTTCGCTGGATGGGGCCCTCGGGTTTGCTGCCGGGGTGATGCTGGCGGCGAGCTTCACGAGCCTGATCCTCCCTGGGATCGAGGCGACGCCTGGTGGCAGTCCACTTCCCGTTCTCGCAGGAGTGCTTGTTGGGGCATTGTTCCTCGAGCGAGCCGATGCGCTCGTGCCCCACGCACACTACCTGCTGAGTGGTCGCCGGCGGCGTGACGCCGCGAATCCCTCTGACTCCTTGCCGGTCTCTGACGATCGGCTGTCATCGCTCATCCTCTTCATTCTCGCGATTACGATTCACAACATGCCAGAGGGCCTCTCAGTCGGTGTCGGATTTGGCTCCGGTGATGTCGCTAATGGCGTGGCCCTGATGCTCGCAATTGGCATCCAAAACATCCCCGAGGGGCTTGCTGTCTCTGTCGCAGCGATTAACGCCGGTCTCGACCGACGATTTTACGCTTTCGTTGCCGGTGTGCGCGCAGGCGCGGTCGAGATCCCTATTTGTGTGCTCGGCGCCGTCGCGGTTGCTATCGCGGCCGGACTGCTCCCCTACGCGATGGGATTTGCGGCTGGGGCGATGCTTTATGTAATCAGTGACGAGATCGTCCCCGAGACGCATACCCGCGGCAACGAGCGTATCGCGACCTTAGGGACGATTCTCGGCGTCATCGTGATGTTGTACCTCGACATCGCGCTGGCTGCCTGACCCTCGAGGAACCAGCAACATTCACTGGTTATTTCCGACCCGTTCACGGCTTCGCACCGTGTTGGACGCGGGTTGGGTGAAGGCGGGGGTAACCTTTGCCGGAAGGTGGGAGTAGTGGTAGGATTCGAGGGTGAGCCCGAGCTTAAGCTACGGGAGGAGTTACGCTGCCCAAATGCCGAAGGATGAAACTGTTGGCGAGCTATCGATGAATGACGACCCGGAAACCACTAGCAAAGAGCAGAGAGATGATTACCTTGAGATCGACGATGGCATTGGATGCGTGGAGGTTTGGGAGCACCTCTCGGAACGCCGTATGGCTGACTGAGCATCGACAGGACTCTTTAGAGGACCAGGACAGAACTATCGAGAGATGACCGACCAGAATGCGGACGATACGCCACCGACCGATCGTGAGTCACCGGTCGGTGCACCGGTCATCCGCGGTGATCCCGCGCTGACGGGTGATCGAGCCCGTGACGCAGTCGAGTTCGACCCCGAGGATGCCGAAAGTCTCCAGCTCGCCGCGGAGACCGTCGCGGCCTTTGCGGATAACACTGCCGGCGCCGCAGACAACGTTTTCATGCTTCGAGGAGCGGCGGCGTGTGCTGCGCTGGTCCGGGGGACCGGGTCGTACAAGGCGGCTGCTGAACGGGCCGGCGAAGGCGTGACGGTCTCGTTCATCCGCAAGTGGTCACGCGTTCATGATCTGCCTCGGTCGATCCGCCGACATGTCGCCCGCGGCGAGATCGCTCCGACCGCTGCGAAACATGTTGCCAGAGTCTCCGGAGAGGCGCGACTCCATCTCGCCTGGGCAATTCTCGATCATGAGCTCCCGGTTCGGGAGGTACGCTCGATCGCAAGTGAGGTCAATGATGGTGCCGATGTCGCGACGGCGCTTGCGCGACGAGGGCTCACACTTGGACGGTTGGAACTCGATCTGCCCCCGGATCTCTACTGCGAACTTCGCCGTCAGGCCTCTCTTGATGACGTTGCACCTGGTGAAGTCGTCGCCGATGCCCTTGCTGCCTACTTCGAATCGGACTGAATATGGGTGCTAGCAGGGCGATGTACATCGGCGAGGCCGCCGCCGACCACAACCAGCCCCGACAGCAGGAAAAACGCCGAGACGAGGCCGAAAGCCGCAATAGCGGTCGACCAGTCCATGACCACTCCGAGAAGTACCGGCGCAGCAAGCTGTCCCACGGCACCGATTGAGAAGACGAAGCCGAAACTCCGGCCAGTTGATTCGAGGGCGGCTGACTCGCTCACAAGCCGATCCCGGGAAGCGAACACAAGTCCGTATGCCCCACCAGCAATTCCGAAGAGGGCCACGAACGCGACGGTACCCGCAGGGAACACGCCGATCAGGAGGACGCCAATCGTTGCCGCGGAGAGGGCCGTTCCGCCCATGACAACGCGGCGCGGATCTCGACGATCGGCAAGCCAGCCCCCCGCGAGGATGGTGAGTGCCGAGATTGCGAAAAACGCCGAGAGGGCACCGTTTCCGATCGCCTCGGTTAACGCGAACCCATCGATTGCGAGAATCGGCGTGAACGTCTGGACACCGCTTCCTGCCATCGAAAATAGCAGGAAGAACCCCGCCATCACGATAATCCCACGCCGAAGGAAGACGTCACGAGAGTCGGTACTCGAACCACTCTCATCGGTCGACAGGTATACCGGCGGAAGCACAAGCGTTGACGCAAGTGCGGTCACCAGCCCCGCTGCTCCGACACCGAGGAGCGCTGTTTGCCAGCCGGCGAGGCCCGCCACGCCGCCGACGACAACGGGTGCGATCGCAAACCCAAGATACCCGCCAAAGGTGTGAATGCTGAAATTTCGACCAACCCGATCGTCCTGACTCACTGCTTCGATGAGCGAGTAGTCTGCCGGATGGAACGTGGCTTGGCCGAGACCAGCCAGTACTGAAAACGCAAGGAGCCCTTCGTAGCTCGATTGGGTCCCCATCAGAAGAATCGCCAGTGCGGTGAGGCCAAGCCCTCCGAGGAATACCCGCCGTGCGCCGACCCGATCCACGACCGCGCCAACGAACACCTGCAGCAGCATCCCGAGTGACATCACAGCGACGAGCAGGCCGAGCTCGGCGTTACTCACCGCCAATTCTGAACGCAGGACGGGGAACAGGGGCGGGAGCGAGAGGAAGTAAAAGTGCGACCAGTAGTGTCCGACGGTGACGACACCCACCGTCAGGACCGTCCGGCCTGGGAGCCAGCGCATTGCCTTCTGGGTACTCGATGATGGTCCTTGGAACCCCGCGATTCGCGGCTGCCATTTTGTCTACCGTAATTCCGGTGCGACTTCGTCACCGAACAGTTCGATCTGCTCGCGAAGTACGTCTGCGGGCATCCCCGAGTGGTGCAGTCGGACACCAAGGTGCGTCACCGGCATCCGTTCGGTCATTGCCTCTACCTGCTCGACGATTTCGACGGGTGTCCCTACGAGAAAGCGGTCTTCGGCAAGTGTAGTGAAGTCCTCGACCACGTCTGCCGAGATGAGTGGATGCGCCCACTCCTCGCTACCATACTCACGGCGGTAGTTCTCGTGGAGGTATTTCTGACCCCGTTCCTGTGCCGCCTCGGATGTTTCAGCAATCACGCATTCCCGCATGTGCGGGTGCGCGTCGATCGTGACGCCGAGCCGGTCGGCATACCTCGCCTGGTACTCCTTCCGCTCCTCGACGGCCTCGTTGGTCGCTACCATACCCGGGAGCCACGCGTCGCCGAACTTGACGCCCCGCTCGATGGCCTTTTCGCCCCATCCGCCGACCCACAGTGGCGGCCTGGGGCGCTGGACGGGCTGCGGAAGCGGCCGCCAATCCTCGACAGACACGTATGGTGAGTCGAACGTAAACGGCCCGTCGGCAGTGAAGTAGGTATCGAGGAAGTCGAGTCCTTCGATCAGGCGGCCGGCCCGGTCGGCCAAGTCGACGCCGAAAGCATCGAATTCCTTTGGCACGTAGCCCATGGCGGCGCCAAGTGTGAGCCCGCCGTCAGAGAGTTGATCCACGATCGCCGCCTGTTGAGCGACGTGGAGCGGATGATAGAGCGGCAGCACGATCACACCGGCGACGAACTCCAGATCGTCCGTCCGCGCGGCCATTGCGGCCATTCGGGTAAGCGGCTCCGGCCAGTAATTGTCGCTCTCGGTCGCCTGATGATCGGCGAGCCAGATGCCGTCGAGACCGACGGCTTCGGCCCGTTCGACACCATCCATGAAGGCGTCCCAGGAGCCACCTTCTGCTGGGTATATGCCAACGTGCATCGCCAGTGGGTGCGGCTGCCGGGATGAAATAGTCCCGGTGACCGAAACTGATTAGCGCCACGGCCTGTACCCCCCGACGAGGGCCGGTAGCTCAGTCAGGCAGAGCGTCTGGCTTTTAACGCTCCCCATCAGCATGATGGCGGCGGAAGAGACCAGATGGTCGGGGGTTCAACTCCCTCCCGGCCCGTGGTCGTTTCTATATGAGCAACGAGCCAAGTGTATAATCGCGAATCAATTCGGGGGAAGGGCCACGAGGAACGGTTCCCAAACCAATCCATATGGCACCTGAGCAGAACGCACTTGAGGTGGCTGGCGCACCGCCGGACCGTCCGCGCGAGGTGATTGAGGCGGCCGATTTGCCGCCACCCGGACCGCTTAAAAGAACACTCGAGCGACTCGAGTCGGTGGACGACGAGGTCGTGCTTGTACAGCGAAACGACCGGGTGCCTCAGCACTTGTTTCCACAACTCGACGACCGGGGCTACCGATATGAAACGATAGAGGGTGATAAGGAGGTCGTAACCGTCATTTGGCGCAGCGACATCGGGGATTAAGTTTCGGTTTCCT
>JBDGPQ010000149.1:0-7722 GCA_042219595.1 Haloarculaceae archaeon
TCCTGCGTTGAACGAAGCTGATCGAGCTCGGCCGGAGTGATCTCCTCGACCAGGGCTTTTACGATGCCCGAATCAGGCGGCTTCCGGGTGGTTGAACCAGTCTCGACTGGCTCCCCGGCAGCCTCCCAGGCATCAAGGCCACCCTCGAGGACGAAAACGCGCGGAAAGCCCATGCGATCGAACCAATAGGCGGTAATCCCAGCCCGAATGCCGTCATCAGAGATGAAGACGACCGTTCCGTTCCGAACCGCGAAGTGTTCGTCGGTTGTCTGAATGGCCTGCCCGCCTGGAATCGATAGTGATCCCGGAATGTGGCTGGCTGCATACTCGTCTGCCGTGCGGACGTCCACAGGATACAGCAGCTCATCGTTTGCGAGCAAGTCGCTGAATTCGGCTGCCGATAGGTATGAGACATCCGTCTGCTCAAGCAGATCAGCGACACGCTCGCGGATAGAGTCGCGAGTAACCGAATCCAGATCGAGGTCGCGAATATGACGATCGGCGCCGTGCTCAAGGTCGAATCCAGCGAGGTCCCAGCCCATCGTGCCGTTCTCGAGTTCGTACACTTCTTCGAACCCAAGCTTCTGAAGGGTTGACGCGCCTATGATGCTCCGTGTGCGTCCCCCACAGTGGACCACGACCGGCTGGTCGTCCTCACGAAGCGTGTCGAGATAGAGTCCGACGTCGACGCCTTCGATGTGAAGAGCCCCGGGAATGGTTGACTCTTCGAACTCCTCTGGGGTCCGGACGTCCGCCAGGAGGACATCTTGATCCTCGCGCAACGCCTTGAACTCGTCTGGGGACAGTTTCTCGGGCTCGTCCTCGACCTCGACCCGCTCACCGAAGTCTTTGCTCGGGAAATTGAACGCTGTCGCATAAACACCATCATGAGCGTCGACCGTCTCATAGCCGGCCTCAACCCATGCCGCCATGCCTCCGTCCAAGTAGCGCACGTCGGAGTACCCGAGGACTTCCAGCCATTCAGCATCATCCTCCGCACGGTCACCGGCTTCGTCGATAAGAACAATCGTCGCCTGACCACCAGGCACGACGATAGGAAGCCGGACTTCTAAATCCCGCCGCGGAACAGGTGTGCTCTCGTAGATGTGGCCCTCGCTATAATCAAGGGGCTCCCGGATGTCGATCAACGCCACCTGACGAGAGTCATCATCAATGACGGACCTGGTCGCTGCCGGCGTGATCGGTTCTGGCATCGACTACGCGACCGTCGGTGTGACGCTTGCTTCGGCCGCGCCATCCTCGACGTTATACCAATGCCGGGGGCGATCTGCCATACTCTGTGACTCGATCCGGAAATTGATCGAGGTCTCCGTTCCGACCGTGGCTTGTTGGTGAATTTCGCCCTGAGGCACCAGAATGACATCCCCTTTCCCCTGAACCATACTAGCTGACTTCTCAAGGTGGGGAATGCCGGATTCGTCGTATGCCCAGTTGTATATCGTTTGCTCACGCTGGCCGCTGTACGTTCCGTACACGACCCATGCAAGCCCGTGGTCATGTGCCAGATGGCTCGCAGCCGGTTCCTCACCAGGGTCGATCCGACCGGCGGTAATGCGAAATCCTGGCTCCGGATGACCGTACTCATCATCGGTATGAAGTGAGCCCAGGCGTATCTCCTCGTCACCGATTGCGTCAAGTTCCACCTCGAGCCAGCCATCCGATGCAAGGACGTCTGCAGTTAGTTCCGCAACCTGAGATCCCTGCTGGACCGGGTTGCTCGTGGTTGCGAAGACGTCCCGCACGTCCTCGATATACTCGGCAAGCGTGTCTGTTTCCACCATAGCTCAAGAACTACGAACGTCCGGCTCACACAAACCATTTCGCGTCTCGGCGGTGATCGCCGGCGAAACTGGCCGGTATCTACGACGCCTTTGCCTGGGTCGGCATTTGCCTGAGTCGTGGGCCAACCCGACCGGCAGGAGGGTGATCGGAACGCTCTCCCTGAGACGCCCGAGTGCCCATGATGCGAGGAGTACGACGACGCCTTCCAGGTGTCGTGGTGCTCGTGTTCATTGGTGGCGTCGCGTGGCTTCTCGCGACGATGATTCCAGTGATTACGCCGCTCGTCCTTGCGATCGCCATCGGTGCTCTCATGTCGAATACGATTGGGCTACCGACTCGGGCTGCCGCGGGGATAGGCATTCACGCGACGCTGTTGGAAATCGGGATCGTCCTTCTGGGCGCGCAAGTACTGCTCGGGCCGCTACTATCGCTTGGACCGTTGATCCTCGCCCTCGTTACTGGAGTAGTGGTTCTTGGATTGGCGACAGTCACACTGATCGCCCGAGCGGTCGATTTGGACGAGGGCCTTACCTCCTTGCTCGCCGCTGGCTCGAGTATTTGTGGCATCTCGGCGATTGCCGCGGTGGCTCCGATCTGTGATATCGAGGACTCACATATCGCGCATGCCGCTGCGACGATCGTCTTGTTCGACGCAGTCACGCTGCTTGCATTCCCGGTGGCCGCCCATTGGCTCGGTCTCGACTCCCAGTTCTTCGGGATTTGGATCGGCCTGGCGATGTTCTCGACTGGCCCGGTCGCCGCCGCCGGATTTGCGTACTCAGTGACGGCCGGTCAATGGGCGACAGTAACGAAGCTGGCTCGAAATGGCTTCATCGGCCTCGTAGCCCTGTGGTATACAGTCCGATCGGTTGACCGCCACACCGAAACATCATTTCTACGGACGTTATGGGATGAATTCCCATGGTTTCTGCTTGGCTTCCTCGGTATGGTGGTCTGGGCGAATTCCGGACTCATGCCGGCGCGGATGGTAGACGTCCTTGCCATCGGGGCGGACGGGCTCTTTCTCCTGGCATTTGCTGGCCTCGGCACCGAACTTCGCGTCCGCGAGATGGCAGATTCCGGCGTGGTACCCATTGCCGTCGTCGGTGTGAATCTCCTCCTCATAGCCGCGTTGACGTTTGGCATTCTCACCATAACGCTGTAGCCATCGAGCCTGCGGCCCCCAGTGTCGCTTCAATATGCCTGAATATTCACGATATAATCATCTGTGAATGGCGAACCTGGAGTGATACCTACCCGATCGTAGACCTCCGCCGGGATTGCGATATCAGCAAGGAACAGGTCACTGCAGACATCGGTCAAACCGGTCTTCGGGAGCGCGAGTGTAACCGTTTGATCCGGCTGGACCGCCACTCCGAGGACGTCTCCGGTCGTCGCATCCAGTCCGGAGGGGACATCCAGTGACACAACTGTATCCGTCTGGCGGTTGAGCCACTCGATATGATCCCGTGCCACTCCCCGGACCTGGCCGGATAGCCCGTACCCAATGAGGGCGTCAATTACCGTTCGGGGTCGCGAACCGCACAGCGCATCTGGATCAGTGACTGCCGGAATGTTCATCGACTCAAGAATACCGAATTGTATCTCGGCTGCACCCGTAAGATCACCTGCTGGACGATCAAGTAGCAATTCCACTGGGATGCCACGGTTGGCGAGATGTCGCGCACAGGCAAGTCCGCCACCACCGTTCCCCCCGTTGCCGGCCACGATGACCACGGGGTTGCCTGCGAAGCCCCTCACGTGGGTGGCCAAGTTCCGGCCGGCATTCTCCATCATCTGCAGGAGCTGGAGTCCCACCTCATCAACGGCGACGCGGTCGACTTCGGCCATCTCCGCTGCGGTGACTGCCGGGATCGAACGGTCGTCTCCGAGTCGAAAGGCGTCGGTCTCCATAGAGTGGGTACGATCGGGGGGGGAGATCATCGCTTGGGCGTACCGGTTTTCACGTCTCAGGCCGAACTCCGATCGTGCACATCGACGACGTGCTCCCGCGGGACGCGATTCCAAGTATCGACGAGCCAGTCTTTGGTATGGAGTACGTCGGGGACCCAGAAGACGAGGTGATCGTCGTCGAGGGGGATCCCTCACGAGCATATCCAGTCAGAATCCTCAGTTATCACGAAATCGTCAATGACGTCCTCGAATCCCGGGGTCCGATCGCCGTGACCTGGTGTCCGATCTGTGCCAGCGGGATCGTGTTCGACCGGACTGTCGACGAACGAGTTCTGAGTTTCGGGACATCAGGAAAGCTGGCGGACGACGCACTCGTAATGTATGATCGAGAAACCGGCTCTGAATGGAAGCAGCCGCTGGGGCGAGCCATCGCTGGCCCGCTCGACGGCTCTGAACTCGACGTACTTCCAGCGGCGATCATGACATGGGAACGCTTCCGCACGGCCCATCCGGATGGACTTGTGTTGCAGCCGGACCGGCCAGGCTCATACGATATGGAGCGCTACGAAGCGTATAACGAATCAGCCGAGTTCGGCCTCTATGGAATGCGCGGTAGCGGCCGTCAGCGGACATGGGATCGAGAGGATATCGGCCCCAAAACACCGGTTCTCGGCATCGTCGTGGAAGATACTGCCGTCGGGTACCCGATTCCGACAATTCACGCAGCGGGTGGCACACTTGTAGACACGATCGGATCGCTTGATGTACTCGTTGTGGCCACCGATGAGGTCGTGGGAGCCTTCAAACACCCCGGTGGAGACATCGAGTTACGGGGAGGTGAACTCGTTGGGGAAGAAGGGCGATGGGACCCAGTGACGGGCGCGGCCTCGAGCGGCAAAGCCCTCCACCGCCTGCCAACCCGGCGGCTATACGCGTTCGCCTGGCAGGATGATCATGGGGCGGACAGCTTCTACGGCCTCGGGTCTGGTCAATCCGAGGCAACGTAAATATCGGTTTTTGGGTGGAAGTCGCGCCACGAGGATTGCAGCATCGGTGGCCGGGCGGCCGCGGGTTGCAACGTGGTGCCCTCAAACGGCCCGTCGACCGCTCGGCCGGACGTGAGCGCCCACCGCGACCCGGCGGCCTGAAGGTGTGTATCAGAGGCGCGCTCGAAAACGACCGTCTCTCCCTCGATACGGCGGACGTAACTCACCATCGTGACACCATCAGGAGCGACAGCGACGACTACTGGAAGATCGCCAACGCTGTCATTGACAACCCCTGCTTCGCGAACCGTTTCGAGCGGATACGCTCGGGCGGTGTCACCATTGACGACACCGAGAACGACTGGCTCCGCGGCGCGTTCCGGTCCATCGATATCACCAGTCTCACTGGCGAATCGACCCTGATACGCGCCATACGGGACGATGTCGTAATTGCCATCTGCTACATTGCCTACCGTCACCGAGGCAGGTGGTGGCAAGAGCACCTCCGTGTCGGGGTGCTCGTCCTCCCAGGTCTTCCACGTCGTGAACTGCGACGGGATCAGTGTCAGTCTCGTCCCGGTTTTAGGACCGCGAATTGCGATGGCGGCGATCTGGCTCCACAGGCTTTCCGTCAGTCGATCGTAGAGCACAAGATTGGAATCCAGGAGGAGTCCGGAGACGCCAAATACGGTCGCCTGACCGTCAATGCGCCGTTCGGCGACAAGCGAGCTCCCACAAAGGGGGCAGAACGTAACCAGAAGCGGCCCGCCGAAGTTCTCATTGATCACTTCGTGCCATGCGAGAACCCGGAGTGGATAGGCCCGCGCCATGCCGTTACGCTCTACACCGATGACGGTGTCCTCCGCCCTGAGGGGCGCGACATCGTCAAGTGCGGACCAATCAGTGTCGAACGCCGGCTCCGTGACAGCTGCAATGCCATCCCGGGATGTTGCCCGGACGAGCGCAGACTCGGGGATCGGCAGTTCTCGACCAGCGACCGTCGGGCTCGCCTCCGTCTGGATCGGAGACGATTGCGCCGTTGGTGACTCCTGTGCTACTGGCGCCGGTGCAGCCAGGCCGTAACACCCAGCAAGGGCGCCGCTGCCCGCCGCTCCAGCCCCGATGAGGAAATCCCGGCGCCGCATCACGGGGAATTCGTGGTGCGCCGGCAAAAGCCTGCCCGGTGCGTGTTCCGAGACCGCACGGACGTGGGACTATTCGAGGAAGGATGCAAGCCCGTCAGCATATGCAGCCGGCTGTTCTTGAACCACCCAATGGTGGGTGTCTCCAATGAACTCCGTATCTGCATCGGGAATGTCCGTTGCGAGGCGGCGCGCATAGCCAGCATGCTGCCCCGAACCTGGATAGCCCCACAGTAGCAGCGTTTCTGCATCGATCTCATCGTGTCGTGGCGCGAGCTCAAGCGTATGGTTCGTATCCGTGGCAACGGCATTCCGTGAGAGGCGAGTCGGCGGAACATCCGGAGCGATATATGGCGCAATCATCCCATCCACGAACGTATCGGTGGCCCGATCCGGGGTAGAAACACCATTCGTGAACAACTCCCGGAGTTCCCGCTGGACGTCTTGGTACGTCATGGCCCTGGCTCGGGACGCAGCTCCATACTCCAGAATAAACGGTACCGGCCATGAATCATAACACGTCGCGTTCGAGAGGACCAATCGGTCAACTCGATCGGATTCGATGGCCAACCGGAGCGCCACCGCGCCGCCGATATCATGTGCGACGAGTTGAACGGTCCCCAAGCCCAGCTTATCGAGTATCGCCTCCAGATACTCGGTTTGTGCCTTTACCGAACGATCAAATCCACCCTCGCTTCGGTGACGAGTGTACCCGTGCCCCGGAAGATCGGGGACTACCGCATGACCGACAGCGTCGATGACTTCACGCCACAGGAAGCCCCACGTCGGAATTCCGTGAAGGAAAACGGTCACAGTGTCACCAGCCCCGCTCTCGTGGTAAGCGACATCGAAGGTGTGTCGGTCGACATCGACCTCCACAGTCGCCTGTGCCTCACGCCAGGTCTCGCTGTCCATGGCGCGGGCAGTTGGCCTGGTGCCTTAAGCCCCCATCAGGGGCCACCCACGATTCTGTCATCGAATACCGCGAGAAAATCGAGATGGAAAATCGTCCCGAGGGCGGCGTTAACGATACCAGCTTGTCGCGAGTGTGAAACTTCGCCGGAGTGATGGTCCCACGGGCTAGCTATTTGAGTTAGCCGCTCACTGCTCCTCGGTGCAGACATGAAAGACATCCCTGAAATCAAGCAAGAGCACCTTGGCCTCCTGCAGGGCTTCAAAATCGACCTCGATGCGCTGGCAGGCAGCCATCACCACGACAAGTACGAAGACGAGTCGCAACGACCGGATGATCCGATTCCGCACGTCCAGACCTATGCGTTCCAGGCCAATGAGTTCGATCTCGGGTATGTCGAGGCTGATCCGGGCGAGACCATTGCCTGGCACAACCACGCACCAGCGTTGTATCAGATCTACATCCCGCTCGAGGGCCGGGTTCGGATGACCTATATCGACAGCGAGGGCAATGAGCGATCCGGCGAAGGTGAGCGAGGTGATCTGCTGTACCTCCCACCCGGCGCAACGAACAAGATGGAGGTTGTGGGTGATGAGACACTCAAAATCCTCGCAGTCGAGCGCGGAGTCGGTGTCAAACGTGTCGATCAAATCCTGGAGGAATACGCGGATGATGAATACGATCCGTTCTCGGATCCCGATACCGCGCTTTCCATCGACACGCTTCGTGGTGAGGTGAGAGAGTTGAACGAGACTGCTGTCGAGGAGTACTGATTCGGGTCGGGCCTAGTCCCGATCTCCGACATAATCGTCAAATACTGTCGAGAGATCATGGTGAACGTGCCCGCCGCCCGAGCGGGCGCGGTGAAGATACTCCCGAAGCCGGGGCCGGTCATCCGGGTGAGCGCAATTGCTGATGAGCATCTCAGCCCGCTCCAGCGGCACCGTACCACGGAGATCGGCGA
>JBDGPQ010000235.1:0-7604 GCA_042219595.1 Haloarculaceae archaeon
AATGGGTAGCGCCTTACTTTGATGTGTGGTGCCGCCTCATCCCGAGACCCGCCGTCATCCAGGTGGCAGATTGATATGTAATCATGGTAGCCCATTGGGAGGATCATGTGTCGTCGCTGGCATCACGATCCCTAACATCACTCTCCGCTATTTGATCCGATCCTACTCCGAATCGTCGACCCACTCAACCCCAATGATCTCGAACCGTGCACCGCCATCCGCACTTTCACAGACCCGCAGAGTCCAGCCATGCCCTTCGGCGATTTCTCTGACGATATTCAGACCGAAACCCGTCCCACTTTCCGATGTCGAGTAGCCTGGTTCGAAAATATCATCTTGTATGTCTTCAGGAATGCCGGAGCCGTCGTCAGCGACATACAAGCCGGCCTCATCCTCGAGGGACCCGATGCGGACAGTGACCGCCTGCCCTCCGTGTTCGAGTGCATTCGCGAGCAAATTCTCGAGCAGCTGCCGGAAGCGGATCGGGTCCGCTTGGACATGCGGATCCGCCTCGAGATTCAGGGTGGCATCATCGTCCGCGAGCGTTCGCCAGCACGCCTCCACCATCTCAGTGACGTTAACCTCGTGCTGCTCACTGACACGGTCCCCCTCGCGAGCCAGCTTGAGCAGGTCCTCGATCAGTTCGAGGCTTCGGTCGACAGCGGCCGATGCGTCATCCAGATGTGAACTCGAACATTCTTCGTCAGCGAGGACGAGTTTCCCCTGCGCGGTGCGCAGCGGATTCCGAAGATCGTGTGAGACGACGCTTGCGAATTCGTCAAGCCGTTCGTTTTGTCGACTCAACTCACGCTCTTTCTCCTTTCGTTCGGTGATGTCCTGAAAAACGCCCCGCACGGTTACTACATCGCCATCCTTGAGGACCGGCTCGCCAACCGAATGGACCCATCGCTCCCGATCTTCAGCAGTAATGAGTCTGACTTCGTGATCATATGGCTCGCCCTCGGTGATGGCGGCCTCAACGTCTGCGCGAACGGCTTCTCGATGCTCCGGATGGTAGTATCCGAGCCCCTCTTCGACGTTTAGCGACGCTTGCCGGGAGAGATCATGAATCCTGTAGACACCATCTGAGAGTGATGTTTCATACGGCTCCCCGGACGTCGCATCTATCTCCCAGTAGCCAATCTCGGCAACCTCTTCTACGTATTCGAAG
The DNA here is from genome assembly GCA_042219595.1 of Haloarculaceae archaeon. Taxonomy (GTDB): domain Archaea; phylum Halobacteriota; class Halobacteria; order Halobacteriales; family Haloarculaceae; genus CAYLJD01. Next base: position 1,172 of record JBDGPQ010000235.1, read on the forward strand.
CGCTCGTTCTGTCGTTCGAGTTGGCGTTCCTGACGCCGCCGCTCGGTGATATCTGTCAGGGCGAAAACTGTGCTTTCGACTTCACCATCTTCATCGAATATCGGCGCGCCATTGACAAGGAGCACCTTCCGCCTCCCGTCCGGCCACTCGATCGTGTGCCGCACCCCATATACCGGCTCGCCCGAGTCACGGACTCGCCGAAAGGGTAACTCCTCGTCCGGAATCGGATCCCCTTCGAGATCGGTGATATTCCAATCCGGATCGTTATAGGTCCTGTCTGTAACCTCATCGGGCTCTAACCCCAGCACCTCTTCGGCCCGATCGTTGGCGTAGGTAAATGCGCCGGATTTGTCGACCAGAACGACACAGGCCGGGACCGTCTTGAGAATCTGTTCGAGCTGGTGGCGACGCTGCTCTGTCTCGAGTTCTCGTCGTTTCCGCTCCGTGATATCGCGAACCCAGCCAACGATCCGGTCGACCTCGCCTTTTTCACCGAGGATCGGCGTGCTGTCGCCCCTCACCCACCGCTCGTCACCGTCTGGCGTAATGACCCGATACTCGATCTGGTCCGGGTGACCGTTGCTCAAGCGCTCCATTGAGGCCTCGGCTTTCTCCCGGTCATCGGGATGCACGTTCTCTAGAAATGATCGCGGATCGCTCTCGAGGGCTGCTCTTGACCCGCCCCAGACCTCTTCATAGGCGCCATTAATGAATAGAAGCTCATCCCAGTCGCTATCGACCATATAGAGGATATCGTCGGTGTTCTCCGCCAGCTGCCAGAGCTTCATCTCGGCTTCGTTTACGGCTTCCCGTGAGCGGTATTGCTCGACGGCGTTTTGAATTCGGTTTGCGAGAACCGTGTATTGGCTCGTGCCGCTGCGTTTCTGTATGTAATCTGTCACGCCGGCCGATATTGCCTCACTTGCGACTTCTTCACTACCCTTGCCAGTATAGAGAATAAATGGTATCTCGGGCTGCTTGGCGCGGACGGCTTCGAGAAAATCGATGCCGCTCGAATCCGGCATGTCATAATCTGAAACGACGCAATCGATGGTTTCCTCGCCCAACCGCTCAAGGCCACTGCGGACGTCTGTGGTTGTCTTGACATCGAATCGCTCGTATTCCCGCTCGAGAAACGTGGCTGCAATGTCGAGAAAGTCCGGATCGTCATCGACGTGGAGAACACGAATTGCTTCCTCCCGCTTTTGCATCCGATTCACCTGATCCTCAAGATTCGCTTACACACTCAATAAACCCAGGGGCCAATAGACTGACTGGTAGAAACTAGATTCTCGTCGCGGTACTACTACGACACCAGCCCCCTGAGACCCCATTGTGAATCGGCTTGTCATAGGCATCGCTCTGCTGATCATTTCCGCTGGCTGCACCGGGATTGCCGTCGATCCAGGAAGCCCCCCAAGCACTGCGGGCGAACCCACAGGCACGGGAACGCCACTCTCCCCATCCTCAAACGGCCTTGTCGTTACGGTGACAGACGTCGTCGACGGAGACACGATTGACGTGCGATATCAGAACGGAACCTCCGATACGGTTCGATTGCTCGGTATCGACACTCCGGAGGTGCACGTTGAGAATGATCCTGCAGAGTTTGAGGGAGTCCCAGAGACCGATGCTGGCGCAACCTGCCTCCGGGAGGCTGGCCATGCAGCCTCCGAGTACGTTGACCGACGGCTCGAGCAGCAAAAGGTTACTCTCGTGTTCGATAATGAAGCCGACCGCCGGGGAAGTTATGGCCGGCTCCTTGCGTACGTCACTCTCGACGGACGGAACATAAACCTCGAACTCGTCGCTGAAGGGTACGCTCGAGTGTATGACAGCGAATTCACGCACGCTGATCGGTTCTATGCGGCGGAAAGCGAGGCCCAGTCTGCAGTGATCGGCCTCTGGCAGTGTACCAAGGTTGGAAGCGCGACCCCGATAGCGACTGCGGAGTCGAATGCTCTGTCACTCATGGAGATCCATGCTGACGCCGCTGGCAATGACAATGAAAACCTGAACGATGAGTTCATTGTTTTTGAGAACACGGGAGAGCAACCCCTCGAGCTCGCTGGTTGGACCATCAGTGATGCCGCCGGACACACGTACGTAGTGCCAAGTGGGGTGTCACTGGATCCAGGTCAAATGCTGACACTGTACACTGGTGACGGCACGGACAATGCGACGGCATTGTACTGGGGTTCGGAGACAGCGATATGGAATAACGACGGGGATACAGTCTTCGTTTCCAATTCCACTGGACAGCTGCGTCTGGAACGTAGCTACTCTTGAGTCACACGTTCGCTCACATACCGACTACTCTATGCCAACTTTGGGACAGAACGGACCCACCGGGAATACTAACCACTCCCGTCGGGCGCACCTATTTTACCCCGCCAGCCAACGCCCCCGGCAATGAAGCTCGAATACGATTCTTACGCGCACCTCCGGGCTGAGTTTTCCTGGAGTGAGGCGTGGGACCTCGTTGACGGATCGCCGGATGCTATAAACGCGACCCACGAGTGTCTCGACCGACATGCTGGCACCGCAGCCCAGGTCAAGTATGCGGATGGGACGGCAGAGACGCTCCGGTACGGGACGCTCTCAACGAAGGCCGCACAGTTCGCCCATCTTCTTGACGATCTTGGCGTAACGGCTGATGACCGGGTTGCGATCATGCTCAATCCCTCTGAATCGTTCCTGGTGAGCTTCTTCGGCACGATGAAGCATGGTGCAGCGGCCGTCCCCTGCTCGGAGCTCTTTGGTCCAGATGCTTTGTCATACCGGCTGCAAGACTCTGGCGCGGTGGTGCTCGTTACTGCCGAATCTGTAGCCGAGCGCATCGACGTAGACTCGGCGGATACAGTCCTGACGAGAGCCGACCTCGACGCACGCCTCTCGGAATACCCCGAGTCTTACGACGCCGATACTGCGGCGGACGATGAAGCATGGGTCCAATACACGAGCGGGACAACCGGCCGGCCCACGGCCGTCCCCTACCAGCACGAGAGCATTGCGATGTTTGCGCCCGTCATGGACTTCGTGCTTGATTTCGACGATGCCGATACCTGTTTTACGACGTCCTCAACAGGCTGGGGAACCGGAATCTGGATGGGGACATTTACGCCGCTCGTCCACGGAATCACCGCCGGCTTCTACTCTGGGGCCTTCGACCCGACGGTCGCTCTCGAAGGCGTGGATGAATTCGACGCCAACGTTCTGATCGGCGTTGTTCCTACAGCCTACCGCAAGCTCGTGAACGCCCTCGAGGAGACCGACGTGGATTTGGCGGTCGAACGGGCCAGCTACGTGGGCGAGCCGATGGATCCGGACCTATCGCGAGATGTCGAGGCCTACCTCGGAGCATTTCCGCGGTCGACCTATGGCGTGACCGAGGTTCGGAGTATCATCACCGCTGACTTCGCGTTCCCCGATTACGAGTTCCGACACGGCAGCATGGGCAAGCCGATGCCAGGCCTCGAAGTGACCGTCGTCGACGAGGATGAATCCGAACTCCCGCCCGGTGAGATCGGATATATCGCCGTTCGACGGGGTGGGCGATTGATTATTACGAGTGACGCCGGCTATTACGACGAGGACGGGTACTTTTGGAGTGCCGGCCGGATGGACGACACGATCATTTCGGCGGGGTACACGATCGGGCCCCAGGAGGTCGAAGATTCGCTCCGCTCGCATCCGGCCGTCGCGGAGGCCGGCGTCATTGGCGTGCCGGATGATGAGCGCGGTGAAGTCGTCAAGGCGTTCCTCGAAGTAACCGAAGCCCCCTCCGACGAGCTCCGGGAAGATATTCGTTCATACGTGCGTGCGGAGCTGAGCAAGCACGAATACCCCCGAGAGATCGAATTTATCGATGATGTCCCGACGACCCCCGACGGGAAGATTCGCCGACCGGCGCTCCGGGAGCGGGAAGGCCTGGAAGAGCCGGGGTAACGGCCACGCAAGTTGGAAACCTTCAACACGCGGCCGGTCCGTCAGTTTGGCGTCCAATGACCGATGACAGTTACGGCAAAATAACCGAAGCAGGCCTGGAGGAACTCCGGGAACGCATTGGCGTCACGATCGACGAGCCGGAACCGTACGTTCACGAAGCAACACTCGATACAATTCGGCACTGGGCCCACGGCATCGGCGACGAGACACCACTGTACACCGACGAGTCGTACGCTGCCGATGGCCCGTATGGCGAGCTCGTTGCGCCGCCGACTTTCCTTTTTGCGACGAGTAAGATCATGAGCGGATACGTCGGCGGACTCCCGGGCGTACACGCCATGTTCTCAGGCACGGACTGGGAGTTCCACCGACCGATCAGACGCGGCGACCGGATTCGCACTGAAAGCCGATTGACGGATTTAGTCGAGCATGATACCGATTTCTCCGGCCGGGCCATCCAGCAGATCTATACGGTCGACTTCTATACGGACGATGGCGACCATCTCGCGACCGCGGATTCGTGGTGCTTCCGTACCGAGCGAGACACCGCGAGCCAAGAGAAACGCAAATACGAATCGGAAGGTGTCGAGCCAGCTTCCTGGGACGAGGATGACATCGAACGATTTGCCGACCACTATCGTCAGCAGGAGCCCCGGGGGGACGAGCCGCGATTCATCGAGGATGTCGCTGTTGGCGACGAACTCGACACGCTCCTCAAGGGCCCGATGTCGGTCACTGGCATCATTGCCTTCGACCAGGGGTGGGGCGGGCTCTACATTCATGCACACGGTCAGCTATTCGACATGATCGACGCCCACCCCGCTCTCGGGACTACCAATAGCTTTGGTGTGCCCGAGCCCCCTGAGCGCGTTCACTGGGACCACGAATTCGCTCAAGAGGTTGGCGTTCCCGCCGCCTACGATTACGGACCGGAGCGGGTCTCCTGGCTTGGCCACGTTTGTACCCACTGGATGGGGGATTACGGCGTGCTTCGCGATCTGTATGCTGAGGTTCGCCAGCACAACCTCATCGGTGATGTTACGTGGTGCTCTGGTGAGGTGACCGAGAAGCGTGTCGAGGATGGAGACCATCTCGTCGACGTGGATCTGGAGGGCCGTGACCAGCGCGACAACGTGACTGTGAAGGGGTCGGCGACGATTCAACTCCCGACGCGGGATGACGGGCCTCGGTCGGCGATCGAATCGATAGAGGAATAGGCGAGGATTGGCCGAAGGTATTGGCGCTGGACTTCTCCCAGAACTATGCTTGGCGTTTCAAGCGACGTGGGGCTGCGCCACCGTGACGGTGTACAAGCCCCCGAGGAACGACTCGCGATCGCCGGTAGAGAGGCCTGTACCGTCAAGCATAGGCTCGAGACTTCGATTGAGATCGGCAAAGGTGAGACGAGCGATTGGGTTCGCAAGCCTGCGGGGTAATGAGGGCTGAGTTTCCGTCGGCACGAACTTGTCGTAGATACTGATCCGGCCGTCGGGCCTGAGAACGCGGGCTGCTTCTGCCGCGACCGCTTCTGGATCGGGCACGACAGAGAGCACGAGATGCAGCGCGATCGCGTCAACACTATTGTCTGGTACTGGTAGGGTCGCGGCGTCGCCGCGGATCACGCCCCCATTCCGGTTTTGGCGTTTCATTCGAGTGGCGGTCCGTTCGACCATCGATTCGGTGAGATCGAGCCCAATGACGGTCGTCCCGTCAGGGACGTACTCGAGGTCACGGCCCGTTCCGCAACCCGGCACGAGGAGCCGATCATCTGGCGAGAGATCAAGGCGTTCGATCGCCCGTCGCCGGCCGGACTCGAGTGGCTGCGCCAGGACATCGTACACGGGAGCGTAGAGTCGATAGCGGAGCCGATTCAACCGGGCTGATTGGTTCACAGGAGGGCTCACCCTTTGGCAAAGGCCAGAACCCTTTGGAATTTCAACGCTGTGCTGTCAAACTACGATCAGAACGCGAATCGAAGGCTCAGCACCATTGCCGACAGCCCAGAAAGGCTCCAGCAAGCAATCGGCAGGTGAGCCAAGTGAGCTTGGTGAAGTCTCGTTTGGTTGACTGTGGCGGGCTAGCAGACTCCCAAGAAGCTCCATTTTCAGGGCTATACCATTGGGAGAGGATCAATCGACACATGACTCTGAAGAGCGTTCAGATATTGCCTTCTCATTGGTGATTTTCTGGGATGGTCGCCGCTGGCACACGAGCCTTCGCTGGGGATAGGGCTTAACTATGTGCACTGTTATCGAATACCATGGAGCTACCCACCCGCTCAACAACGGTCGAACACGAGCCGTTCGAGGAGCACGTCGGGTGGCGTGGCGGAGTCGGAGCCGGGGTGATCGCTGCGCTCGTTATGGGACTCGGGATCACCCTCGTCGATCCCGGACTGCTTGGACAGCAGATCGCTGGTCTCTATGGGATCCCGGGCAGCTTGATCGGGGGATGGATCGCACACATTGCCCACGGGGCACTTTTC
>JBDGPQ010000015.1:0-174 GCA_042219595.1 Haloarculaceae archaeon
GCCCCATATTGGAGGGCCATTCGCGACCGTCGAAGGATATGCAGATGTCCTCGATGCCCTCGCGCGACGCGATCGGGGTCGCGGGCTTGCTGCGGTACTCGGCCATCTCGATGCCGATACGGCACTCTCGATCTGGCGCGAACATGCCCAAGAGGTTCACGCTGGCGTTCGCGC
>JBDGPQ010000015.1:203-3344 GCA_042219595.1 Haloarculaceae archaeon
TGACACGGACGTAGCCGATCCGGCGATCGAACCCGTAGCGCGACTCCTCCGTGACTACCAGTCATCTGAGTCCGCGGTACTCCTGCGTGGATCCGAGCGGACGGCCTTAGCGACCGGACCGGACACGAATGCACGCGACATCCTCGCGACGCTCGTCACCGCCGACGGGAGTGCGGAGATCGCTTCGACTGACGCGCAGGTGGACGAGCGAGCGATCGTGGGCGCACTTGAGGAGGCACGATGACCGGGGCACGAACCGCGCGGATCCGCACGGAACATGGCGATTCCACGACAGCCAAACGGATTGCCGATGCGGTCCGGCCGGATAATACCGAAGAAATGTCCACCACCGTCGAGGGATCAACAGTTGAGACAACCATCGAACGGCAGACTACAGGCGGCCTCCGGTCGACCGCTGACGACTACGTCGTCAATGTTCGAGTGGCCGCACAGCTAGCAACAAACGAAACACACGACACATGAGTGAACGATCAGTTTCCAGACGCAATCAGCAGAAGCAGTGGTACGAGGTCCTCGCACCGGAGCAGTTCGAACGTGCGGAGCTCGGTAGTAGCCCCGCAGACGAATCGGAAAAGCTCCTCGGGCGGACCATCGAAACGACGCTTGGCGACCTGCGTAACGACGCCAGCGAAAACAATACCAAACTCACCTTCAAGATCACGGAAGTGGCCGCTGAGACGGCTTATACCGATTTCGTCAAACACGAACTCACCCGTGATTACCTTCGGAGTCTCGTCAGGCGTGGCTCCTCGAAAGTCGAAGCATATATTACAGTCCTGACGGCGGACGACTACCGACTGCAAATTCAGCCCGTTGCCTTCACGACCAAATCTGCCGACGAAAGCCAGGAGAAGGCGATCCGTCGGCTCATGATCGATATGGTCGAAGAGGCCGGGAGCGAACGCTCCTTCGAGGAAGTCGTGGATAGCGTCGTCGAGGGCCGCCTCTCATCGGCAATCTATAACGAGGCGAAGACGATCTACCCGCTCCGGCGCGTAGAAATCCAGAAGACGACGTTGGAAGCTCATCCCGAGGAAGTCGCCGCCGAGGAAGAAGCAGCCGTCGACGTCGAAGAAGCTGACGTCGGCGACGTCGAGTAATTCACCCCTCGACGATCACGGTCCCCAGCATCCGTTCGGACTCGTGGGGGATGCAGAAGTAGTCGTGGTCACCAGCGACCTCGAACGTATGCCGGTATGTGTCACCCGATGCCAACCGGCCGCCAAACCCATCGAACCATGCGTTGCGGGCCTGTTTCTCCGAGTCATAGCCCCCTGACGCGAAGTAGTCGGCGTCCGCAGGAAGCAAGTTTTCATAGGCGGTGACCGTGTGGCCCTGTTTGCTCGTGTTCCGCCAGACGACTTCCCCGCCCACTGGGACCTTGATTTCCCGCGGCCGGAACGCCACTGTGGACATCCCCACATCGTAGTCCCCACCAGCCGCTCGGCTGTCAAGGCAGCCACCAAACATGGCCGCTCCCACGAGCCCAGCGCCCCGTAGGTACGTCCGACGGTCCATATCCAATCTCGGAACTGGTGGCAATTAGGCGGTACGATCCGGATCGAAGGGAAACGCCTATGGCTGGAACCGTCTCATCGCCGGCCATGAGCAACGGGGACGATGAGCCGGGCGATGAGCTCTCGCCTGACTCGTTGACGGCGCGGCTCGACGAAGCCGTTGAAGCGCTTGATGAGGCTGAATCCGAGCCTGAGCTCGACGAGGTGGAGGCCATGATCGATGAAATCGCGGCCGACCTCGAAGCGGCGGACCTCCCCGAACCCGACGACGAGGACGAAGATGGGCCGGCTGCGGAACTCGAGGAGCGACTGGCTGACGTTCGTAGTGAACTCGAGGATGCCCGCGGGCCATACGCCGCTGATATCGTGGATATCCTTGCCGATGCTGAGGCAACGCTCAGCGAGTCCGAATGGACCGATGATGGTTCGGTCGAGGCAGTTGAGGCCGTGGGGACGTTCGTAACGGAGGCCGGTGACGCAGTCGAGATTTCGGTCGAGGAAGTTGGTGATGACCCTGCTGCGGCCGCTGAGACGCTCTCCACCACCGCCGAAGATATCGAAGCAGCCAACCTTGACGCCGACGATGATGCTGACACCATCGCGGTACTCCTCGAGGCCGCCGGAGCCCTCGCAGACGGGCTCGAGGCAGCTGAGGTCTGGAGCGATCTCACGATCCGGGAGCAACTCGATGCGCAGGGCTTTTACGACATCCTCGATCCGGCCACCAAGAAGGACTTCCCCCCGGAATGGAACGCGATCAAGCTGTATGCCACGAATGGCGAGGCTGAACCCATCCTCACTGCGCTCGAGAAGTATGAGTCCGACTTCATGGAGGAGAACATTCTCGCGGCGCTCGAACGGTTCGCGCCGGCTGAAGCCTTCGATCCACTGGCCGAGCAGGCTGAGCGTCGGGACAAGCACGCGATTCGTGTGCTCGGCCGGATCGGCGACGACCGCGCAGTCGACATAATCGCCGAGTTCCTTGGCGGCGGCGACGTCGAGCTGGAGGTGGTCGTACTTAGAGCGCTCGGCGCGATCGGGAGTCAGGATGCCACCCAGGACGTCGCGGATCGGCTCGTGGCAGAGAATCCCGAGATCCGGTCAACAGCCGCTCGTGCGCTCGGAATGATCGGCGACACTCGTGCGGTCGACCCGCTAGCAGACCGACTCGAGGAGGATGATGCGGACACCGTACGCGCTAGCGCCGCCTGGGCACTCCGTCAAATCGGCACGGAACGGGCGCTCGAGACGGCAGCCGAATATGCCGACGATAGGGCGTATATCGTCCAGGCCGAGGCTGAGAAGGCAGCCGGAGTCTGAGTGGAGATTTCGTGACCCGGGCGTTCGCCCAACCCGGCCGCTCGTTTTGTTTCGATCGAGATGATACAGCTGGGTGGTGATGGATCGCCATCCCAATCGCTACCAGGCGAATACGCAGATTGCACGTGCGACCGCGGCGGGACGCGAACGCGAGAGATTGGACTCCGTTCGGTCGTGTCTCATCTATATTCTGTGCGCAACCTCAATAGAGTGGCTCAGAATGACCCGACCACGAAGGTATCGTTTTGCTGATAGGTTTCCCTGGGTGTTGGGACAGCTACGG
>JBDGPQ010000015.1:3354-7372 GCA_042219595.1 Haloarculaceae archaeon
TGCCTCATCAATCTCGGCGTCCGCCATTTTCTCGACAAGGCCATCGAGCACTTCCTCGCGCCGGCCTGGAACGAATTTGATCGATCCCACCACTAAATGGCCGCCACCACCGACGCCCGCACCGGGAAACTCCTCCCGGAGTTCCTCCACCATGCGTGGAATATCTAGCCGAACACCATCCGAACGAAGCACGGCGAAGTCAGGGCCATACCCGATCGTGATGACCGGATCGCCGGTTTCCTCCACCTTCCGGTCGTGCACCGCACCCGTCGTCTTCCCAGGCGCGGGATAGGTGAAGCGCTTCGCGTGGCGCTCGACATCCAGCCGATACAAATGGGCGCCGTTATCGAGATCTTCGTGTGTCACGTGCTCCATCGCTACATCGAGTTGGGCCTCCACATCCCGTTCGGCGCGCTCAGCGAACAAATCGACGAGCGCAGCATGACGATCCGGATCGTCACAGTTCACGTTCATCACCTCGTTCACGAGCTCCCGACCATCATCGTACCGGAGCCAGTGGGTGACATAATCGAGCGCCTCTCCGACTTCACGGAGGCGTGTCTCGTCGTAGCCAGCCTCCGCGGCCAGATCTAGATAATCCGTCATCGCTTCTCCTTCGGAGCGGTCAGCCAGTCCAGCGACCGCCGGGACGTGCCGAAGGGCCGCGGTCAGGTCTGGATCGATCATCCGCGCCAGCTCCACGCAGAGCATCCCCGTCGTAATGCGGTAGTCCTCGTCGTGGAGATACGGGTTTACGTGGGCTTCCACGAGTGGCTCCACGGCTTCGGGGTCGGGGTGATGGTGGTCGATTACGATGATGGGAATATCATAGTGCGCCAGATTGCGGTAGGCCGGTGTATCCTCTTCCGTGCTGCCGTTATCAAGCATCAGGAGGAGAGGCAGTTTCTGCCCGTGCCGTGAGCGATCTTCGAGTGCATAGTTGAGGTCGCGCGTAACGTCCTCCAACTCGTAATACGGCGCCTTGCTCGGGAGCCGTTTCAATAAATGGCGAGGGGCTTCCGGATCGAGCCAGTGGTCGGCGATAAACCGCTCAAGCGCAAACTGCAGCGGAACACCGGCACACAGCCCATCCCCATCGGCATGGTGACGCATTCGGATGGGGCGACCCTCAAGGACGGCCTCGCGGAGTCGCTCGGCAACGGCCTCAAGTTCCGGGATGAGTGGGGCCATCGCAGGCCAATCTACATAGGGCTCGACATCGGCCGGGGCCGCCTGTTCGTCGGTGGCGGCTTCAAGCCGCTGCGCGACGGCATCTGCCCCATCACCCTCGAGCGTCGTCACGTCCGCGGCCTCGACCTGAACGGCACCATCACGCGCTTCGACCGTGCCGGACACACGAACGATATCGTCGATGGCAACGTCGGGGTGAGCGCGAACACCGGCGGATTCGAAGGCCGCACACGGTGCGATACCAGTCTCGTCGCGGACCTGGAAAATCGTTGGACCGCCGGTTTGCTTGATTTGGATGATCTGGCCCTCAAGATGAATGGCCTCTCCCTGTTTATCGGCGAGATCGGCGACGGTGGCGCGGTCACCCGGCCCGACTGACACCGTGTCGAACTCATCAAGGACGACCTCCTCGAAGCTGAGATCACCATTCTCGCGGATCGCTGAAAGCTCCACCACTAAGTCGTCACCGACGGCATGGCTTCCGACCAGATTCGAGTCGTGAACGAGTCCGGACACCTCCGAAGCGAGGTCCACGAATACCCCATAGTCCACGACCCCATTGACGGTCGCATGGTAGTAGGCTCCTTCAGAGAGGTCCTCGACGGTACAATCGGTATCGAGATCGTAAACGACTGGCCCCGAATCCGGGGCCGCGGCGCCGGCCCCGCCGGCGCCTCGCGCTGGTGACATGTGTCGGAGTTGGTCGCAGGGGCGTTTTACGCCTTCGGTCTTCCCCGACACCTCTCCGAAATAGACCCCAATCGCTCGATCGGTGGATCGATCTTATCAGGGCATAGGCCGGAGCGGAACCCTTAGATGGCGGGGGGCGGGAAAACCAACCGATGGGCCTGTTCCGGTCGGGCGAGATCCTCGGCATCGCCGAGGGTGCGCTCGAATTCGCCCGCTCCGCGTCCGCCGACGCCCACCCGAACGAGTACATGGGCCTGCTTCGAGGCGAGGATGCCCGCAGCCTCGGACTCGACCGTGATGGAACCGTCCTCACCGATGTTCTCGTCATTCCCGGGACGGAATCCAATCCGGTGAGTGCGACGGTCAAGACCAATATGGTGCCGAACGATCTTCGCGCCGCCGGGTCGATCCACTCACATCCGAACGGTGTCCTCACGCCCAGTGACGCGGACCTTGGGGCATTCAGCCGCAATCGGGTTCATATCATTCTGGGGGCGCCCTACGGTCCGGACGACTGGCAGGCTTACGACCGTGACGGCGAGCCGATGGATCTTCCGGTACTGGATGTCGAACCGCCGGAGGAGACGTTCTTCGATATCACCCAAGAGGATATCGACGCGGAGTTTGCACAGGAGGATTTGGAGCGATGACATCGGTCGTCGCACAAGGAACGTTCGACTTGTTACATCCTGGGCACCTCCACTATCTCCGCGAAGCGAAGGCCATGGGTGACGAACTGCACGTTATCGTCGCCCGATCGTCAAACGTCACCCACAAACCAGGCCCGGTGATCCCCGGCCACCAGCGAGTCGAAATGGTGGGCGCGCTGAAGCCCGTCGATTACGCACGGTTGGGGCACCCGGAGGACATTTTCGTTCCGATTGAGGAGATCCAACCCGATGTGATCGCACTGGGCCACGATCAGCATCACGATGCTGAGGCCATCGAAGCCGCGGCCGCCGACCGAGGCGTGGACCTTGAGGTTAAGCGCGCCTCCCAACGGCAATCAACGGATACAGAGGAACTACTCTCGACGGGGCGAATCATCGACGCCATCCTCGAAAATCGCGGTTGAGATCGGTCGAGGCGGTTCAGCAGCGTCGTCCTAGATACCGGAGTGGCGTCTTCACAGCAATCCTTCGCCCGCAAGCCGGTCGATCGCGTCGCGGATGCGGTCTTGGCTATTGGCATACGAGAACCGCGCATAGCCGGGCGTCCCGAATGCACTGCCGGGTACCGTCGCTACGTGTGCATCCTCGATGGCACGTTCACACCATGACTCGTCGTCATCATCCACCGGGACCATGAGGTAGAACGCGCCCTGGGGCGACGGCACATCAATCCCCCGATCAGCCAGTAATTCGACGAGAAGGTCGCGGCGGGCTTGGAATGCATCGACCATCTCATCGACGGCCTCGTCGGCCTGGTTGAGGGCAGTGACGCCGGCGTGCTGGACAAAACTCGTCGCACAGGAGACGGAGTGCCCGTGGAGCTTGCCGGCCTGCTCGACGAGTTCTTCGGAACCAGCGAAGTAGCCGAGTCGCCAGCCAGTCATCGCGAACGCCTTCGAGAAGCCGTTCACCGTGATCGTCCGGTCGCGCATTCCTTCGAGCGTGCCGAGCCGTTCCGGCGGCCCATTGTAAGTTATCTCGCCGTAAATCTCGTCTGCTACGACGGTTACATCGTGTCGCGCCGCGATATCCCGGACACCTTCGAGTGCCGGCCGCGAGTATACCATGCCGTGAGGGTTACCCGGGGAGTTGAGAACGAGTAATTCTGTCTCGTCGGTGACGACACCTGCTAGATCTCCGAGGCTATCTTCCAGCCGGAAATCGTACTGTGCGGTGTCGACGCGGGCCAAGGTAGCTCCAGCCAATTTTGCCATTGCCTCATACGAAACCCATGCTGGGTCAAGCAGGACGACCTCGTCGCCGTGGTCGATCAATGTCTGGAATACTTCGTACAGGGCTTGCTTGGCGCCCGGTGTGACCATGATACCCGCTGGATCGTATTGGTCAAGCCCATCATCGGCGAGCTTTTCCGCGATAGCGTCCCGAAGCGCGGGGATGCCAGGCGAGGGTGTGTAGCCGGTATGGCCCGCCTCGAGAGCATCCGCCGCGGCTTGCTTGACGATTGC
>JBDGPQ010000232.1:0-4931 GCA_042219595.1 Haloarculaceae archaeon
TGAGAACACCCACGGCTTCGTCGGTGCGGACATCGAACAGCTCGCGAAGGAAGCTGCGATGACTGCACTGCGCCGGATCCGTCCAGAACTGGACCTCGAGGCCGACGAGATCGACGCGGAGACGCTCGAACGGCTCGAAGTCACTGAAGAGGACATGAAGGACGCGCTCAAGGGCATCGAGCCCTCGGCGCTCCGTGAAGTCTTCGTCGAGGTTCCCGACGTCAGTTGGGAAGATGTTGGTGGGCTTGAGGACACGAAGGAACGGCTTCGTGAGACCATCCAATGGCCGCTCGAATACCCCGCGGTGTTCGAGCAACTCGACATGCAGGCCGCGAAAGGCGTCCTGATGTATGGACCGCCCGGGACGGGCAAGACGCTACTCGCGAAAGCCATCGCAAACGAGAGTCAATCGAACTTCATCTCGATCAAGGGGCCCGAACTCCTCAACAAGTACGTCGGCGAATCGGAGAAGGGCGTCCGTGAGGTGTTTGCGAAGGCCCGTGAGAACGCCCCAACGGTGGTCTTCTTCGACGAAATCGACTCGATGGCCGGCGAACGGGGTCGGCATCAGGGCGATTCCGGTGTCGGTGAGCGGGTTGTCTCCCAGCTGCTGACCGAACTCGATGGCCTGGAGCAACTCGAGGATGTCGTCGTGATCGCGACGACCAACCGGCCGGACCTCATCGATCAGGCGCTGATCCGCCCTGGCCGGCTCGATCGGCACGTCCACGTACCGGTGCCGGACGAGGCCGCCCGCCGGAAGATCTTCGAGGTCCATACCCGAAACAAGCCGCTGGCCGAGGGCGTTGATCTCGACCGGCTCGCCAGGAAGACCGAGGGCTACGTCGGTGCCGATATCGAGGCCGTCTGTCGCGAGGCCTCGATGGCAGCCTCCCGGGAATTCATCGCGAGCGTCGACCCCGAGGATATCGATAGCACGGTCGGCAATGTCCGTGTCACCGCCGAGCACTTCGAAGAGGCCCTCGATGAGGTCGGTCCGAGCGTCGACGAGGATGTTCGCGAGCGGTACGATGAGATCGAGGAGCGGTTCGAGCACCAAGAAGCGGGCGTCGACGAGGAAACGGAAGTGGGCCGGACCTTCCACTAAGCGTCACGGCCTGGATATTTTTGGATCGGGGCAAGCCCGATCCGTTCGACGACGCCCACGCGGTCGGACTTACTCTGAGAGATCCGCGAGAATCGTTTCCGCGTGGCCTTCTGGATCGACGCCCTCGTAGGCCCGCTCGATCATTCCGTCGGCATCGATAACGTACGTATTCCGGTAGACACCCTCGAAGGTGTTTCCAAACATCTGTTTCTCACCAAAGGAATCATACTGTTTCGAGACGGTGCCATCTGCGTCGGAGAGAAGATGAAACGGCAAGTCATAGGTCTCTCCAAAGTCCGCGAGATCCGAGACTGGATCATCACTAACCCCCAACACCGTGATGTCTCGATCCCGATATGCCTGCCAATTATCTCGAAAACCGCACGCTTCGGTGGTACAGCCGTCGGTATTCGCCCGTGGATAGAAATACAGCACAACCCGCTGGCCCCGGAATTCGGATAACGCGATCGGCTCTCCATCCTGGTTGGGCAATTCGAATGCTGGCGCCGGGGTTCCCACCTCAAGCATAGCCTGATTGGGCACGAGCCCCGCATGAGCGTGCCGGTTGCCGTCACCGTTAACATCGTTGGGGTCGAACGAGGATCAATGAGTCAGTCCGCCGAGGCTGCGGAGGCCGATACGGCCGTGGAGGTCGCCGAAGACGCCGCCGCGGAGGCCCTCGATCTGATGGAGGGCGAGGGCATGGATGTTGACGAGGGCGGTCTTCGGCTGTTCGTCCAGCAGGGCGGCTGTGCGGGCCTTTCGTACGGCATGCGGTTCGAGCACGAACCAGAGGACGACGATACCGTCACTGAGCATCACGGGCTGCGGATCTTCGTCGATCCCGCCAGTATGCGATATATCGAGGGCTCTGTGCTCCGCTATGAGGGCGGCCTCCAGGGCGCTGGGTTCCACGTCGAAAACCCGAACGTCGTGAGCGAGTGTGGCTGTGGGGAGAGCTTCCGGACTTAATCTTCAAGCTCGAAGGCCACCTCGACCTCAGCCTGATATTCGCGTTCCGGCACGCTCGCAACCTCGACACCGACTTCCTCGACTTCCACCCAGTACACGTTCTCGAGCGTTTCCTCAGCGCGGTCGATGGCGTCATCGACTGCGTTATCGATGCTATCCTCGCTCGTTCCGATCAAAGTAATTTTTTTGAAAACCATGGCTTTGATCACCGGGGTCGCTGAGTCCGCCGCTGTCGTGGCCGGTGGAGCATCCCCGGATCGCAAACGTACTATCGGACAGCTGATAAAGATGATGGAGCCACCCGTAGCGGCTGTTCTCGAACGTTTCTCGGAGTCTCGCGTTCAGCCTTACGAGCCGACGTCTCGTGTGATGACAGGCGTATTCAGGTCGGTTTGAATGTGCTCCCAGTCGTCGAACGGCGCACCGGTGTTATAGGAATACACATCGGGTGGTGCGGCGTAATTCATGACGCTGCTATACGCGTCGAACGGGTATTTCGTGGAATCGATACCAGCGAAATCGTCTCCGGTGAGCCCGACCGCGTGACCAAGCTCATGCGCAAACGTTGACGCCTGGAGTTCACCGGGATAGTAGTAGTAGCCGGCTCGAGCCGCGGTATCGATCGCAAGGACGGTCCGATTGACTCCGACGGCCACGCCAGCGGTATTCGTTGTCGTGAACGAGGTTTCGATCGATTTGACAGCGACCGCGTAGTGATACCCGGTGCCGTTCCGATCCATATGGGTCTCTCGGAGTTGGAGAATATCCCTGACCGACACGGCATCCGTCGACTGAAGTTGTTCGCCCCAGTCGATATGGAGTGCAATTCCAGTACTCCCGTCTGGATTCTCGATCGGAGCATCCTCGTACAGCTGGACGACTTTTTGAATGTTCTCCACCTCCGGTTTCTCGCCAGCCATCCAGTCGAACTCGACGAAGATGTCCATCCGCGTCGGATCCGCATCGTCGAGCCAGCTGGCGTGGACTTCGGTTCCGTCCGGCAACCCGTCGCCATCCGTATCACTCTCTGTCGGATCAGTATCGTGGCGGTCGATTTCCTCCTTGTCTCCGAGACCGTCCTGATCCGTGTCTGCCGCGGTCGGATCAGTTCCGTGGGTCTCGACTTCGGGCCCATCCGCTATTCCATCGCCATCGGTGTCCGGGGTTGTGGGGTCGGTATTCCGGGTCACCTCTTGGCCGTCCCTGAGCCCATCAGCATCCGTATCACTGCGGAGTGGATCCGTCCCGTGATCGGACACCTCCGCGCCGTCCTCGAGTCCGTCGTGATCGGAATCGACCTCCGTTGGTACCGTCCCGATAGTCGCTTCTCGACCGTCGCGGAGGCCGTCACCATCGGTATCTGCTGACAACGGATCGGTCTCATATCTCTCAATTTCCTCACCGTCATTCAGCCCATCATTGTCGGTGTCGGCGGCGGTCGGATCTGTGTTGCGTGCCACTTCCCGACCATCGACGAGGCCGTCGGCGTCGGTATCCGCCACGGTGGGATCGGAGCCGACCGCGACTTCCCTGGCGTCGAGAAGCCCATCGTGATCACTATCGGCCGTCGCTGGATCACTCCCGACCGCCACTTCTCGACCGTCGGTTAACCCATCGCCATCTGTATCCGCGGTGGTTGGGTCACTCCCCAGGACTGTCTCGTTGCCATCAGCCAGTCCATCCCCATCGGTGTCGGCCTTCGATGGATTCGTCGCATACTCCTGGATTTCCTGACCATCGGTCAGCCCGTCACTATCCATATCAGTATCTGTCGGGTCCGTCCCGAGATCCACCTCAGTGCCGTCCTTGAGGCCATCATCGTCCGTATCGGGCGTGAGCGGATCGGTATTTGTGTCTACGAGCTCCGTGGCGATGACCAGTCCATCGTCATCAGCGTCGACAATTGTTGTTGCTCCAGCACCTCCGGTAAGCACCAGAACAGCTACCCCAGCAATGGCGACAGTCCGAAGGCTCACTACGTCTTCGACGTTCTAATCGGGGGAAAAGTAACTGGCGAACCCGGACACCGAACACGATCGGCTATGGACCAGCCCCGAGAGAGGCCAATTATCGTCGTTTCACTGTCCGCAAATCTGGAGAACGAATGTCTCACGCTGGCCGCTAGCGACGTATCGCTTGAGCTTGGCCGATGCTACACCTGGTAGATCCGCTCCGTTTCTCCGCATTCCGGACACGCTGCGCTTGTCTCGTCTGTGATGTCGTGGTCAAAGTTGGTATTACAGGCCCGACAGTTGTATCGCGTCATCACTGCCTCATCCTCTGTCGAGCTACCGCCGGTGAGTTTGTCGAAGAGTCCCATGGGTGGAACTAACTTGCAATATTCAATGGCATAACATTTAGCTGTTCGGGGGGCAGGGAACTGGGCGGGCGGTCCGGCGACCACGATAGCTTAATGGCCCGCCGTCACAGAGGCCCGGCATGGATTTCGAGTTCACTGAGGAGCAACGTCTCATTCAGCAGGAAATTCGGCGGCTCTGTGATGACTTCGGCGACGAATACTGGCGCGAGAAGGACAAAGCCCACGAGTTCCCGTGGGACTTTTTCGAGACCTTTGCCGATGCCGGCTGGTGTGGTGTATCGATCCCCGAGGAATATGGCGGACAAGGATATGGTCTCGTTGAGTCTGCTATCGTACAATTGGAGCTGGCCCGCTCCGGAGCCGGTGCGGCCGGGCTTTCGGTCACGTCTCATCACGTCTTCAGCGCGGCCCCACTGGTCGAATTCGGTGACGAGGCTCACAAGGAGCGCTACCTCCCTCGTGTCGCTGATGGGGACGTCATGGTCTGTACTGGCGTCACCGAGCCCAACGCTGGCATGAACACCCCAACGA
>JBDGPQ010000232.1:4941-7247 GCA_042219595.1 Haloarculaceae archaeon
CGTGGCAGAGCGTGACGGTGACGAATACGTGATCAACGGCCAGAAGATCTGGACCAGCAAAGCCCAGGAAGCAGATGTGATCATGCTGCTGACGCGGACCGAGCCGTACGACCCCGAGAACCGCTTTGACGGGATGACGCTGTTCTTCACCGAGTTCAACAAAGACATGGACGGGGTGACAGTCAAGGAAATCCCGAAAGCCGCGCGGGGTGCCTCCGAATCGAACGAGGTCTGGTACGAAGACGTCCGAGTCCCTGCGGAGGACGTCGTTGGCGAGGAAGGCCAGGGGTTCAAGTATTTGTTATCGTTTGCCAACGCCGAACGGGTGAACGTCGCTGCAAACTGTGTGGGCGTTGGATACGCGGCACTGGACAAGGCTGCCGCGTACGCCAACGAGCGCGAGGTGTTCGACTCGCCGATCGGAGCCTATCAGGGAATCCAGCACCCGTTGGCCGAATCATGGACGAAGTTGAAGGCCGATGAAGCGTTGCTGTGGCAGGCGGCCACGATGTTCGACAACGACGAGCAATGTGGGGCGGAAGCGAATGCGGTGAAGCTGCGTTCAAGTGAAGACGCGCTCGAAGCCTGCCGACGCGCCGTGACCACGCACGGAGGCATGGGCTATGCGAAGGAATACGATGTCGAACGGTACTGGAAGGAGACGATGAATCACGTGCTTGCGCCAGTGACGGGCGAGATGATCAAGAACCATATCGCACAAAACGTGCTCGACCTCCCGCGGTCCTACTGAGCATCGCGCAGGCGTTCATACTCAGCGTCGCGGAGTTCGAGTTCCGCTGCGGCAACGTTTTCCTCGAGGTGGTCGATCCGCGATGTTCCCGGAATCGGGAGCATGACTGGCGAGTGGTGGAGCAACCATGCGAGCGCGACCTGCTCCCGGGTCGCACCGTGGTTGCCGGCCACGGCGTCGAGTGGCTCACGGACGTTGTCGAGAGCACCCGCGCCAAGCGGGAACCATGGGATGAAGCCGATTCCGGCAGCCTCGCAGGCTTCGAGAACCCGCTCGTGGTCGCGATGGCCGACGTTGTACCGATTTTGGACTGTCGCGATGTCGACATGCTCTCGTGCGCGGTCGAGCTGGCCGACATCGACGTTCGATAGCCCGACATGGCGAATGTAGCCATCGTCCTTGAGCTCGCCAAAGGCACTGATACTGTCCTCGAAAGGCGTGTCAGGATCCGGGCGATGAAACTGGTAGAGATCGATCGTGTCGACACCGAGTCGGTCACGACTCACGAGCGCCTGGTTGCGGATATACGCGGGGTCGCCGTGGGCAATCCAGTCACCCGATGCGGTCCGGAGGAGGCCGGCCTTCGTCGCAATGACTGCGTTGGAAACCACGCCTGCGTCGCGTAGCAGTCGCTCGCTGACCCCGGGACCATACGAGTCCGCCGTGTCGATCAAGTTGACCCCCAGATCGACCGCTCGCCGGGCCACGTCACGGGCCGCCGATTCGTCCTCCGGCGGCCCGATGATATTGCCACCGGTCAGTCGCATGGCCCCGAACCCGAGCCGGCGGACGGTCTCCTCGCCGCCGATATCGAAGGTCCGATTCACTCGTGGGCCGCGTCCCACTCCTCGGCTTTATGCAGATTGTGACACCGATTGCATTCGATCCGGCCCATCGAGTCCACGGCGGTATCCAGTGTTTCGCAGTTCGCACACCAAAATCCCCAGCGACCGGTTCGGTCAGCATCGAGATACACGACGTGGAACGGCGCCTTCGAGCCGCGCTCGGCCTCGGTCTCGTCGACATATACGGTTCCGTCCTTCGGACTCTCGACCGCGTCCATGTCAGCGCGTAGCGGGCTATGGACATAGGCCTGTCCACAATGAATCGGAAGGGTTCAATTCCGTGGCACCAAACGGACGGTCGATGGAGCGGGTTGTAGTTCCGGTTCGGTACCCACTTAACGAGCATTCACGTCGGACGCTCGAGGCCGCCGTCGATATCGCGGAAGAGCGAGAGGCGGCACTGACGGTACTCCATGTCGATCTCTTTCACGATAGCCGGAACGTCTCCCGCGCACAACTCCGGCGAGCGTGTCAACAATATGTTCAGCCGATTTCGGATGTCAGTTTTGTCGTTCGTCGGGGCTTGCTCGTCGAAGAGACGATTCTCGAGGAAATTGCCGCCGAAGGTGCGGATATCGTCGTCATTGGCAAGGCCCAGGCCGGTCGATGGCGGCGGATGGTCCGACGACTGCTCGATGACCCCGACATCGAGCGGTATCTCCGTGAGGAACTCGACTGTGAAGTAATCACCATCTAATCCGTCGAGGTGC
>JBDGPQ010000138.1:0-7204 GCA_042219595.1 Haloarculaceae archaeon
CGGCTCATACCACGTTCGGTACGGTCGTTCCTCGCGCGGTCGATCGTCGTTCCAAGGTGCCTTCGCGAATGCCTTGATACCGATCGTCCCGAGGTCGTGGTCGGCAGCCTTCTCGAGGACAGCTGCGTAATCGTGTTCCGGGCCCGCTTTGGCAACCACGGTCGGATTATAGGGCAACATCACCGTCTCAAGGTCGGGAATCCGGTCGATGGCCTCACTGAGGAGTCCCGGGGCGCCGTGGCTCGTCAGCCCGATATTCGAAATCAGTCCCTCATCCTTCGCGTCACGAAACGCCGCGAGTGCCCCGCCAGGTTCGGCCATATCGGGTGTCTCGTCGCCCGTGATTACGTCGAGCTGTGCGTGGCTCGTCACGGCGTGGAACTGATAGAGGTCGAGATGGTCGACGCCAAGCCTGTCGAGCGAGCGATGGAGAGCGCCCCAGGCACCATTGTACGTACGTTCCTTGGTTTTGCATGCGAGAAACACCTCATCGCGGCGGTCGGTGAGTGTCGGTGCAAGTTTCACCTCCGCGTCGCCATACGTCGGCGCGACATCGATATGGTTCACACCGGCATCGATTACGTCGGCCGCCATGGCCGTCGCTTCCGGCTGGTCAAGGTATGAGAGCGCGATCGCACCGAACGCAAGGATCGAACTCTCGTGGCCAGTCCCACCCAACGGCCGTGTCGGTAGCACCATACGGCGGGTCGGGGCCGCGGGGTGATAATCGGTTGGACCGGTGCGTTTTATTTCCCCGCTCGGCGTGGATCCGGATATGCACGTCCTCGTGGCACTCGACGACTCGGAACCCGGTTGGAAGGCCCTCGATCATGCATTCGACACCTTCGAGGATGCCAATCTAACGATCATCCACGTGGTGGACCCGGTCAATAGCGTGTATGGAGACATGGAAGGCGGATATTTCGACGAAGGTATGCTCGAGAACGCCATGGAAACCGGCCAGGAGCTGCTCGATAAGGCCGCGGAGCGGGCCGAGGAAGCCGGGTATCACGAGGAAGCTGTCGAGACGGTCCTCGAAACCGGCAGGCCGGCGCGTGGGATCGTGGACTATGCAACCGAGCACGACGTAGATCACGTTGTTATCGGGAGCCATGGTCGTCGCGGGGTCTCCAGAGTGCTCCTCGGAAGTGTGGCTGAAGCCGTCACGCGCCGGTCCGACGTCCCGGTCACGATCGTTCGGTGATCAAAGACCGAGAACGAGCAGTACGAGCCCCACCGCCAATAGCACGCCGCCAGCGACGTATCCCCCGATATGAATGAAGCCCTTGATCTCCTCGTCACCGGTTCGGAGCCGGCGGAGGCCGAGCCATGGGCTGACGCCGCGCAGGTACCATCCGTGAATTTCGACTGATTCACCGATCAACTCGGGAACCTGACGGACGGAAAAGAGGAAGTTCCCGAGAATCGGCAGCCAGTGATCATACTTAAGATACATGAGTCCGGTATCGTCCTGGAACATGAGATCCTCGGAAAATCGGTATCCGGCCCGGCCACGCCCGATCAGCTCACCTTCGAGCCGCGCTCGAGCTCCCCGAACCGGGGAAGCATACACATCCGCGAGTAGCTCAATGACTGACGTCTCTTCGGGGTCACCGCCGGGATACTTATATCGAGCTTGTGCCACCATCGCGACACCAACGAAGAATAGCCAGCCACCCGCGAGGGCGAATATTGAGAACGCGACCACGTTGGTCACGACGGCACCGAGATACAACAGGGGAAAGCCAACCGCAAGGAGGACCGGCAAGCCCAGCATCCCGATGTCCCGCGCGAAATTCCGCCACAACCGCCCCCGGTCCACCTCGAACCGCCGTTCGATGTCATCGAAGTTGAACCGCTCGGCCCCTGACATGTTCGAGAGCCGTCGGACGCGCTTGCCTGTCAATGGGTGGGTCGAGTTGAGTTCCAACAACGCTGCCCATGGATTCTTCAGATCGAAGAGGAACGACCGAAGCAGGAGATCGGAATCCCCGGACTCGCGGACGTTGTGGTAGATGATCCCCTCGGTCTTGCTCCGGTCGATATTGACGATGCCGAGGTTGCGTGTTGCCTTCTCCAGTTCAGGGTCGTCCTCGCTCATGACGATTCCATAGGCAATCGTCACGAGTGCCGACGCGAGTGCGTCGGGGTGCGTATATTCGGCGGCAAACGCGTCGGCTGCATACTCGCGGACACGGCTGAGGTACAGGACAGCGTACTCCCCGACAAACCACAGAATGTACGAGAGGACAGCGACACCATAGAGAAGGCCAGCAGCCCGGCCTCGGGACCCACTGCTGCCCCGGCCGCTCGCAGCGGCGATTCGCCAGGAGTAGATCGCGAGCAAGTAGAGGAGCTGGACGATGGTATTCGCGAGCGTCATGATGATGAAATCCCGGCTCGTGATGTGGCCGAGTTCATGCGCCAGCACGCTCGCCGCCTCCTCATCGTCGAGATATTCGAAGATCCCCTCGGTGACGACCACCCGACCGTTGAATCGGCCGGATCCGTACGCAAATGCGGTCGGGTTCCGATCGGGAATGAGGCCAAGCCGTGGCTGCTTGTATCCGTATTCGTCAGTGACCTGCTCGATCACGGCCGCCCCGCTCGGGTTCCGCTCCCGAAGTTCATCGAGCGTAATCCAGTCCAGATCGTAGAGCCATCCGTAGACGAAATCGTTGATCGTCGGGGAGACAAGCAGGATTATGAGGTTCAGCACAACTACGAGGACAGCGGCAACTGGCAGGCTAATGACACCGAACGCCAGCATGATGCCGAGAATGACCGCAAAGAGAAACGTGGAGAGAAGCCCAAGGGTCAGGATCGTCGCAAGTGCACGACGCATGACTGGTGAATGGTGCGAGCGTTGAGTATAAGCGCTATGCCGATCAGCCGTTCTCACTCACAAAGAATGGGCATGGCCCGTATGTGACGGGGTGTCGTACCGTCCGGCATGGCCGAGATCAGTGACGAGCGTGCAACCCGCCTCGTAAGCGCTGCACGGACGAGCGTCGGTGACCAGCTCAGAAGTGTCGCCTATTTCGACGAGGACGATGTCGAACAGGTATATCTCCGCGATGGTCTCGACCGAACCGCGGATTTGGTCGGGTTCGCGGATAACGAGCGCTTGGGCTTCCGATCGCAGCGGACATACCGCAATACACAGCTTGGTGCCTACGATTTCAAGATTCGTGTGTTCGAGCACGGGTACCTAACCCGAGTCATCGTTGGCGATCGAGGCGTTTGGGTAACGACCGACGCTATGCCGATCAACCGTTTCGAAGAACTCGCAGCGGCGATCCGGGGGGTGCTCCGCGAGGAGTGAGGTATTTGGGGTGGCCGGATGAGCACCGAGCATGAGCGTCTCACTTGAGCGTGAGTCCGATCGACCGCACGTGGCGCATCTCCGGTTGGATACCGGCGATCTGAACCTCTTCGATGCCGATATCGCCGCGTCATTTCGCGAGACAGTCCATTCAGTCCCCGAGGAGATCTCAGTGCTCACGATCACGGCACCGCAGCCTGACGATGGTGTTCGAGGATTGAGTGCGGGCCTCAATCTTGAATACGCGCATGATCTCGGCCCCCACGACGGCCAGGACCTCCTGAGAGAATTCTACGAGATGATCGAGGCCGTGCGTGACTGCGACGCTGTCGCTGTTTGTGGTTGCGGAGATTATACGCTTGGTGTCGCCTTCGAACTTGCGGCAGCCTGCGAGTTCCGAATCGCGACCGCGGACGCAAACCTTGGGCTGCCAGAGGTGGATATCGGGCTGCCAACCGTGATTCAAGGTGGTCTCGTCCTTGACCTCGTGGGCCGTGGTGTGGCAAACGAACTGATCTACGCCGCCGACATTCTCGATGGCGAGCGCGCCCGAGAACTGGGGGTCGTGACACGGGCGCCTCAGGCGAGTAACTACGAGGAGACATTCGGATCATTCATCGACGATCTCGCTGGCAAGAGCCCGACTGTACTCCGGTCACAGAAGCGGGTGCTCCGTCGGTGTCGTTCGAATGGTCTCGAGTCCGGGATGGAGGCCAGTATCGGGGACGCCGGTCGTGGCTTCGGCGGGCAGGCCCAGCGCGAGGGGATGGCGGCGTTTCTTGAGGACCGCGAGCCGGACTGGACCTAGAGCCCAGTGGTGAGTGCTTCAGCGAGGTCTGCGATCGCGCGGCGGCCGTCGTCGAGGTGCTCGAACAGGCTCACAAAGGCGTGAATTTGCGCGGGGTAATGCAGGTGGTCGACAGGGACGCCCGCATCCTCGAGCCGTTCAACATATGCGGCTCCTTCGTCGCGAAGTGGATCGTAGCCCGCCGTCAATACCGTCGCTGGTGGGAGACCCGCAAGGCTTCGGGCCCGTAATGGGCTGAGATACGCGTTTCCGAGATGGGCCGGGGATCCAACGTACTCATCGTAATAGTATTCGACGGCGTCCATTTCGAGGAGATAGCCTTCCGCGTTTTCGTCGTACGAGTCGAACCATTCCAGCGCCGGCGCAATCACAGCAGGGTATATCAGCACCTGATGCGCAATGCTGGGCCCGCCCATATCGCGAGCGGCCAACGCGACTGCGGCCGCGAGGTTGCCCCCGCCACTGTCACCACCGACGGCAATCCGGTCCGGATCGAACGTCAGATCCGCCGCGTTTTCGGCGGTCCAGACGGCAGCAGCGTAACAATCCTCGAAGCCAGCAGGGAACGGATGCTCGGGGGCAAGCCGGTAATCGACCGAGACGACGGCGACGTCAGCGAGTGTACACAGTAACCGGCAGAGCCCGTCATATCCGTCGAGGGAGCCGCGCATCCAGCCACCTCCATGGAAGAATACCAGCGCCGGGTGTGGCGGCTCGGCTTCGGGTGCATAGATGCGTACCGGAATCGGCTCCGCCGGGCCGGAGATCTCGAATTCGCGGACGCTGGCGACGGGTTCGGGATCGGAAACGGCAAAGAGTTGGTCGAGAAGATCGCGCGCAGTCGCCGGCGAGAGCGTCGACGCTGCCGGGGTGATGCCAGCCTCAATGCCATCGATGAATGCAGCAGTTTCGGGGTCCAATTGATCGGCTCGGTCTGCCATGAAGCGCGCTGGAGGTGGAGGGGTTTAATGCCTGTGTAGCTGAGGCGATCAGTTTGGCTTAGTCCCGTTGTGGATGTGCGCCATAACGCGAGAGGATTTGCGAGTCCTCCTGGTTCATCATCCACGCGGTCCGATCGATGGATTCGATCGTGTCTACGTCATCCGGGTCGAGTGAAAGCGAGGCGGCGTCGAAGTTGTTCCGGAGATGATCCCGTCCGGTAGCTTTGGGTACCACGGCGACATTGTCCTTGGCCAGCAACCACGCGAGGCTCACCTGAGCCGGTGAGACCCCGTGTTTCTCAGCAATGTCGCGAATCTCCGGGACGTCGAATACTGCCCCTCTGGCTAGTGGGCTGTACGCGACCAACCAGTAATCATGGCGGTGAGCCTCTTCTAAATACGACGGCCGCCAGAGTAACGGATGCATCTCGATCTGATGCGCATAAATCGGGGTGGGTAACACATCACGAGCCTCTGCGAGCATTTTAGGTGTGAAGTTACTCACGCCGATCTCCCGCACTATTCCCTCGGACTGAAGATCGGCAATCGCGGGGAGCGTTTCGTTCGGGTCATACTGTCCAACGGGCCAGTGAACGTACAGCAGGTCGATTACGTCAACGCCGAGGCGCTCCCGGCTATCGTAGACGCTCTCCTGGAGATCCCCGGCAGCCATGTTCTCCGGGTGCACTTTCGTCGCGACGGTGAGACGCGAGCGCGGAACGGTGGATCGGGCCAATCCCTCGCCAACTGCTGCCTCCGTTCCGTACAGTTGAGCCGTGTCGAGATGCCGGTAACCAAGATCCAAGGCCGTCACGACGGACTCGACACACTCGTCATGCGAGTGGCCGGCCGTCCCCAGTCCGATTCGGAACGGATGATGCATCCACGACGGTGGCGGCGGACAGAGTATGTTAGTTCCGGCCCAGTCGAAGTGGGGGCATTATGGGTGTTAATCGGGGGCTCAATCGTATGAGGAGCCGGGGATCGCTCAGGATCCCGGCTTCGCTAGGAAATGAGTGAGTTCGTTGCCGTTCTCGTCGTAGAGCCATCCATCGATAACGGCCGCCGTCTCGAGTTGCGGCGGGGTTCCGCTAAGCTTCGCCGCGGGGATGAGTTCGAGCCGGATAGTGGTCGATTCACGTGGACGCAAGGAGACTTCGGATGTCCCGTTCGCACGAGGGACATCCCAGACGGACGTTTCCGTGATGGGAATCCGTTGGTCGAGCACCGTTATGTTGTCAACCACCGCCGGAGTCGTCCAGGAAATCTTACCAACAACCTGCTTCGTAGCAAGGTTCTGTAATACCTCGACTGTTTCTTTGAATGGCGTTGGATCCGTCCCCGTACCAGGTTCAGTCCGCTTGAGGAATTCCGACCGGTCAGTTACTTGGAAGTTAACCGAACTGACGACTTGCTGCGGACTTTCGACTTCGATACTCCCGACGACGGTGCCGTTGTCCCAATCGCCCGGCCCGACGACATCGATTTTCTTCACGAGAAGGGCAAACACCGGTGCGATCTGGTCGCCGACAATGATGCCCTTGAGAGCATCCCCAACCACCGCGGTCGGATCACGGACGTATTCGATACTCTTTCTCACCACATTTGCGACATCCGACCGATCCTCACTTGGCCGGGTGTGGACTTCGGTTATATTTTGCACCAACGGCGTCTAAGGATCGATACTTGTCACGACACCTGCAGGTTCGTGCGAGATGGATTTGACTACATCAACAGTTGCGGATTGGAATACGACGTCGGTAATTGCGGATTCCTCTTTGAAATTGATGTTTTTGAGAACCTCTACTCGGCCGCCGCCTGTGGTGGCCACCGTCGTCGTTGAGGGAAAGAGGTTCGCGGTCACATTCCGCTGATTGGCGACCACGTCCCGGACGACCGTCCGGTTCTGAACGGCCTCAATCTCAGCTAATGCGATTGAAACTGGCTGCTTCCCAGTATTCGTCACAGTCACCTCAATAGTGCTGTCGGCCGGATTCACTGAGACGTCAGTTACGACCAGCTCGGGGGAATGAATCCCCGCGGGCGGTCCCCCGTCTTCCGATGGCCCGGTGTCATCCGGTGGGCCGCGCTGTGCACCTCCCACACCCACCATCGCGCTCCCCACCACCA
>JBDGPQ010000020.1:0-7185 GCA_042219595.1 Haloarculaceae archaeon
CATCAGTACAGACCCGCTGACGCGGCGTGATCGACCACAGCGTCCCATTATCGACCAAAACCGGCAATTCGAGCACGTACTCGAAGCTGTCGAGTCCACCGGTGTCAACAAAGAGGGTCACCATGGCCGTGTCGTTTGCGGCCAGAGGGATGGTATTGGAACCGGCATCGCCATTGATCGTGAGACTTGCCCGGCTATCCACGATGACAGTCTGCAGTTGAACCGTATCGTTCTCTGGGAGTACAGTTTCGGCGGTTTGCGTCCCGTTCCGATTGGAAAGAATGGCAGTGATACCGGTCGCGCTCGGTGGCAAACCTGCGGTGGCTTCGAGAACGATACGGTCGCCGCGCACTGTTTCCAGTGGCCGAAGGGTGGGCACGACATGCTCCCGATCTGCTGGGAACCAATCACCATGGTACGCGTATCGGAACGGTTGACGATCGGGGAAAGCCTTGAGGACGGCAAATATCCGCCGGTCTTGTGCATAGACTACTGGTCCGTCAAACGTCGGTTCATTTCGTAGATATTGAAATGGATGTGCGAGCCAGTTGCCCTGGGGTGTCGGCAGAAAGACGAGATCGTCTTCGAATGAGGTCTGCTCGATCGGTTCGTACGCGGCGGCATGAGACTGTGTGACCACGCGATTTTGCCCGATCACGTCGGCGATTGCGAGCCCCGCAACTCCGGCGAATCCCCCGACCACGATAATACCGGCGAGGGCTATTGCATACACCTGTCTGCCCTCGAGAGCGGTTGTATCCGGTCGGAAATGATCCCACCCGGCGACGATTGCAACCGCAGCAAAGACGACCGTTGGGATGAGCAAGGGGAGGTGATAGAAGGGCCCAAGGTGGCCCATCAAGCCAAGCCCAGGGTCATCCAAATTCCCAATCGCATTATGGGTCCCCCAAAACGTGAGCTGCCCAACGGGGATCGATATCACGAGTCCGGCGAGAATGAGTTGGCGCGGATCGGCGTTTCGCCCCCGTTCGAGAACACGTACGAGGCCAATAGCGCCAAGTATAATTCCGATCGGCGGCGCGACTGTCCAGCGCGTGGCGAATGTCGAGAGGGCGATACGCGCACTTTCAAATGCCAACTCAAGGTCGTAGTCGACGACATAGCCAAGCAGCTCACGGCGGCCAAAACCGGGACCGTCGTGCGGACCGAACGCCTCGTACGGAAACCGTAGCGCGGCACCTGTCATAAGACGATTATACCCGAGCGCGACGCCGACGCCGAGAAGGCCGGGGATCGCGGTAATGAGAGAGCGGCGAAACGTCGGATCGGGCGCAACCCAAATCTTCCAGCACGTATGGGCTATGAAGGGGGCCGCGAAGAGGACTGTCGTGAAGGGTCGTGAAAAGAACGCAATTCCCACGGCCGCACCGGCAAAAGCGGCCACCCACTCGTCATCCGTTCGATCGGCCCGGAGATAGGCCCACGCGAAGAGGAGCAACAGCGCTAGCGTCGGCAGGTACGAAAGAAATACCGCAGACTGGATCACGAAAAACGGACTGGCAACCAGGAGCACGGCCGCGACGAGACCGATCCGGGAATCGAACGCTTCAGCACCCGTTGCGTACGTGAGTATCACGGTCGCCGCCGCGATCGGGCCGAGCGCTAGTGCCGGTTCGCCAAGAGCCATCCCTGTCGCGAAGATGGCCGCGGCGACGGGGGTATACTTCGGATACAACACGTCACCGTTTTGGACGAAAAACCACGGTCGGAGGGAGCCTCGAACCGGGGGTTCGATCGCAAGCCGGCCATCGAGCAGCATCGCCGCTTGGTTGAGGTAAACTCCTTCGTCGTGGTTGATCGATCGGTATGGAAACAGGTCCAGCGAGAGCCAGACGGCGACGATGCCAGCCAGGAC
This sequence comes from Haloarculaceae archaeon, assembly GCA_042219595.1. Lineage (GTDB taxonomy): Archaea > Halobacteriota > Halobacteria > Halobacteriales > Haloarculaceae > CAYLJD01. The sequence goes on from JBDGPQ010000020.1 coordinate 1,877, forward strand.
CGCTACGATAATGGCGAGCCGCCGCGGCGAGAGCCAGTCGCGTACACGTTCCATTTCAGTCCCGTGGATACCACGCCAACGGATGATCGGCGACAATATCGACTGTAACGTCCTGATCGAGTTCGAAATCCTCGACGTGATTATGGGAACACCGGACCAGTTCGCCGGAGATCAGCTCGATTCGGTAGACGAACGCCGGGCCGGTATACTGGCGGTGTACGATTTGACCGTCAGCAACATCGGCAGCGGCTGGGCGGGCGGCGAGGTCATCCGGGCGAAGGAGAACATCGATTTCCGCTCCATCGTAGGCCTCGACAGGACCATTGAGCTGAGCGGTGGGAATTGCGCCAAGCGTCGTCTCGACGACATCACCGCGGACGCGACCTGGAAGGAAACTGGCACGGCCGAGAAAGCTCGCGACAAACCGGGACTCGGGGTTTTCAAACACACCTTCCGGTGTTCCAACTTGCTCGATTCGGCCGGCATTCATGACGGCAACACGGTCAGAAATCGAGAGTGCTTCTTCCTGGTCGTGGGTAACCGAGACCGCAGTGACGCCAGCCGCCTTGAGGATCCGACGCACTTCCTCACGCATCTCTACACGCAGTCGAACGTCAAGATTGGAGAACGGTTCATCCAATAGGAGGAGATCTGGTTCGGGCGCGAGTGACCGCGCAAGAGCCACACGCTGGGACTGGCCACCGGAGAGCTGGCTCGGCATCTTGGTTCGATGTTCTGCCAGATCGACTAGGTCGAGAAGATCATCGACGCGGGCCGCCCGTTCGTCAGCATCCCACTCTCTGAGTCCAAAGGCGATATTTTCCTCAACGTTGAGGTGTGGGAACAACGCGAAATCCTGAAAGACAAGGCCTACATCCCGGTCTTCCGGCTCACGAAACGTGTGGTCGTCGGCGACGATTTCTCCACCGATAGCGATCGAACCGGTCGTCGGCCGGTCGAGACCTTCGATGAGTCTAAGGGTGGTCGTCTTCCCACACCCTGATGGCCCGAGCAATGTGACGAGTTCGCCAGGCCGTACAGAAAGCGAAATGCTGTCGACCGCCACTTCGTCACCAAACGTTCTGGTCACATCCTGCAGTTCGAGCACCGGCTCCGGCTCCGCTTCGACGTCTTCAGCGTCGTCGCGGTCGGTCACCGGCTCGAGCGTTCGGGCTTCATTCCGTGCCATGGTATCGTTCCCGGCCAAGGATCACCAACATGGACAGGGCCGAGACAGCAACCAGCACCAAGGCCGGTATCGCCGCCTGTCCGTAGTAGCCACCTTCCTGTACTTGCCAGATGTACGTAACGAAGGTTTCGAAACCGAGCGGCCGGAGCATGAGTGTCGCCGGGAGTTCCTTCATTGTCGTGAGGAAGACCAGAGCGGCGCCAGCTGCAACGCCTGGCAGGATTTGCGGCAATGTCACGTGACGGAAGGCCGACAATGGGGATTCACCCATGGACCTGGCGGCCTCGGCGTGTTCAGGATCGACCTGGAGGATCGATGACTCCAAGATCCCGACAGCCTGCGGCACGAATCTCACAACATAGGCAAACACGAGAATGGCGACTGTGCCGTACAACGCCGGCACGTAACTGAGTCCGAGGAAAACCAGCGCCAACCCAAGCACGACCCCGGGCACCGCGTAGCCGATATAGCTGGCCCGTTCAGGAAGTTTCGCCAGGGGGGACTCCGAGCGAGCGGCCACGTAGGCGATGGGCAGGCCAACACACACCGAGGCGACGGCCGCTGCACCGGCGACGGCGACTGAATTCCAGGCGTACGAGAGCTGGAAGCCCAAACCGCCTCCGTAGGCTGCTGCCGGTCGGACCAACCACATCCCTAGGATTGCGAGCGGAACGACCAGACCGATGACGGCCACGCTGATCGGGAGCAGCATGCTCGGCCACCGCCACCGTCCGAGGGCAACACGCGCGGGACGCTCACCGCCGCCGCTGACGTGGGCGCCCTCACGACTCGCATTGATCCGTGACTCCCATGCCAGGATGATGACCGTCAGGCCAAGTAGCACAAGTGAGAGGAGCGCAGCGAACCCACGGTTTTGGTTGATGTATTCAACGTAGATCATCCGCGTGAAGACGTCATAGTGCATGATCGCTGGTGTGCCAAAGTCCGAGAGTGTATAGAGGGCCACGAGGAGAGCACCGGCAGCAACGCCTGGCTTGATCTGTGGGAGGACAACACGTCGGAGGGCGGAGATCCGGTCGTGGTTGAGGGTTCGTGCCGCCTCGAGGACCGACCGATCCACGGAGAGTAGTGACGCACGCGTTGTGAGATACACATACGGGTACGAAAATACCGTGAGCACGACAACTGTCCCCCCGAGACCGTACACCGCGGGTAATTGCTCGACCCCAAGGGGCGCGAGGAGACCCTGGAGGACACCCCGTGGGCCAAAGGCCGAGACGAACGCGAAAGCACCGACATAGCTCGGAATGACCAACGGCAACGCCACAACAACCGTCCAAACCCGACGGAACGGTAGATTCGTTTGCGCCGTGAGCAACGCGAGGGGGACCCCCAACACTATCGAGGCCGCGGTAACGACCGCCGTCATCACGAGCGAGTTGACGACGATACCGACAGTGTCTGGATCTGTAAGGAGGGAGAACGCCCGAGCGGGATTCACAGCCACGGCGCGCAGAAGGACCCAGATGATCGGCGACAGCAGGAACAATGCGAGGATGCCGGCAATCAGGCCAAGGGAGCCGGGGAGCCGCTCCCGGACACGGTCTCGGCGGTCAGTTAGCCGATCGAAATCCTCGGGCGTGGCCATCAGAGCACGTCAGTCTCGCGCAGCAGTTCGATGGTCGGGTTCACGTCCGCGAGCTCCTGGAGATCGATCTCGGGTGGGTCGAGTTCGTCGACTGGGGGCAAATTGCCGACCGGATCGACTTCTGGCACTGTTGGGTACGCGAAGGTACGGGTGGCGAAGAATTCCTGAGCCTCCGATGAGAGCAGATGCCGGACGAAGTTTTCGGCGAGTTCCGCGTTATCTGTGCCATCGATGATCTCGGCGCCGGAGACATTGATGAGTGCCCCGGCATCATTCTGCGTAAACGCGAGGGACACCGGAGCGTCAGGCCGCTGATTCCGCACGCGGAGCGCGTAGTAATGATTGGCAAATCCTGCACGGAGTTCGCCATTCGCGACCGCGTTCGAGACGACAAATTCGTTCGGATAGTTGGTGATGCCGTGGTCGACCATGTCTTCCAACCAGGCTCGAGTCTCGTCCCGACCACGGAGCAGCCGCATCGCGGTTATGAAGGATTGGAAGGCGCTGTAGGTCGGCGCCCAACCCATGGCATCGGCAAAAGCTGGCGTGTCGGGAAATGCCTGGACCGAATTCGGTACATCAGCCTCATCGATAGCCTCAGTATAATATGGAATCGCCCGAGCGCGCCCAGCAATGCCAACCCACTGATCAGTCCGGAGACTCGCGGGAACGGTGTCGAGAACACTGTCCGGGAGCGTTCGTGTCGCGCCTGCTTGTGCGACACTCGCAAGCGAACCGGCATCGACCGCGATAAACAGGTCCGCTTCGCTGGCGCCGGCTTCGACCTCCTCGATGATTCTGTTGGCAAGACCGCTCGATGACTGTTGGGTATGCCGATACTCGAAGTCAGGGTAAAAATTCGCGAACAGGTCGATCAAATCCAAATACAGGCCGCCCTCACCAAAGGACAAATAGAACGTCAATTCACCCTCGAGGTCCGGAAGCTCAGTAATCGACGTTCCACCGGGTGCTCCCCGACCTTCGACGATCTGTCCCGAACCACGGAAGTCGGTGATCGATGGGCCTTGAACCCCTGGACCGTTCCCTGAAAGCACCCCACAGCCAGCAAGCGAGCCCGCACCGGCAGCCGCCGCGGCCGTGAGAAATGCTCGCCGCCCAGTCGATACGTCCGTCTCGGCAATGTCGTTTGAATTTGTTGTCATGTGCTTAGTCGTCTCCCGTCAGTGTCGGGGCGCGGTCCACCGCTGGCGTTGTTTGTTCATCGAGATTTTCGAGACAATCGAGCCAGTCAGCCATGTGCTCGCCGACATACGCAAGGAATTCACCGTTTCGTAGATCCTCCACATCCGCCTCGCGGAGTCGGGAGGCGAGTGCCGCATAGACGCCGGCGTAGGAATCAGCCTCGGCTCCAGCATCATCGATCAATCGCCAGAGGTGTTCGTTTAGTTCGAGTCCGGGAGCCTCATTCGCGAGGTCGCCAAAGGTTGATCTCGGGGCTTTGTTGTGTTCGCAGAATGGCTCGCCGGTAATGATCTGATCACCGAGGATATCACATGCCCGTTTGAGGAAGACACCGCTCCAGATGTCGTCGAATCGGCCCACATCCCACGGGTTATCATCCATGGGCAACTGGTAAAATGCCGGGACAATTTCTCGACGGAACGCGAGATTCATGGAGCACACGGTGAGGTAGTGTCCCGGCGCGGCGACGAAGTCAGGGCCGAAATCATCAGCCTGTAGACGTGTCTCGGCCTGCCCAGTGAGGTCCCCGTCGCCGAGGATCCGGACCGCATCCAGGTCCGGAACATTCGTCCAGAGCCCCTGCGAGGCGACTACGCTTCCGGCATGGAGGGTCTCCGTCTCGACGGTTTCGTCCATCGCGCCGTAGGGATATCCACGTGGATAGAGCCCGTGTTCGTCGATGCTATCATAGAGAACATTGACCCAGCGTTCGTCTGACCGAACGGCATCGATCTCGCCCTCGTGATGGAGATTCTGGAGATGTCGACCGAAAAAGTCCGTCTCCGAGTGTGGCAACGTGTCGTCGTCGATAAAGACGCCGTAACTGAAGTCGTTCGCCCAGAGGTACAGGAGGCCGAAACTTGTCTGAGCATGGCTCGCCTCGGGAATCAAATGCGTATACTCGCTAACTCCCTGATCGGAAAGCCATGCCTCTCTGGCGGGGCCATCGAACACGTCGCCGGAGACGTCGAGGTCGGCGAGCATCGCACGCATTCCATCGGTATCACAGAACGCTTCGGTTACGAGCACCCAATGTAATCGTTCCACCTCGAATCCGTGAGACCGGGCGTTCTCGACGTACGCCCGGACACAATCCCAGTCACGGATCGTCGGAACGATCACGCAGACGTCTGCGTCCATCACCTGGAGTTGTTTAGGGATGCCTAAAATCACTTCCGTTTTAGGCTCACCGAAATCCTCCCAACGCCGGCGGATGGCACAACATCGACCGTGGCTATATCGACGCAATTGACCGAACACTCAAGGCCCGTCCCTGGCAGGGCCGGCCATGGACGTCGCACTCATCGG
>JBDGPQ010000185.1:0-6890 GCA_042219595.1 Haloarculaceae archaeon
GGCCGTCGACCGAGATTCTCTCCGGTCGGGTCGAGCTGGTCTTGCTGGCCGACGGACGCGATGAGGGCGATAGATTGACACCGGTTTCGGGGAGCGTACTCTTTCAGCTGTGGGTCCAAGCGACAACCTTCGGCCGTCTCCGGAGTGTGGTCCTAATACGTTGAGCGGTCGAAGAACGATCTTGGCTGCAATCAACGACAGCGTCCGACCGATGGCGTTGGCCATGGCACATGTGAATCTGCCGAGTGTCGTTCACCACGGATGCCACGGAGCGATGAACCACCACCGAGGATCGCACACACCTTTGGATCTGCATCGCTATGGTGAACGGGATCGCCGTTGGCGCGTCGCACGATCCCCCAGCGGTGGACACCAAATCGTGACAATGTGGAAGGCTGTTAACTACGGCACCCCAACCGTACGCGTGGACCGCATTCGACGCCGGGTGGACAGGCACATACGAAGCGCGACCCAGGTTGAGCCGTTTGTCCGCCGGATCGTCAGCGGAGGGATTGCCGTTGTGTTCGGCCTCTGGTTGTTTTCACTGGGTGAATCGGGCACCCCATTGTGGGTGGTTGGGCTCCTGCTCACAACACTCGGACTCATCGCGCTCGCGACGGGACTCAGACGTCCGCTCGATTGGTAGATACTACTCTGTCCACAGTGTGGCGGCCACACGCCGAAGGCTGCCGAGGAGGGCGACAACCGACAGTGACACCGCAACAAGACCACTCACTCGCACCATCAGGAGGTCGCCGGTGACGAGAAGGCCGAACACGACGCCCCAAAGCCCGAGATAGCTCGCAGCGAGGACACCGACGATCGCCGTGCCAGGCCACCCCAGCCAAACGTAGCCGCCAGCAAGCAGTCCCCCGACTGGTAATACGATGCCGATGATGATCGTGTCCGGACTCGTCAGGGCAGCTGTCAGACCACCACTTGGATTCCGAAATAGTATCACCAGCACGAGAGCGTAGCCGAGACCCAACGCGGCGCCACCGGTACGATGATCGAGCTCGGGCCACTCCATGCTATGAGAGCGGATGGCAGGGCGCACACAAAGGATTAAGCGACTTCCGCCGCCGAGGGCGGCATGGCCGTTGGCAAGGACGTTGAGATCCTCCGCCATGCGATGAAGAGCGTCGTCGACGAGATGTTCGAGACGCTTCGACGAACTGCCTACTCACCCAACATTAAGACCCGGATGGATTGCACCTGCGGCTTGTTTGATCCGGAGGGGCGGAACCTCGCCCAGAACGACGAGTTCCCGATGCATATTGGAGCCCTCGTTGAACTCGTCCCGGGACACGTCGCGAACCGCGGCGATGATCTTGGCCCAGGTGATGGCTTACTCGTCAATGATCCGGCCAAGAACCACACTCACCTGCCTGATGTCACCCTTATTTCGCCGCTCTACCACGACGAGGACCTTGCAGGCTATGCTGCCACCCTCGCCCACCACGTCGACATCGGCGGTCCAACGGCAGGAGGCATCCCGACGGACGTCACGGAGACCTACGGCGAAGGCCTCGTACTCCCGGGCGTCAAGGCGGTGGAGGACTGGACATATAATGATGAAGTCATGTCGATCGTCCTCCGAAATGTTCGAGATCCCGACCGGCGGCATGGAGACTATTTGGCGCAGCTCGGAGCGAACCGGACCGCCGAATCTCGATTAGGGGAGGTGATAACCGACCGTGGTTGGGCTGCGGTCGGAGCGGAGGCCGAACGGTTATACGATTATACGGAACGTCTCGTCCGTGATGCAATCCAATCGATCCCCGACGGCCGATACAGCGCGGAGGACTACATGGATGGTGATGGTGTCGTCGACGAACCTGTCAAACTCGCACTGACGTTAATAATTGACGGCGATACGATCACGGTGGATTTCACGGGGACAGCCGATCAGAACCAGGGTCCCCTGAACATCACACCCGCAGGCGTGCTCAGTGGGATCATGCCGGTACTAATGTCTTTTCTTGGCACGGACATCCCGAAGAATGACGGCTTCTATCGCCCGATCGATCTCATAACGCCCCCTGGGACGATGGTCAATCCCGAGGAGAACGTTCCCGTCGCCGGCTGGGCTGAACCGAAGAACCGTGTCGGCGATCTGATCTCGAAGGCGATGGCTGGGGCCCTGCCGGAGAAAACTATCGCTGGGACGAAAGGATCATGCCAGCAGTGGAGTGTCGACGGCCAGGACCCAGCAACTGGAAGCGAGTTCGTCTATTACGAGTCGTTTGGCGGTGGTTACGGGGCTCGCGCAACGAAAGATGGAATGGACGCTGTGCAGACCAACTCGCAGAACACCGCGAACGCCTCGATCGAGGAACTCGAGACCCACTACCCGTTCTTGATCACTCGGTACGAACTCATTCCGGATTCCGCAGGCGCCGGTCGAACGCGTGGTGGTCTGGGCCTTCGCCGCGATATGCAGGTGAACGCAACAGACGGCCGGCTGGTTGTGAACTCCGATAGAATGCGCTTCGCTCCATGGGGCCTCTTCGGCGGTGACGAAGGTACTCCTGCTCGCTATGCGATCAACGACGAAGCGCTGCCAAGCTCGAAGATCACACGATCACTCGACCGTGGTGATCAGGTGTCAATTCGAACGCCCGGAGGTGGAGGGTATGGTGACCCACACGAACGAGACGCGGAGGCTGTCCGCCGGGACGTTGTCCAAGGCAAGGTCTCACGAGAGGCGGCGCGAGAAGAGTACGGTGTGGTGGTCACGACTCGCGGGGAGATAGACGAGCAAGCGACAGCCCGCCTTCGAGGTGATTCGCAGTGAGTGTCCGACTTGGTGTGGATATCGGTGGCACGTTTACCGACGTGGTTCTATACGATCCCGCGACCGGGGAGTTTGAAGCGACGAAGACCCCGTCGACCCCTGGAGCGTTCGAGCATGGCGTTATCGATGGCATTGAGGCGATCCTTGAGCAGACGGAGACCGAGCCAGGTGCGGTGAGCTTTCTCGGCCATGCGACAACCGTCGCGACGAATGCGGTACTCGAAAACGACCTGCCTCCGGTGGGACTGCTCACCACTGCAGGGTTTCGAGATGTCCTCGAAATCGGCAAACAGACACGCCCCGATCCATTCGACCTCCAGACCGACAAACCACCCGTGCTCGTCCCTCGAGACCGCCGCCTTGAGGTGCCGGGACGGATCAGCGCGGATGGCGAGGAGATTGAACCGCTCGATGAGGCCGCGGCTGAGGCCGCAATAGATGATCTCGAAGCCCTGGATATCGAGAGCGTTGTGGTCTCGACGCTGTTTTCCTACCTGAATGATGCCCATGAGGTTCGCCTCGGAGAACTGCTCGCTGAGCGCGACCTCGACTACGCGCTCTCCTCGGCCGTTCATCCAGAGCGCCGCGAATACGAGCGGACCGTAACGACGGTAATCAATGAAAGCGCGAAACAAGTCGTTGCAGACTACCTGGACCGTGTCGATGCGGCCATCGATAACCTCGGCATTGCCGTTGCGACGTCAGTCATGCATTGCGGTGGGGGGTCTTTCAGCCTGGCTGAGGCGGCAACGAACGCTGTTCGAACGATCGGATCGGGGCCAGCGGCGGGCGCCATCGCAACCGTCGGGCAGAGCAATCGCGAGGGCTTTGATAACGCTATTGGGCTCGACATGGGCGGGACGAGCGCCGATATTAGCATCGTCCGTGATGGTGAGGCTATCCGATCGACTGAGAACGAGATCAATAATCTCCCACTTGAAATACCGATGGTTGATATCGAAACTGTCGGTGCAGGAGGGGGATCGATAGCACGGATCGACGCCGGCGGAGCACTTCGGGTTGGGCCCGCGTCAGCTGGCGCCAATCCAGGGCCGGTGTGCTATGGTCGGGGTGGTGACCAACCAACCATCACTGATGCGAACCTGGTTTTGGGCCGGATTAGCCCGACTCGCCCTATCGGCGGTGAAATCACGCCGGATCTTGAGCAGGCACGGACCGTTCTTGAGGATACCATCGCAGACCCCCTCGGACAATCGATTACTCAAACCGCACTCGACATCCTTGATGTTGCCACAGCCCGACTCGTTCGGAACGTGCGGAAGGTCACGATTGAACGCGGCCTCGACCCGGCTGGCTTCGCCCTTGTCGCATTTGGAGGAATGGGACCACAGGTTGCAACCAGCCTGGCCGATGAACTCGATATCGATTCGGTCGTCGTTCCCCCACAACCGGGCATGTTCTCCGCGCGTGGCCTCCTCTCGGCTGATGTTCGCGTCCAGGAGAGTCACGCTTACACGCGCGAAACCATCGATCCGGAGACTACAGTCTCGGATTTCGATGACCTCGCGGCAACCGTCATCGACCGACTGACGGACCAAGGCTTCGATCAGTCGGAGATCAATCTGGAATTCGCTATGGATATGCGCTACGCTGGGCAAGCGTACGAGCTGACCGTTCCAGTGGCAACCGATTCCGCAACTACCTCGGCCGTCGACAAAGCCGCAGCGACGTTCCATGACCACCACGAGGAACGATACGGCTACGCAATTCGCGACAACGAAGTCAAATGCGCAACGCTTCGGGTTACTGGACACGTTCCACGATCCACAGATATTGAGGGGTTCGACGCGGCTGATGGACCGGCACGACTCGGTGCACGGGACGTCCACTTCAACGATCGTGGGGCGGTAGAAGCAGCAGTCTATGAGCGCTCGTGTCTCGCCCCCGGCCGGACATTGGATGGCCCGGCCATCGTTGAAGAGGAGGGTTCGACCACCGTCATCCCGCCCGACCGCTCCGCCCAAATCTCCAAGGACGGCGCTATCACGATCGAGCCGTAGCGCTCATCCTTCGATCGCAACCTGTGCACTCCGTTGTGGCTCGATCTTGAGAATCACTCTGGACCGCTCCTCGTCACCGTAGCGCCGCTCATACCGATCCTCCTCACCGGTATATCGCATCGCAAGGTCACGGTAATGATCGGCCGCGTGCTCCTCGGTGAGCTCGACCACCTCCCCTTGTACGGTCACGTATCGATACGGGTCATCCGGGTCGAGAAGCATCAAGGCCACTGCGGGGTCACGCTTGACGTTTCGCTCCTTCCGGCGACCGCGGAGGGTGTTCACAAGTAGATGCTCGCCGTCATGATCGACCCAGACCGGCGTAAGATTGATCGACCCATCCGGCGATTTGGTCGCGAACGCGGCAAATAATTCTTGCTCGAACCAATGAGCAAGCTCGTCGGAGAGTGGCATGGGAAAACGGCTGCAGACAGAACCAAATCCCTTTCGACCGATGTCACATTGGCATGTGGATGGCGACTCCGGCCACTATTCGCTCGCATTTATCAGCGTGCAGAAGATGGGACCGCGCGGATTTGAACCGCGGTCACGGGCACCCAAGGCCCGAAGGATACCAAGCTACCCTACGGTCCCACATCACAACCGATGACGGGTCTGCCCCTAAGGCTGTCGTTGGCTCACGACGCCTCCGCGAGTTCGAGTCGCGCAACGAGTTCCCACGGCGATTCCTCGTGCCGGATTCCGTCGAGAAGTAAAAACGCGTCTGCCGGAGACAGGAAATGCCGCGTTACCGCACGCCCAAGCGGTGTCGGTGTGAGGCCGTCAATGAATTCATATTCGAGTAGCTTTCCGAGTGCGTATTTCGTTGGCATCTCACCAACCATCCGATCGTTGAGCCGCTTCGCAGAACGGCCTCCCACCGCCACGTTCGCGAGTGTCTCCTCGATGGCCGCTCCCTCGTCGTACAGTGGCCGCACTGGTTCTGCCTCGCCCTGAAGAAGAGCAAATGCGACCTCATCCTCCGTGCGATCCTGGCCATGGTGATACGCCCCATCAGGCTCGACCAGCAGGTAGACCGTCCCTTCGTCATGGTAGTCCGGCCGTCCGGCCCGGCCGGCCATCTGCTCGAATTCCTGGACGCTCAGCCATTCGATACCCATCGCTAATGAATCGAAAATGACCTGAGAGGCGGGGAAGTCCACACCAGCAGCTAGCGCTGCCGTCGTCACCACTGCAGCGAGTTCCTGATCGGCAAAGCGCTGTTCGACGCGGTTCCGGCGCTCGTTATCCAGGCCTGCATGGTACGGCGCGGCGTCGTACTGGAGCTGGCGAGCCAGCTCATGACACCGTCGACGCGAGTTCGTGAAAACGATCGACTGTCCACGATACCCCTTCGATGAGGTGGCGTCAAACGCCCGCTTCACGAGCGTATCGGCGACTTGGGCCTTTTCCCGGCCATCGACGAAGGCCAGATGCCGTTCGATCGGAACTGGCCGTTCTTCGAATTCGACGAGATCGGCATTCAGAGCCTCGGCCAGGGCCCCTGGATTCCCGACCGTGGCCGAGAGGTAGAGCCACTGGGTCGTCCCCGAGTGCCGCTCGCTGTAATATTTCAGCCGCGTTATGAGACCGTCGAGACGGTGTCCACGGTCGCCCTCGCCAATCGTGTGTATTTCATCGATTGCGACCGTCCCGATGTCACCGATATCTCGGCCGACGCGAAGCGCATGGTCGATCCCCTCGTACGTCCCCACGATGACGTCGGCATCAGGATCAAATCCGTGGCCGCCGTCACCGAGTCGGCTTGAGCCAACCCGTAGCGTTACGTCAACCAGATGGCCATATCGAGCCTTGAACTCCCCATATTTCTGGTTCGCGAGCGCGACCAAGGGGACGAGAAAGAGAAAGCTCCCACCACCTCGGAGGACTCGATCGATGCCGGCGAGTTCACCGATCAGGGTTTTGCCGGTCGCGGTTGCACTTACAACCACGAGATCCTCACCATCGAGGGCTCCGGCATCAACAGCGAGACTCTGAACGGGCAGCAACGTATCAAACCGCTGCGCTACGGTCTCAGCAAGGTCCGGATGCAGATCTAATGTGTCGACCGT
>JBDGPQ010000122.1:0-840 GCA_042219595.1 Haloarculaceae archaeon
TAACCTTTGACGGTCGGTTATCGAGCCTGATACTGGGCACCGAAGGCATCGATCGATCCAGGACAGGAACCGTTCGAAAGAACCCATAGATTGATGGCCTGCTCGTCCCTTATTTGAGGCAATAGACGGGGGGAATCACAGGTGGGGGATGCGTCGGGACGGGTTGATCGGGGGATATCCGAGCTGATCGGGATGGTGCTCCTGATCGGCATCGTGCTCGTTGGAGCGGTAACGGTGGTCGTCCTCGGGGCAGGGACGCTCAGCGATGCCCAGGGCGAAACCAAGCTCGAATCGGCTGAGAAGCAACTCAATGTCTATGATGCGAAGCTTTCGACCTTGGCTGTCAGTGAAGACCGAACGAGAGTGCGGCTTGACGCCGATGATGCCCTCGTCAATGACATTCATCTTCTCGACGGAGGGACGCTAAATGTCACCGTCGACCGGAATGGGACGTGCTCGTTTTCCCAGCAACTCCGGACGATTCACTTCACCGATAACCGTGACCGGGTGGTGGCCTATCAAGCGGGCGGCCTCTTCCGCAGCGATCGCCAAAGTAGTACGGTCATTTCGCCACCCGCACTCACCTTCGAAAATGGTGCACTGGACATCAGGCTCGTCAATATCTCGGGACAGCTGAATCGAATCAATAATGCCTTAGAGTTGAATCGTAGCCGAACTCGGTCGCGAACACAGAGCCACATGGCTGCCCTCCAACAAGGCGACTGTCAGCGTCCGGATAACCTGACGATCTGGATCAATTCCACTTTTCAACGAGGGTGGTTCAACTATCTACAATCCGAGGTCGGTGGCGGTGTCGGGACGGTCGAATCGTTCGCGAAT
>JBDGPQ010000122.1:873-3048 GCA_042219595.1 Haloarculaceae archaeon
CGTCCGAGCGTATATCCCACAAGATTCGCTCCATCCATCGGCTGATGACCACCAAAATCAGGTCATCGATATGGTACCCCCGATTGCATCGTTCATGACGAATACAACCTTGGCTGGCAATGCCCCCGACGGCCCAGCAAAGTTGAATGCCAGCAAGAGCGCCGCCAATACGTATTCAGCATTCGCGGAACCGCTGAAGGAATCAGGTCTTGATATCGGCGAGGAAGTGGAGCTAAGTGGCGGAGAGGTGCCTGGGCCGCCGGTGGATGCGACATTGATCCTGGACCGGTCGTTCTCGATGCACGGGGGTAAATTGGCTGACGCGAAGGACGGTGCGAAAGCGTTCGTCGGCAAGTTGAATGCCTCGCGTGACCGTGCAAGCGTCGTCTATTACAACGACGAGGCTGAATACTCGTATATCGAGAGCGGGGGGAAGGAGTACTTTTTCTCGAATAATTTCGCTGCGGTGAACTCTTCGATCGACGATCCCTCTGCCTCGGGCTCCACGGCCATTTATAAGGGTATTAATTACTCGACAGCGGTGTTCGACTTCAAAGGGAACCAAACCCACCGAAAGGTTGCCGTGCTGTTAACCGACGGTCAAAACACTGTTGCACCAGATGGCGGCGGGTTTGCCGATGATGCAACAGTGGCGGGAGCAGAACTCGCAAACAAGCGTGACATCACGATCTATACGATCGGATATGGCAGCGGTGCTGACGAAGATTTGATGAAGGACATTGCGAATGCGACGGGCGGTCGATATTGCTTCGCGGATAACGAATCGGCCGTTATCAATTGCTTCGAGGAGTTCGGTGATCTGATCAACCCACAAAGTGCGATTGCGACGACGCCGATTACCGCGAACGTCACCAGCGGGGGCTCGGTGTTCGACGCCGATATCCCTGGGAATACGAGCGACATCGCGTCGGCGACGCACGGGAGCCACAGCTTCCTGAACCTCAACGACCCGACCGCGCCCTCACTGTTCAAGTACTCGTTCACCCACCGGGACAACGAGACCATGTCGATCAATATGACGTCCTACCAATGCGAGCCGGACGCCTGGAATCTCACGGGCGAGACAAAATCCGTAGGTGGCGAAACACTCGCTGTCGTGCGATGCACGGATCTCAATGGTATTGAGGATAGTTATGGCGCTGACATTTACGTGGATGGCGAGCGACCGGACACGCTTCTCCAAACCACGTATGCGGACTGGCAGACCGATGTCAATGAGTCACTCGACGAATTCCCCGATGTCAACATCAGTGCATCGACCGGCGAGTTCGAGGCGGAGAGCAACCAGGCATTAGCGGTATTTGACCTACCGCCAGTCGGCGCCGGAACGCGGAATACCCTTGCACTGCTCGTGCAATTTGGGTTATCAGACGAGGCGGGCGCGACGGAGATCGTCAGCGTCCGCGTCGCGGAAGCGGAGATCGCCTCATAGCGGCGTGGGGCTATCGACGTACTCGGATATCGATGACGGTCTGCCTCACGTAGACCTCTCCGGAGGTTGGCGAACAGCGATATGTGTCTCCCGAGAGGTGCGTCCATTCCTGACTTGGTCCAGTAAGGAATGATCGCCAGCCGTCGTCGAACTCGGAATGTACTGTGAGATTGACCCCGGTGGATTGGCTGAGATTCCCTACACCCGTTCGGTTCTCAGGGAATATGACTGCCGATCGATTTAATCGCAGTACAACGTTGGCGTCACCACCCGAAAACGATCGGTTCATTGCTGGCCCCTGCAGGCTGAGTAGCGAGATCACCGCCCGATCTGGCCCGCAAATGATGGAGGGATTTGCGGAGACCACAGCACTCCCGCCATTGGTGCGTAGGAATACGCCGCCTCCCTCAAGCGCGACGCTCCCACCGGACATCCGATAGGTGAGTCGACCTAATGCATACCGTGTCGGGCTGTCTCCGACCCCAGATACATTTACCGTCAATCCAGAAGACGCACTACTAGCGTTTGTGATCAAGCGCCCTCGCTCGAGCGACACCGCTGAAGAACGAACTGTTGATTGGGAATGCTGGAGTTCATCGGCTGCTGACTCGAGGAGTAGCATCCCGCGCTCGGCCCCTTCGATGTTCTGAGAGAGCTGAGCCGCTTCCAACCGGTCGACGCCAACGGTCGCGGTCAGCCCGACGCCGACGAGGATGACGCCG
>JBDGPQ010000122.1:3058-6712 GCA_042219595.1 Haloarculaceae archaeon
TCGGTTGATCGGCCTCGCCGACGAGGTCGCTGATTGCGCGGTCAGCAGCATCGCTGTCAGTCCGCCGCTTCTCCGTCGGTGAATGCGCTCCCGTCATGGTGCCGCCGTATCTGTGATCGTATTGGCGCCAACATCGCCGGTACCCTCGATTTTGTATCTCACTCCTACTGTGAACTCCTCATTTTGGACGTTTGGGCCGCTGAACTCCTGTAGCAGCAGCTCCGCGGAATCGCCGCTCGGCACGGTGGCAGTAGTATCGAGGATACCGATCCGCCCGTCTTCCGGGATCGTCACGCCCCCGGACCAGTCCTTGGACCCATCGACGGCGCCGTCCAGTCCGACGTCAACTTCGATTTCAGACGACCCATCCAGGGAATCGTGGGCGTCATTCGTCGGGTCGATCATGACCCGCTCGATCGTGATCGCGGTTCCGTACGAGTTCGTGACCGAGAGGGTGATGGCGTCGTTATCGCCCGGACTCGCCCGAGACATATCGCCATTGTACACCAGCCCAGACACGTCGACTTCGTGAGTGGTATTGGCGGTGGCGCCAGCGCCATCAGTTACCCGGAGGGTGACGTTATGATCTCCGGGCGACCCAAAGGTGTGGAAGGCGATCGCGTCCGAATCCGTGGTCTCGAAGGTGCTATCGTTATCCCAGTCCCATTCATAGGTCGTGATGGAACCGTCGGGATCCCAACTGGCACTCGCGTCGAATTCCACGGTTTCACCGACTTCTGGCGGATCTGGATTGAAGATGAACTTCGCGATCGGTGCTTGACTCAGCCCCGTGCCAGGCCCGATCCCGACCACTGCGCCGACATTCTGTCCGATGCCGATGCGTGGACTCATTTCGATCTGTCGCCGGGTTGGTGCGGGGGTTCCGCTCGAACCATTTGCCGAAATGACAAATACCCCATCCGCCTGAGCCTCGAGATGCAGCTTCGTCTCGTTCTGGACGGGGACGATCGTCGAGAGGTCGTACTCGGCGGGTTCGAGGCGGAGACACGTCGTAGTGGGGACTCCCGAGCAGCTTGCGTCCGTCACCAATTGAGCGGTATACGTACTGCCGACGACTGTTTGTGTTAGCCGCGTTCTGACGGTGGTGATGTCACCGTAGCGCGCCAGCCGGTCGACGGCAGCCAATTCGCTCGACAGGCGGTTTCCAACAGTCTCGAGTTCCGATCGGGCGGCATCTGTTTGGCGGCTGTCGAGGAAGCCGGTAGCGGTGGCGACGAGGCTGATGATGAGTAACGTCGTTATAGCGACGCTTGTGACGTGTGATACGACCGGCGTGATCGCCCGATCGGGCTGCTCGCGAGTCACGATCCCGCCCCCGGATACACGCTGAGGTTGAACGCGTTGTCGTACCGGACCTGCTGGCCAGTCACGCTCACGCTGAGGTTCGCGGTCCACACGGCGGGGACGCGGCACGGGTCGGTAACCGGTGTCCCTGTCGTACAATGGCCGACGGGAGTCGCAGAGCGGTTCGCGACAATCGAGAACCGACCTTCGATCCGGTCACCGTGGTCGATTCTGATTTCCTCCACCATCCCGGAGAGCCGGCCAGTCCCGTTAAAGGCACAGTCACTGGTATAGGCGGTACCAGCGAACATATCGAGCAGGACTCGCCCCCCAGTCTCGCCGCACTCGGTCGAGACGGGCCCGGTCCAATCCGGGTCCGATGTGACCGTGACGTTTGTCCCGTTTCGCTCGAGTGTATAATCGATTTGATTCGAGCTATTACTGACATTGAATACCGCAGGGTTCACGGTGGAATTCTCAAGGTCAACGTTCACCGTGAACCAGCCAACGGCCGCTGAATCGTCCACCGGCTTCCAATCCAAATCTCCCGATGGGTCGAGGAATTCCGCATCCTGGACTTGGACGATCCGGGTGCCGAACTCGCTCGTCGCGTTGTCGTACGCAACCGCAACGGCTGTGGATCCGGCGGCCGCCTTGGATTCACCGTATAACTTGCTGAAACGGGTCACATTCGAATTGACGGCCGTTGCGAGCCCAGACGCCGTGATGTTCCGGGCAGCGTGGTTCACCCGGATCACAAGCGGACGCACGCCGCGCTGAACTTCGAAGCCGATCTGATCTGCTTCACCCACGGCTGCAGTCGTTGAGCCTGTTGCCGTGGCGCCCGCATAGAGCATCGAGTTCAATAGAAAGCTCAAGCCAAAGATGACGGTCGCCAGGAGAACGGCTCCGATCAGGATGAGTTGTCCGCGGCGGTTCACCATACGGTCAGTCGCACCTCCACTACGTTGTAGAGCGGCCCATCGATCGCGTCAGGGATCGGGTAGTATCCGTCATCACTATCTGTCGGATCGGTATCATATTGCCAGAGTTCCACCCCCGAGGTCCGCGGCGCTGTTAGTGTCTGATTATCGAACAGCGCAACGGTTCGCGAGACGACCACCGCATCAGGATCGGGCTGTCCGGTGTAGACGACCGGGACCGTTCCGGTCGTCCCGGTATCATTGGCGAGACGATACCGTAACTCGAGGTTGTACGAGCGGGTGCGATGCTCGAAGGTTTGGTTCAGTAGTTGCCCGAGGACGCCTGGTGGGCCACGCTCACCATAGCCCAATCGAGGATTAACGCCGCCATAGAATGTCCGTGCACCCTGGCTCCAGTACCGCGCCAACCGATTGAGATCGAACGTGTCATTCTGGGCGGCGATGGAAAGCACATCATTTGCCTGGTGTCTGAGATCGGCTCTGGATTCCGGGCTCACGCCGCCACCGGATTCCGGCGTCAGCACCACCGCTTGCATCGCAAACACAACTGCGCTGATGATTACCAGCGCACCGATCACACCTTCGATCGTGTACAATTGGCCCCGTTGATCCCACATGCTACCACACTCGCACCGTTAGTCGACACGCCGGCGAGCACGTTCCTGGTGGTTGCAATTCGATCACTCTCGAAGCGCTGCTCGTGTCTTCGCCTGCGGCCGTCGCTCCGGCAGTATCGTGGAGCGGCGTGCCATCGAGTCCCGTTAGGGTTAGATTGACGTGCTGCTCGGGTCCGAGCCCGTAACGACTTCGGAGATCCTCCTCATCAAGGGCGAAGACATCTCCCAGTGCGCTCTCATTCAGCGTTGTCTCCGTGTCAGCGACCGAATGGTTTCCCACGATCTGCCCGGTTATTCGTGTTGCCGTCGATGCATCAACTGCCGTGCCATCCCCAGAAAACGGGGCAATAACGCCTGGCAGGAGTCCCAACACGACACCGATCGTCAAGACGAATACCGAAATCCCGGCGACGTAATCGTGAAGTGTCTGTCCGCGGTCCACGTTCCCCCCGTTGGATGCCCCCGATCTGCTTCGTATCACGCTCGGTCACTACCCCCCTGGATCGCGGCTGCCGGCACGTCGCCAGCTGCCCCGTCCGTCTCATCGATTCGCCGGACTTCGTTATCGACTCAGTATCGTTACATCCTCATCATTGTTTGGGCCGGCTCGCGAGACGAAGCGTCCAACTCGGTGCCTGGCCCGTGATATGCGGTGGGACAAGAGGTCGGTTCCGGGTCCTGCAATCAAAAGCAGGATCGCCGCTGATTCGGAGCCGCCAGAGATCTGTTCGACGACGACCCAGGTGATCAGCGCCACCGTGGAGAGCGCCACCGCGTATTTCACTCCT
>JBDGPQ010000003.1:0-6678 GCA_042219595.1 Haloarculaceae archaeon
ACTCATGTTTCCACCCGCATCACCGTCACCATCTGCTTACTTCGTCACCTACTGTAAAGAGCGAGGTGCTAGCCTCGAATCTTCTATAACAACGACTAAAGGCAAATGTGCCGTGCGTCAAAACGATGAAACTCCACGAGTACCAGGCTAAGGAGTTGTTTGCCGAGGCTGGGATACCGACCCCGGCGTCACGCTTGGCGGGTACAGTTGAGGAGGCGGTCGAGGCGGCGGAATCTGTCGGCTATCCCGTAGCCATCAAAGCACAGGTTCAGGTTGGTGGCCGGGGCAAGGCAGGGGGTATCGAGGTTGTTGACTCCGAGACGGAGGCGCGGTCGGCAGCGGAATCGATACTCGGAATGGATCTGAAGGGATATGACGTGGACCGTGTGCTCGTGGAGGCCGCTGTCGACTTCGAGACGGAGTTGTATGTTGGGGTCACGATGGACCGGAGTGCGAGCCGACCGGTTGCGATGGTCTCCACACGCGGCGGTGTGAATATCGAAGAGGTTGCCGCTGAAGATCCAGAGGCGATCGCCCGTGAGCACGTCGACCCGGCGTTTGGCTTGCACCCGTACCAAGCCCGCCAGGCGGTCTTCGATGCGGGTGTTGACCGAGCGGTGGCACGGGACGTATCTTCGATCCTCGAAACGCTGTATAATCTCTGGGAGGAGCGAGACGGGAGCGATGCAGAAATCAATCCTCTCATGGTGACAACCGATGGTGAGGTCGTCGCCGCTGACGCCGTTTTCAATATCGATGACGACGCGTTATTCCGGCATCCGGAGCTCGCTGAAATGGCCGATGAAGCTGCCACGGATGCACTCGAACGCAAGGCCGATGAGTATGGATTCGACTACGTGCGGCTCTCAGGCAATGTAGGTATCATCGGCAATGGCGCTGGTCTCGTCATGACGACGCTCGATCT
This sequence comes from Haloarculaceae archaeon, assembly GCA_042219595.1. Lineage (GTDB taxonomy): Archaea > Halobacteriota > Halobacteria > Halobacteriales > Haloarculaceae > CAYLJD01. The sequence continues at coordinate 926 of JBDGPQ010000003.1, forward strand.
CGTCGATCATTATGGCGGTGCGCCCGCGAACTTCCTCGATATTGGGGGCGGAGCGAAAGCAGAACGCGTCGAGAACGCACTCGACATGGTCTTTTCCGACGATAACGTCGATGCCGTCGTCTTCAACATCTTTGGCGGGATTACCCGAGGCGACGAAGTGGCCCGCGGGATCAACGATGCACTTTCTCAGTTTGACGAGCTGCCCAAGCCGGTTGTCGTCAGGCTTGCAGGGACGAAAAGCGCCGAAGGCATGCGGATTCTGGATACCGACCTCGTGCAGGTAGAGGAGTCGCTTGAGGCGGCGGTCCAGGCCGCAATAGCCGCCGCCGGGGAGGTGGCACAATGAGCGTGCTCGTCGACGCGGACACGCGTGTTGTCGTTCAAGGCATAACCGGCGGGGAGGGTGGCTTCCATACCGAACAGATGCTCGAATACGGAACGAATGTAGTCGGTGGGGCAGTGCCCGGACGTGGTGGCGAAACCGTCGCTGACGTTCCGGTGTACGATACTGTCGAGCGGGCAGCCGAATCGGAGGATGCCGATGCATCGGTTATTTTCGTCCCGCCAGCATTCGCCGGAGATGCGATCTTCGAAGCGCTTGCCGCCCCGCTCGATCTCGTTGTCTGCATCACTGAAGGCATTCCGACGCAGGACATGAGTCGGGTCTATCGCCGACTCCGCGAGACAGATACAGTCTTGATCGGACCAAATTGCCCCGGCGTCATCACCCCCGGCGAGACGAAGCTGGGTATCCTCCCGGGCGACATCTTCGCGCCTGGTGAGGTTGGGTTCGTGTCGCGCTCGGGGACGTTGACGTATCAAATGGTCGAGGCCCTGACCGACCGCGGGCTCGGACAATCCACCGCTGTTGGCATCGGCGGCGATCCGATCATTGGGACGGACTTTATCGACGTGCTTGAGCTCTTCGAGAAGGATCCCGAGACGGATGCAATCGTCATGTGCGGGGAAATCGGCGGCGAAGACGAGGAAGAGGCTGCCCGGTACATTGGCGAATATATGGACACACCTGTCGTCGGGTTTATCGCTGGCCGGACCGCACCACCGGGCAAGCGCATGGGTCACGCCGGGGCTATCGTCTCCGGCTCTGGGACGGGAACTGCCGAGAGCAAGATCGAGGCCTTAGAGGGTGTCGGTGTTCAGGTCGGCGACACGCCAGCTGAGGTCGCCGATGCGGTCGAATCCATCCTCTGAAACGGCGGGCTTTATACCGATTCCCGCGGTACGGAGTGACAGCCGCAATGCAGGGCCCGCTTTCGGTGCTGTTGTCGGCGGCGCGTTCCCCGACGACCGACACCGCCAGAGCGCCGGGCGCTGACTCGATCGATTCGCTGGACGTATGTCTGTTGAGCTACCGCAGTGACCCATATTCCGGCGGACAGGGCGTCTATATGAAGTACCTCTCACGAGCGCTCGCCGCCCGAGGCCATGGGGTGACTGTCGTTTCGGGCAAACCGTATCCGGATCTCGATGCGGGGATCGAGTTGATCCGACTTCCCGGTGAGAACCTAGTCGAAAACCCGAACCGCCTCACGGCGTTCCAACCGCGGTACCTCCGGGACCCAACGAGCCTCTTCGAGTGGGCGAGCGTGCTCACGGGCGGATTCCCCGATCCATACGCCTTCGGTCGGCGTGCTGCCGACTATCTGGATAAGCATGGTGACCGGTTCGACATTGTGCACGACAACCAGAGCCTCGCATATGGCCTGCTGACGGTCGACCAGCCGACCGTCGCGACAGTGCATCATCCGATTACAGCGGATCGGGCGGTGGAACTTGAAGCGGCAGACAGCCGGACTCAGCGGATGCTCATCCGACGATGGTACCGATTTCTCCGAATGCAACAGCGTGTCGCCTCACGACTTCCGCATATTCTCGTCCCATCCGCCGCTACGAAGCGCCGGACAATTGCGGATTTCAACGCCGCACCAGAGGCAATATCCGTCGTTCCGAACGGTGTGGATACACGCCAGTTTAGACCCCGGCCAGGAATCCGTGAACGCCCTGGCCGGGTCATCGCCACCGTGAGTGCCGATGTACCGCTGAAAGGCACACGCTACCTCCTTGAGGCGTTCGCTATCATTCGGGAGCGCCATCCGGATGCGGAACTTCTCCTTATCGGAGAGCTGAAGGACGGTGGCACGGCAGCCGGGTCGCTCTCAGAACTCGGTCTTGGTGACGCGGTGCAAGTTCGGAGCGACCTTCCCGTCGACCGGCTCGCCGAGCTCTATTGCACCGCATCAGTCGCTGTGGTGCCTTCGGTATACGAGGGGTTTGGGCTGCCAGCTGTTGAAGCGATGGCGAGTGGCGTCCCGATCGTGGCCACAACGGGCGGAGCGCTACCGGAGGTCGTCGGTGAGGCCGGCCGGCTTGTTGCCCCCCGAGATGCGAGTGCGATGGCCGACGCAGTCAGTGAATTGTTGGCGGATCGCAACCTCCGGAAACGTCTTGGCCGGCGGGCTCGCTCGCGAGTCGTGACGGCGTTTGATTGGGATCGCACCGCAAAGCAAACTGTAGACGTCTATCGCCAAGCTATCGATGCTCACCGTTGATCTAGATTCGGTCGTTGGGCCGGGTGACCGCGTCCTCGACGTCGGGTGTGGCGAGGGCCGACATGCTCATGCGGCGACCTTCGAGACCAATGCTGTTGTCGGTCTTGATGCGGACGATACGCGGCTGCAAAAAGCGTTGGAAGGCTTCGATACCATTGTCGATGAAGGCGCGAGCCAAGAGCTCACCCTTTGTCGAGGAGACGCGTTGTCGCTACCGTTTGCTGACGATTCCTTCGACGTGGTGATCTGTACAGAGGTTTTGGAACATGTGAGTACGGTGGAGCCGGCGATTGCCGAACTCGCGCGTGTGCTTGCCCCGGGTGGCTCACTGGCAGTGAGTACCCCCCGTCCCGGGCCGGAACGGATTTGCTGGGCACTGTCTGAGGACTACCACGCTGTCGAGGGTGGCCATGTTCGGATCGTCGACCCAGCCACAGTGATCGGGTCGATCGAATCCCACGGACTGGAACACGTTGGTCGGGAGCATGCCCACGCGTTCCATACACCATATTGGTGGCTTCGGTGCCTGTGGTGGAATCGGGAGCCAGATCCAGCGCTGCTCCGAGGATACGAACGATTACTCGAGTGGGTTGAGTTTTCAGCTCCACCAGGTGTTGCCAAGGTAGAACGCCTCTTTGACCGGTTCTTAGGCAAAAGCACCGTACTGTACTTCGAGGCCAGATGACCGAAGCGCCGATACAAGCGACGGGGCCGCGCGATCTCGGAGCCATTGCCGAATATGTACACCAGACACAGCAAGCTAATGGCCTGATCCCGTGGTATCCAGATGGCCCAGCTGATCCATGGAATCACGTGGAAAGCGCAATGGGGTTGACGGTCGGAGGCCAGTATGCGGCGGCCCAAAATGCCTATAGTTGGTTGGCCGACACGCAACTCGACGACGGCAGTTGGTGGGGGGAATACGAAGACGGGGTGCCAACGGCACATCATCGAGAGACCCATCGGATCGCATATGTCGCGACCGGAGTCTGGCACTATTTCCGCGCAACGGACGACCAGAACTTTCTCGAATGCCTCTGGCCGACAGTCGAGCGTGCACTTGATTTCGTCATTGATCATCAGCAGACGACCGGGGAGGTCCCTTGGGCAGTTAGCGCCACGGGAGACGTCTATGAGGCGGCATTGGTGACCGGCTGTTCGAGTCTCGCGATGAGTTTGTTGTGTGGATGGCGGATTGCCACCGCGCTTGGACGACCCCGTCCAGGATGGCGGCGAGCATGGGCGAGGCTCCGGGAGGCGATCCGACGGCCCTCGTCTGCGCTCGACACGCGGTGGTTGGACAAATCATCATTCGCGATGGATTGGTTCTACCCGGTTCTCGCGGGCGCGGTAACGGGCCAGGCGGCGGCCGAACGGCTCGCGGCAGAGGAAGCGACCTTCATCGAGCCGGGACTTGGCTGTCGGTGCGATCGGACGGAGCCGTGGGTAACCGTCGCCGAGACTGCTGAATTGGCGTTGGCAATGCTTGCGGTCGGGCGTCGCTCTCGCGCCGCGACACTACTCTCGTGGACCCGACGCTTTCGAACTGCGGACGATGCGTATTGGACTGGCTACCAATTTGCCGATGACGAACTGTGGCCGGTAGAGCGACCCACGTGGACGGCCGGGGCAGTATTGCTGGCAGCCGACGCACTCTGCGGGCATACCCCTGCCGCCGACCTCTTTACTGCTCAGCAGTCGATTCCCTCACATCCGTAAGATTTTGCCCGGGAATAGGCGTGAACAGTCCGGTGTCTCTTTACGTAGGGCCCGCGAATGCCGACCAATGAGCTATACGTGCCGCGACTGCAAGCGCTCTTTCGGCACGCAATTGGAGCTGGACCTACACCGTGACAATTGTGTTGATGGCCAGCTCATCTGCGAGCGCTGCGGTACCAGGTTCGCTGAGGGAGAGGGCACGGATGATGGTTGGTACTATCGCTGTCCAGCAGCCGGCTGTGATGGCAGCGGCATTGGTGAGGACATCCGCCGCGTCGGTGATATTCGCCTCGAGGTCACCTGAGGCGTTATCAGGATCTGCACTCACGAGCCAACCTATACGGTTCCCTACTCGATAGCCTGACCTATATGATCGAGGCGCGGGGCCTCCGCAAGGAGTATGGCGACTTCGTCGCCGTCGCGGACGCTACCTTCGCAGTCGACGAGGGCGAGGTGCTTCGCATCGTCGGACCGAACGGCGCCGGCAAGACGACGACGCTGAAGATGTTGGCCGGTCTCGTCGAACCTACGGCGGGTGAGGCAATTGTCGCGGGGTATTCGGCAGGGCAAACCGAGATGCGGCACAGACTCGGTTTCCTCCCGGAAGAGTCGCCGCTCTACGAAGAGATGACGGCCGAGTCGTATCTCAATTTCTTTGCGGATCTGTACGATGTCCCCGCCGGGGTGGCCGATCGGCGTATCCATGATACTCTCGAGGCGCTCGATCTGCAGCACCGGGATCGACGAATTGGCGACATGTCCAAGGGAATGACGCGGAAGGTGGCCATCGCGCGCTCGCTGATCAACGATCCGGCAGTACTGATCTACGACGAGCCGGCAAGTGGGCTGGATCCGTTGACAACGAATTACATCATCGATTTTACAGCCGATCTCGCTGCAGAGGGTAAGACAATCGTCTTTAGCGCGCACAATTTGTTTCACGTCGAAGAAATCTGCGACCGCATCCTCATTCTCGATGAAGGTGATATTGTTGCTCGAGGCGATCTCGAACGGCTTCGCGAGGAGTTTGGCGAAACTCGCTATCACGTATATACCTCCGTGGACGTCCCTGACAGCGAGCAGTCAAATGGCCGGTACCACCGCGTTGTCGACTCCATGGCAGCGGTGGATGCCACGCGCGAGGCTGCCCAGCAGGCTGGCGGGACCGTCCTCGATATCAGGACCGAGCAGTCGAGTTTAGAGGAAGTCTTCCTTGATATTGCCGACCACTCCCCGGAGGACTGAACGTGGATTGGAGGAAGGTACTACGGATCGCTCGCTGGGAAGTGACGAAGAACGCTGGCGGCGTCGACCGTCGGACGGTGATCGTCGCCGTGGGTGCGATCGTCCTTTTGGGAGCAATTGCGCCCGCAGTGGCCGGCGGTGGCGTCTCGCCTGACGCCGGCATTTACCGCGTCGGCGTCGCCCCGGAAAATCCCTACTACGACGTCGCCTCGACGGATC
>JBDGPQ010000156.1:0-6621 GCA_042219595.1 Haloarculaceae archaeon
CGATGTCGACGGACTGACCGGCTCGCTCGAGAGCACGGGAGGCGATCGCCGCACTCGTGAGACCATCAGCATCAATGTGTGATGCCAAAATAATGCCGTCGGCAGCATGGAGACGGTCCGCGCAGATGCGCGCGCGGTCCTCGAGGGCAGGGACGGGGCCCATTCGTGTTGTCGAATGCGCGCCTCCCCGGTTAACGATTCGGTCGGCTGGCGAGCACGGCCCGCGCCAACTGCTCGAAATCAGCTACATCCGGAACAACGTCGACCGTAATGCCGGCCTCGCGAGCGGTGTCGGCGGTTGGAGTACCGATGGCCCCAACGGTGGCATCCGACAGGCCATCGATCGCGGACGCACGGCAGTCCCGCTCATCGGCGACTGTGAGGAAGTGCTCGACAGTGAGTGAGGAGGTAAAGAGGGCGGCATCAAGATCGCCAGCAGCCGCTGCCTCGACTGAGGCGCCGGCGTCCGTGGGTCGTTCAAGCCGATAGAGCACTGTCTCGTGAATATACGCGCCACCAGCCTCAAGCCCATCGAGGAGAACGGCAGAGCCGTGGTCGCTTCGGGCCACTTCGATGCGTGCACCGTCGACCGATTCCCGCAAGGCCGCAACGAGACCGGCAGAAGAGTACTCGTCGGGGACAAGGTCGACGGAGTACCCCGCCTCGCGGAGCGTGTCTGCAGTCGTCTCACCGATAGCGGCGAGACGGCTATCCCCGGGTTGCCAATCCATTTCGGACACGAGGCGGGCTCCCGTGGAACTCGTCAGGATCACGACATCGGCGTCGGTTCTGGGAATAGCGTCGGTCGGTTCGACCGAGAGCATCGCATCGGGCATCGGTCGGCCACCAAGTGATTTAACCGTCTCGACGGCAGCCGCGAGTCGACCGTCGTCCGGCCGAAACACGGCGACAGTGGGTCTCGATTCGGTCATTGGCTTCGTTTCGGTTCATCCGGCTCAGCTCGCCGGGCAGTTTCGATCAGGTCGGCCGCTCCGCGGTCTGCAAGGTCGGCCGCGAACGACGCTGCTGCCGCTGCATGGTCCTCCACCGGTAACTCCCGGGCGCCTGCCACCTCCTCCGTCCCGTCTCGGGATTGCACGCGGACCGTCGTTGCAACGACACTTCCGCGGAGGCGAGCATGGATGCCGACCGGCGCGACACAGCCGCCGCCGAGTTCCGACAGGATCGTCCGTTCGACCGTCGTCGTCACCCGTGTCGGTGGATGGTCCAGTACGTCATGAAGGAGTGATGCCACGTCGCCCCCGGCCCGTGCTGTCACTGCGAGTGCCCCCTGACCGGGCGCGGGAACGAATGTTGTCGGATCGAGAGTGGTGGGATCGAGATGATGTGTCAGTCCGCTCCGGTCGAGGCCGGCCGCCGCCAGGACGAGGCCATCGTATTCCGTCTCAACACTGCGTTCGAGGGCGCGCCGCTCGATCTCGGCGAGATCGTTGAACCAGGCGTCGATACTGCGTTCGAATCGATCGACAGACTCTGCTCCCTCTGCGTCGCCATCGCTTTTGTCATCCTCCGCTGCTTCCAGTCGGCGTTCGTGCTCCCGCTGGAGATGTGGGGCGAGCAACTTCTCGATCCGTGTATCGACGTTGCCACGGACGGGCTCCACGACGAGATCATCACGATAGGCCTGAAGCTGGGCGCCTCGACGAAGGCTGGCGGTGCCTACCGTTGCCCCAGCCGGCAACGATTCAAGGCCATCTCCCGATGGCGTTACGAGGACATCCTCGGCGGCCGCACGTTCCGGGACGCCGGCGACTGCCAAGGTTTCAGGTTGGTCGGTCGGAACGTCTTTCATCGAGTGAACCGCAGCGTCCACGTACCCATCGATTACCTCCAGATCGAGCGCACGCACGAACGCACCGACCGTACCGAGATCGTGAATCAATTCGTCACGGAGTTCGTCGCCAGTCGTCGTTACCTCGACGAGTTCGACATCGACCCGGTGGTCCTCAAGCGCCGAGGCGACGGCTCCGGCCTGGCGACGGGCTAAATCCGAACCGCGAGTCGCGAGGCGCAGTGGCCCTGCCGGATCGCTCATTGCCTGGAAGTCGGCGGTCCCTGCTCAAAAGCCCATCTTCTCGCGGGATCGCACTTTACGTTCGATAGGCATGATACTATATAATATGGAGCTACCAGGGCTCGTCCTTCAGGCCGACCACGTACGCGATCCCGTTCGTGGCGACATGGAGTACTGGCGTCAATACCACGACCGCCACGAGCACCGCTGGTGTGAAGGTGGCGATGAACCATCCCGGGGTCACAATAAGAGCCGCCACAAGAGCCCCCACAACGAAGTCAAGCTGGTCGACGACTGGCAGTGGCGCTCCCCGGGCTCGGCCCGAGCGGCGTTTGAGGAACGATGCTGCGATATCCCCGAACATCGCTCCGAGCGGCAGCGATACCGCTGCGGCCGGCGGAAAGGCCGGCAGCCCAAGGCCGAGCAATTGATCGGCGATCGGTTGCAGCACGTTGAGCAAAACGGCAAGAATCATTCCTGCGAACCAGCCCCCGAGGGTCCCCCGCCAGGTCTTTCCACCGCCGAGTAGCCGTCGACCGCGCCAGGTCCGGCCGCCATCCAACGGCGCCCCGCCACCGACGACCACCGCGACGTTGTTCGGGACATACGCCGGCAGCATCGCCCAAACGGCGACGGCAACGGTCCCGAGCAGGCCCATGAGCTCGTTCGGCCGTCCGTACCCTTGAGTCCGCCGACACCCACTTGACGACGCCAACCGAACTGGATACATGATTCCGCCGCTCGCCCGCCGATTCGTCGCGGGCGAATCCGCGGCCGCCGCTATCGAATACACACGAGGTGTAAATTCGAGCGGCGTCGGGGTCATACTCAACCTCCTCGGCGAGCACTATGACGATCGCGCGGAGGCAGACGCGGATACCGAGGCTTACATCCGCCTTCTTGAGGATCTCGCTGGAACGGATTTGCGGGCACGGGTGTCCGTCAAGCCGAGTCAGCTTGGCCTGGATCTGGGTCCGGGGGTATTCGATAGCAATCTTGCCCGAATCCTCGACCGGGCCGCCGCGGCTGATCGGTTCGTCTGGGTCGATATGGAGGGTCCCGATACCATCGAACCGACACTCGACGTCGTCCACCGCCAAGCCCGTCGAAATAGCAAGCTTGGCGTGGCCATCCAGGCAAACATGAAACGAACCGGTTCGGATCTCGAGCGGCTCGCGGGAACATCCGTCGCGGTTCGACTCGTCAAGGGCGCGTACGACCCGCCGGCAGAGGCCGGATACCGGGAAAAATCAGCAGTCGATAGGGCCTATCGGGAACATCTAGAGTACCTCTTCGAACATTTTGATGGTGGCATTGCCGTCGGCTCGCACGACCCAGCGATGATCGATCTCGCCGCTGACCTCCATCAGGACTACGGAACGCCCTACGAAATCCAGATGTTGATGGGGGTGCGGGAGGACGCGCAGCGGCAGCTGGCGGCCGATCGTCCAGTCTGGCGATACGTTCCGTATGGCGACCAGTGGCTCTCCTACTTCTATCGGCGGGTGGCCGAGCGCCGGGAGAATCTGCTTTTCGCGCTCCGAGCCTTGGTCTCCTGAGGAACAACACTATACTCCCGCCAACCGGACACCCCGGCGATGGCCAATTGGAAGCGTGACTTCGCCAGCGGCCTGGTCGTCCTGGCACCGCTGTTAGTCACGCTCTTCGTCATTCTCTGGCTGTATAATCGTCTCGCAGGGTTGCCGGTGCCGGTCGAGGAGCCCGTGGTTCGCGTTGCGCTGACGCTCATCGTATTCGTGCTGCTGGTTTTCGCCGTAGGATACCTGATGCGCACAGCCCTCGGTGGGTTGCTCGAACGCCTCCTCGACAATCTCATGAATCAACTCCCTGGGCTCCGGGTCGTCTATAACGCCTCGAAGATGGCGGTTGAGACGGCGCTCAGCGGGACCGAGTCCCTCCAGTCCCCGGTACGTCTCGAGACATGGGAGGGCATGCGGATGACGGCCTTCAAGACCGGTAAGACGACAGCCGACGGCAAGGAAATCTTGTTCCTACCTACGGCGCCAAATATCACGACCGGATTCGTTATCGAGGTCGATCCCGACCGGTACGAAACGGTAGACGAAACGGTAGAAGATGCCCTGACGCGCATCCTGAGTGCGGGCTTCGGCGAGACGAACGAGACGTCCGTGATCAGAGAACTCGCGGACGATGACGACGAGCCGGACGACCGACAACCTTAGGGGAATCCGGCCTGGAGTCGTGGCACGGACGCAGTCGCCATCTCATTTTTGAGACGCATTCCAGGTCCGGTATGCTTATCACCCGCGGGACGCAAGCTCTGCCCATGGCAGAAGCGACGGGACAGTCGCTCGACGCGGACGCCCTTGCCACACTCAAGCATCTCGGACTGGTGGGGGCAGTCGATGGCGAGGCCAAGCTGTCGTGTGCGGATCTTGCAGAGCGGCTCGATACGTCGAACCAGACCGCATCGCGGCGGCTGCAGCGACTCGAGCGTGAGGGAGCAATCGAGCGAGAGATCGTGAGTGACGGTCAGTGGATCGCAATCACGCCCGCGGGGGAACAACGCCTTCGGGAGGAATATGACGCCTATCAACGAATCTTCGATGGAGCGGCCGGAGTCGAGCTCGTCGGCACAGTGACGAGCGGCATGGGCGAGGGGCGGCACTACATCACACTGCCAGGATATATGGCACAGTTCGAGGAAAAGCTCGGATACGCACCCTATGCAGGGACCCTGAATCTCGATCTCACGCCGGAGAGCGTCAGGGCGCGAGCGCGGCTGTCCGGCGCTGAGCCGATCGTGATCGAGGGCTGGGAGGACGAGGAGCGAACCTACGGGCCGGCATATTGCTATCCAGCGGTCCTCGAGAATGCCGCCGGCACGAACTACGAAACTGCCCATGTCATCACGCCCGAGCGAACCCACCACGGCGAAGACCAGCTCGAGGTGATCGCGCCGGACCGACTCCGGGACAAGCTCGATCTCGCTGACGGTGACGAGGTGATCGCCCGTGTCGCGGAGTAGTACCGACCCAGCGGAGGCGGCCGAGCCGGTCGCGGCAGCTGTCGACGCATTTCGACGCGGACAGCCAGTATGCGTCCACGACGCTGCCGACCGCGAAGGCGAGACCGACCTGATCTATCCGGCGAATGCGGTGACCCCGGACGCCGTCGCCCGCATGCGTAATGATGCCGGCGGCCTGATTTGTGTGGCCCTCTCGGATGCGGTTGCGGAGGCGCTGGACTTACCATTCCTCCAGGACGCGATCGATCACCCGCTCGCAGCCGATCCGGACCTCGAATACGACGAACGATCGTCGTTTTCGCTCACGGTCAACCACCGTGACACGTATACCGGCATCACGGATGATGATCGGTCGCTGACGATCCGGGCGCTGGCAGATGCCGCAGCAAACCCGGATCCGGATGCCTTCGCTCGAGACTTCCGCTCGCCGGGTCACGTCCACCTTCTCCGAGCCGCTCCGGACGGTCTCGCGGATCGCGAGGGGCATACGGAACTGGCACTCGCCCTGGCTGCTGCCGCGGACCTGCCGCCGGCGGCCGTCGTCTGCGAGATGCTCGACGACGACACCGGGGGGGCGCTGCCACCCGCGGCCGCCCGGGCCTACGCTGAGCGCACCGGCATCACCTACGTCGAAGGCGCCAAGCTCCTCGACCGGCTGGCCTAACCGGGAGGACCAGGAATCCGGAGTTTGGCGCCGCGGAGCACGGAAACTGTTAAGAAGAGTTTGGCCGAACGACGGGTAACCAATGGGCTTCGACGAGATGGACGTGGAGCTGATTTGGATGGACGGCGAGTTCATACCGTGGGACGAGGCGGACATCCATGTGATGACCCACGGTCTCCACTATGGAACCGGCGTCTTCGAGGGGGTGCGCTGTTACGACACCGCGTCCGGGCCGGCGATCTTCAGGTGGGAGGATCACCTCGAGCGGCTCTTCCAATCGGCCAAGCCGTATGATATGGAGATCCCCTTCACACGCTCGGAACTCACCGAAGCAACCATCGAGCTGATCGACCGCCAGCCGTTCAATTCCTGCTATATTCGCCCGATCGCCTTCTACGGCTACGAAGAACTCGGCCTGAACCCCGAGAATTGCCCGGTTAAGGTGGCGATCGGCGCCTGGCCATGGGGGGCATACCTCGGCGAGGAGGCGATCGAGGAAGGCGTCGATGTCGCCGTCTCATCGTGGCGGAAGTACGGATCCGATCAGATCCCCACCAACGCAAAGACTACGGGGCCATACGTCAATAGCGTCCTCGCCTCTCTGGAGGCGCGTGGTAACGGGTACGTCGAGGCGATCGTCCTGAATTCGGAAGGCAATGTCGCAGAGGGACCGGGTGAAAACCTGTTCCTCGTCCGGGACGGGGAGATCTATACCACCGGCCTCGCAGAATCGATCCTTGATGGCATCACGCGCCGATCGGTCATCGAGATCGCCGAAGACTTCGGATACACTGTCCACGATGGCGCGACCATCTCACGTGGCGAACTCTATACAGCTGACGAGCTGTTCTTTTCCGGCACTGCAGCGGAAGTCACCCCGATCCGCTCGGTTGACGATAACACGATCGGTTC
>JBDGPQ010000150.1:0-6589 GCA_042219595.1 Haloarculaceae archaeon
CGCCAGCGTTCCGGCGAGTACTGGAGTGCGAGAGCCTCTGGGAAAACTGCCTCGCGGAAGCGAGGGGTCAAGTACGAGCCCAGGACCGCAATCGGCAGTACACGCAGGGTCCGTCCCGGTGGACCCCGAGACCGGTCCGTTACAACGGCTCGCAACTGACGGTTCGCCGCCTCCATTCATTCCGGTTCTCACGTGCCCGCGAGTGGCAATGCCGTGACGCATACACCCAAGAGTCCCTGGTGTGTCGACCGTCGGGCACTCGTTGTTATCCGCGTCGACACTGACGGAGTGGTCGGCGACAGTTGCTCGTGGGTGTGGAGTATAGCGGCCGGAGGTTGCGATCACGCCGCCCTTTGATCGCCAATTCTACTGATTTCGGTGTTGCCGCATCCTCAGGCGTCGTCGGTTTCGAAACCGGTGCCCTCCGATCGATACTCCGGCCGCGGCGGCGCGAACACGTCGAGCACGAGCGCACCCGCCTCGCCGGTTCGGATGGCGTGCTCCACGCCACCGGGCGTATGCCAGAAGTCACCCGCCGTTGCATGGTACTCCTCGCCGCCCTGAATCCGGATGCATTCGCCTTCGATGAGGATCCCCCATTGCTCTTCGGGGTGGCTATGGAGGCTCCCTTCGGAATGTGGATCGATCGTGACGACCGAGAGCATCGACTCCTCGCCGGCGAAAATCTCCGCATTGAGCCCGTCGGCGAGAACCCGGGAGATGCCGGAGTCGTCCGTTCGGAGGTTGTGCACCCATGCCGGGTGGGCGTCGGTGGCCATGCCCGAGAGCGGGTCGCGTCAGGGCAAGGGCCTTTGGGACGAGACGGCCGGTTTTTTAGCAATCGCGCCGGTAGCCGGTCGAATGACAGACGCGGTGTTTCTTACAAGCGAGGACGTTGATGGGCTGGCGACGCCGGCCGAGTACATCGATGCGGTGCGAGCGGGGTACCGCCAGCGTGGCGAGGGCGCCCCCGCGAAGCCACGACAGGCCCTCGATCGGGAGGAGCCGGAGGGCCACCTCACGAGCTACCTGGCGATCCTGCCCGAGACCGGCGCCATGGGGGGATACATGTATACGGCCGGCTTCGCGGACTCGGACGGCTGGTTTCTGACACCCATATTCGATCCGGAGACCGGTGCGCCGATCGCCCTTGTCGACGGCGCGAGCATGAACCCCTTCAAAACGGGCGCAGCGGGTGCGGTCGCGGTGGACGAACTCGCGCGAGAGGACGCTAGCGACGTTGCGATCATCGGCAGCGGCGCCCAGGCCCGCGGGCAACTCCACGCGACGGCGGCAGTCCGGGAACTGGAGCGAGTTCGCGTCTTCTCGCCGACGGCTGCGAATCGCGCGGCGTTCGCGGAGTCGTTCGATCAGCAGCTGGACGCTGACGTCGCGGCAGTGGACTCGAGTTCGACCGCCGTGTCGGGAGCAGATATCGTCATCACTGCGACGACGGCGGGCGACCCAGTCGTCAGCGATGCGGATATCGATCCGGGAACGCACGTGACCGCGATGGGCCAGTACACGCCTGGCCGTCACGAAATCGAGGTGTCGACAGTCGCGCGATCGATCTACGTCCCCGACCTTCGCGAACGGGTCATGCAGGATGCCGGGGCGTTTCTTGCGGCTCTGGATGCCGGCGCCATCGAGGAGGACCACATTCATGCTGAACTCGGTGACATCGTGGCCGGAACGGCGCCCGGGCGTACCGATGCGGATGACGTCACCGTCTTCGATAGCGGTGGCACCGGCATCGAGACCGTCGCTGCGGCGCACCTCCTCGTCGAGAAGGCTCGCGATGCGGGGCTCGGGACCGACCTGCCGATCGCCCCAGCCAGTACGGCGCTGACCGGCCGCTTGGAGTAGGTCCGTTCAATGGGACTCGCCGGCGAGCGATAATCGAGGCAGAATGGGCCCCTTGAGGCGGCGTTATCGGCCGGCGGGTGCGCTCCCGGCCGGCGGCAGAGTCTCCTCGAACACCCGCTTGAAATTGTCGGCGGCGAGCATCTCGACGGTTTCGCGGCTATACCCACGATCCATGAGCGCCGTGGCGATGCGGTGGACATCCGCGTCGCCGTCGATCTCCGCGACGAGCGAGAACGGCGGGTCGTCGGGATCCCATCCGGACCGGTACGGGATGAGGTACTCATTGAAGTCGAACCCAAAGCCAACGTGGCGCCGACCGGCGATATCGATGGCGTGTTCGACATGGTCGAGTAACCGGTCGAAGTCGATGGCTCCATCGCCGAGAAACTCTGCCAACGGAACCATCCCGACGACTCCGTCCGCGTCCGCGACCGCCCGGAGTTGGTCATCGGTAAGGTTCCGGGGGTGGTCGTACAGCGCCGCGCAGTTGGAGTGTGAAGCCACGAACGGCCACTCACAAATCTCGACGACGTCCCAAAACCCGGTGCGGTTCAGGTGTGATACGTCGAGTACGATGCCGAGCTCGTCGAGCCGCTCGATGAGTGCCACGCCGAAATCAGTGATCCCACCCGCCGTGCCAGACCGACGCGGCTCGTAGAACGCGCCGTCGGCGGCGGCGTTCCGGCGACTGTGCGTCAGCGTGAGGATCCGCAATCCGAGGCGGTAGAACGCGTCGAGTACCGAGAGGTCACCGAGGAGCGGCTCCGCACCTTCCATGCCAAGAATAACTGTCCGGACGTCACGATCGGTGGCCCACATGTCGTCGGCGGTCGCGGTGACGGCCGCCATCTCTGGGGTTTCGTCGAGCTCGCGATGAAAGGCCACGGCGATGTTCATCGCCCGGTGGAGGGCTTGTTCGGGGAGGAATTCGTCTTCGACGAAGATGGCGAGGACGCGATGCTCGATCCCACCCGCCGCCATGTCGGGCAGTAGATCTGTTGCCATGACTTCGGAGCGACCCGTCGCCCGCTCGTTGAGCACGCGCGAGAGGTAGTCCGAGTGCGCATCGAAGAACGGCACCGATTCGTCCATGTGCCCTGCGACCGGCGGGGCGACCAAAAGGTATCGCCCCTGAGTGGGGTGGGTGAATGCCGCCGGGCCACTTTTATAATCGCCTTCAGCGTAGCCGGGAGGGATGTCGGACGCGCAGCCCGGGCATACCGTCGTCACCGGCGTTATCGGTGACGACATCCACGTCGTCGGCCTCCGGGTGATCGAACACGCCCTCGAAGATGCAGGCTACGAGGTGGTGTCGCTCGGTGTGCAAACGCCGGCCGACGAATTTCTCGAAGCAGCCGTGGAAACTGCCGCGGACGCGATCGTCGTGTCCTCGATGAGCGGTCACGCCAGGGAGGTCTGTCAGGGATTCGGAGGCCGGGCCGCCGAATACGGCCTCGAGGATGTCCCGCTCTATTTGGGCGGGAATCTCGCCGTCGGTGAGCGGGATGATGAAGAACTCCGAGCGCTGTTCACCGGCCCCGACTACGGGTTCGACCGGGTCTTTACCGCCGATGCGTCGCCGGATCGGCTGCTCGACGCCCTTGCGGCCGATCTTGGCCCTCCGGATAGGGGTTAAGTACGTGTGGGCGCACTGGGGGGTATGCGACCGCAGCTCAGGAACCGACTCGTGGAGGATGGGCCATGAGTCAGGATCGTGTACGCGATCCCGCCGACCTTCGGAACGAGCGCCTCACTGAGTCGGCCTTTCGCGAGGAGCGCGAGACGGTGCTTGCCGAGCACCCGTACGGCGAGACGATCGACCTGGAAGAGGGGGCGGCCTTCCATCACGACCATATGGCTGACCGGAACGTGGCGCGGCTGCTCCGGGAGGCCGAGGCCGCTGACGACGTTCTCGTGCAGATCATGTATGGCCGGACGACACCAGAGCTGCATGGGGAAGGCTGGGAGCGCGCCGAGGCTGCCGGTGCTGATATTCTCCCAACGCAAGTTGACAGCCTCACCCGGACGAAGGACTGGGCGGGCACGAAAGAGGGCATCAAACAAACCCGTGAAACGGGCCGGTCGGAACTGAACGGGTTCCCGATCGTCACGCACGGTGTCGAGACGACCCGTGAGATGGTCCAGCGGGTCGATACGCCGATCGAACTCCGAGCAACCTCGACGGACCTCCGGCTGGTTGCCGAAGTTGCGTTCGCCTCCGGCCACTCCGCGTTCACGAACAACCCGCTCTATGCCGGGACGAACTACAACAAAGACGTCCCGATGTGGCAGGTCATTCGGAACTGGATGTACCTCTACCGGCTGGTGTCCGCGTACGAGGAGCGGGGCGTGCCGATCACGATCGACTGCAAGCCAGTCCTCGGGGGCGCGCCGACGCCACCATCACTGAACGTCGCGACGATGGTCCTCGATTTGCTGCTCATGGCCGAACAGGGGGTGAAAAACGTTGCCTGGGTCAACCGGACACAGGGGAATATCGTCCAGGCGGCAGCGACGGCGCGGGTCATGGACCGTCTCGGCCCCGAATACCTCGCCAATGCCGGCCACGACAACGTCAGATTGTATCACAATTCGTCTCACTGGAATGGCATCTGGCCGGAAGACGAGCCACCTGCGTGGGCAGTGATGAATCTGAATACCGCCGAAGCGCTCCTCGCCGGCGCGAACGAGATCTACATCAAGACGGCCGTCGAGGGCAAGGGCCTGCCGGAGGTGGAGGATAGCCTCCGCGCCATCCGCGCCACGCGGAAGGCGATCGATGTCCTCTCCCACCAGCGGCTGCCGGACAACGATCGCGTCGCCGCGGAGGCCGACCGGATCGAACGGACGGCCCGCGCCATCGTCGACCGCGTCTTCGACCTCGGTGACGGCGATCTCGTTCAAGGGGACCTCGCGGCAATCGAGGCCGGCGTTATCGATATGCCGTTCCCCTCGTCGAACGAACTCGCCGGTGACGTCCTATCGATGCGCGACCGCGAGAATGCAGTCCGCTATCACGATCCTGGCGCGATCCCCGTCCCTGATGACGTCCTCGCGTACCACAAAGAGCGCCTCGCCGAACGGAGTGCGGCCGACGATGTCGATCTCGATTACGACACGATCGTCGCCGATATCAAGATGTTCACCTAGTGTCGCGTGAGCACACGGCCGGCCGGGGGTTAGGCGGGACGAGTCCCTGACTCGGATCGTGACTTCCGCCACCGGCCGTCGCCGGCTCCGCCTCGAGTGGGTGGCACCAGCTGGCGCGGCCGTCCTGACGTGGCTCGTCATCGTCATCCAGGTGGCGTATGCGGCCAGTTTCGGCCCGCTGACGATCACTGGGCTGTTCGAGGCGGCGGTCGTGGCCGCGCTTGCGTGGCCGGTCTTCAAACTCGCGCCATGGCGAGCGGGGTTACACGACCGACTCCGGTGGTGGCTTCGGATGCACTGGCAGATGTACGTACTCGCCGGGTGTATCGTCGGTCTCGCCGGGGTGCTCATAATGCAGGACGGCCCCGCGATCCTTCTCGGGATACTCGCGTTCCCCGTCGAGAGCGTGGACTTGTTCCGCCTTGCGGCGTTCGTCCGGGCGCAGGCCGGTGCTGGTGCCGCGACGGCCGTCCTGTTCCTTGCCCGGCTCCTCTTACAGGCACTCTGGGCCCTCCTTCTCGCGGCGGTGATCACTGCACTGAGCCGGGCACTCGTGAGGCGGTAAGCCATGTCCGAGCGCCTCATTTTCGCGGCCGTGCTTGCCGTGCTCCTCGCCGGCACCGTCATCGGTGTCCCGGCGCTCCCTGGCGATCCGCCGACCCGCGCTCCCGACGGTGAGATTCGACGGACCGTTGATGGCGTCAAATACACCGTCCACCCATCGGAACTCGTCCAGGGGTGTCTGACGGGCCAGGACTGCATCCAGGCGATCGATGACCCCACGTTTGTTTCGCCATCCGACGTCTCGATCGCGGGTGATGCCCGCGTGATCGGGCTCGAAGTCGACGGCGAAGCGCGAGCATATCCCCTCGCCCGGCTCGCCGGCCACGAAATCGTCAATGATCGGATCGACGGGCGGCCCGTGGCCGTGACGTACTGTCCACTCTGTCGGTCGGGGATCGTCTTCTCCCGGCGGGTTGACGGCCGGACGCTCACGTTTGGCGTGTCAGGGAAGCTCCTCGACGCGAACTTGATCATGTACGACCGCCAGACGGAGACCTATTGGAGCCAGCTTATGGCCAAAGCCATTGTCGGCGATCTCGTGCCCGCGAAGTTGGAGCTGATTCCCAGCTCGATCACGACGTGGGCCGAGTGGCGCCGCGGCCATCCCGATACGGTCGTGCTTGGCGGCCGGGGCTCAGTCGGCGGTCGGGATCCCTATGCGGGGTACCGTGAGAGCGATTCCGTCGGGTTTGGTGTCGATGTCAGCGACGACCGACTCGAGCCCAAGGAGGTAGTGTACGGCCTCTCGGTCAATGGCTCCGCCGTCGCGTATCCCGAATCGGAGCTTTCCGGCGAGGGCATCATCCAGGATACGATCGGCGGCGAGCCGGTGCTGCTCGTCCGCAATCCGGCGGACGGGACCGTAGCGGCGTTCAGCCGGCGGGTGAACGGTGAGTCACTCACATTCCGGCGTGAGAATGGCCACCTCGTTGACGGTGCTGGCCATGCGTGGACCGTTACCGGCGAGGCGCAGGAGGGGCCGCGTGCAGGAGCCACCCTGAACCGATTG
>JBDGPQ010000046.1:0-6565 GCA_042219595.1 Haloarculaceae archaeon
AGGATGGGGGAACTCCATTGTGATAAGCATATCTCTTCGGACGCTTCCACCTCGGATTTCAGACCAATCTTCAGCGGTTGCCAGGAATTCAATCCATTTCGATCCGTACTTCATCACCCGGATCGACGCCGGTTGCCGCACCCGCTGGAAGTTCGATAACCCGGTCGGCCCTCGCGATGCCAAACCCGGTCCACGGGGCGAGTGTCTGTCGTTTTCTCACTGCTCCATCATACAACCAAATCACATCCAGCGATTCGCGAACGAAAAGCATGTGAATCGACCGGTACCCCGGACTCCCGAATTCAAAGACCAGTGCAAAGTCGTCCGGTACGTCACGAAAGGCCAGCCCGCGCAGCTTCGCAAGCACCGTATCTGCGACCTCGACCTGGTTGGCGAGAATACGCCCCTCATCTGCCTCCTGGCCGCGTGGGACGTGCCGGAGGCGCATGCCGGTGGGTCTGTCGGACGGCGAATAACGGTTCCGGCTATTCAGTTCCACCCCGGCCGGCGATGCCTTTTACAACGCCGCGACGGAGCCGGGTGTGATGCGGAAGACGGACGCTGGGACGTCAGTCGGCGTCGATGACCCGTATGACGCCGTTGACCGCTGTGACTATCTCACGGACGAGGGACGGTGTCGATTTGCCATCCACCATGCAGACCGTGACCACGAGTTCCATCACGCCCGGCGTCAGGACGAATTTCGGTGTCCGGTTGCTGGTGAGCCCGACGACCCTGGCCTCGATGGTCCGTGGACCTGGGCTGACTGTCAGCATTTTCGCTCCCGGACGACCGGGCACGAGTGTGTGCGGTGTGGCCTGGAGGAGATCCGGTTAGCCCACGACGATTCGCGCCCGCTGCTCGAGGAACACCACCTTTCCTACGCTACGGATTCTGACGCCGGCGCCGGGACTCCGAGTCACGAGATCACTGTCACGCTCTGTCGGTGGTGCCACGCCAAAGTCCATGACTCATGGGCGAGCCTCGCTGACGATGTCAATCCGGATCCAGAGGCGATCGCGGCCCGCGAGGAGCGTCGTGCGGCCGAGCAGGCGGAACTCGGATTCGAGACGGCGGCCGACCGCCGGGACTAGGGGAAGGGGTTTCACGGCAGGGACCGTTGGCGCGGGTATGGATCCCGACCTCGACCGGTTTCACTCCCGTCGGCCAACCGTGTACGCGCCCAATGGGATCGTCGCCACGAGCCAGCCGCTGGCGGCAGCGGCGGGCCGTGATATCCTCGCTGGTGGGGGGAACGCCTTCGACGCGGCGGTGGCGACCGCCGCGGCGCTCAACGTTGTCGAGCCCACCAGCACGGGCCTCGGTGGGGACGCGTTTGCATTGTATCGCACTGCAAACGGTGCCGTTGGTGCCATGCGCGCCTCTGGCGGCGCACCGGCGGATGCCACCCGTGAACGGGTCCAGTCGTCGATCGACGGGCAGACGATGCCCAAACGTGGCCCCCACACCGTGACGGTGCCAGGGACGGCCCGCGGCTGGGAAGCCACGATCGAGCGGTTCGGTGATCGTGATCTCCATGACGTTCTCCAGCCGGCGATTCGGTTGGCCCTGGAGGGGTTTCCGGTTACCGAGGTCGTGAGTTCCCAGTGGCAGCACGCCGAGTCACTTTTCGAACGCCCGAACGCCCGTGACGCCTATCTGTTCGATGGCCGAGCGCCGTCGGTCGGACAGACGGTTACACTGTCGGAATTGGGGCAAAGCCTCCAGCGGATTGCTGAGGCTGGTGCGGATATCGTGTACGAAGGGGACATCGCCCGAGCGATCGCGGGAGAAGTTCGTGACGCAGGGGGATTCATGACTGTCGAGGATCTCGCCGACTTCGAAGTCGAATGGCCGGAGCCGGTGTCGACAACCTATCAGGGTGCAGAGGTATTCGAGCTCGGGCCGAACAATCAGGGGCAGATCGCGCTCGAAGCCCTAAATATTGCCGCGGAGATCGGGGCCGGTGCGCACGCGTACCAGAGCCCGGAACGGGTTCATGCGTTTCTCGAGGCGACGAAACTGGCGTTCCGGGACGGTCACCATTACGTCACTGATCCCGACTACGAGGACGTTCCATCGCTGGAGGACCCAGGGTATGCCGCCGATCGGGCCGATTTGATTGGCGATCGGGCCATTGCGGATGTCCCCCTCGGCGTTCCCGATGATGGAGATACAGTGCTTCTATCGGTCGCTGACGACGCCGGCAACCTCGTCTCGTTCATCAATTCCCGGTTCAAAGGCTTCGGCAGTGGCCTCGTGGCTGGTGAGACCGGGATCGCCCTGCAGAATCGGGGCCGATCGTTCTCACTCGACCCCGAGGATCCCAATCGACTCGAACCTGGCAAGCGGCCATTCCACACGCTAATGCCGGGACTCGTTCGGTTCGATCGTGATGACTGGGCGGCGTTTGGTGTCATGGGAGGGCCGATGCAGCCACAGGGGCATGTGCAGGTACTCGCGAACATCATCGATTACGAGATGCCGCTCCAGGCAGCACTCGATGCCCCGCGGTGGCGCTATCGCGCAGATGGAACGGTCGCTATGGAGGAACGGCTTGCGGCTGATGTCGGAGCGAAATTGTCTCGAAAGGGCCACGATGTCCGGATCGAACCCGCCTCATCGTTCGGCGGTGCCCAGATCGCTCGTGATGAGGGCGGGACGCTCTCCGGTGCGACCGAACCACGTAAAGACGGCCACGTCTCCCCTTACTGAAGTCGGCGTTTGAGTCTACAGAAGGCAGGTGATGGTGTACGACCAATACCTGCATATGCCCGCGATGGTTTCCCGCCACCACCGCACCGAATCGCTGACGAAGGATGGCCCGATCTACCGCGGCGAGCAGGTCACACTCAGAAACCGCGACGCGCGTACGGGGTATGGGCTCGGGATTCGCATTGTCCGCCCGGACGGCGAGCCAGCAGCGGACCGGTCCGTCTACCTCGGCGCGGATACGACGACGCGGCTCTTCGATGTCTGCGAGCCAGGGCCCGTGCTGCTACGAGTGCGCCACGCCGGTGAGCAAGTCGATAGCGTCGAGACACGACTCGGCGACTCACCAGACGCCACCGCGCGTATCGAATGTGCCAACGGCACTGTCACCGCAACCGCGGGGGTGCCCTAATATGTCTCAGGCCACGCACTCCGGCCTCCCGTTGATCGGCCGGATGATCGACGCCGGGGTCCGCACCGCCGCCTGGGTGGCGTTCTGGCTTGCGATCGTTCTCCCCGCAACATATCTGCCTCTGCTGGCCCTTGGATACGTGGACGCCGCGGCGGCGTTTATCCTCGTTCACGTGATGGCGGTGTTGACGGGACAGGCCCACGGTCACTAATTCACGGGGTATATATCTCGGCCACGATTACCTGGCGGCATGACGCGGATCGATGTGGTCGATCTCCATGGCCAATTTACCCACCTGGAGCAACGGGCACTCCGGGACATGGGCGTGGATGTCGACTTGGTCGACGCCGACACCCCACCCGAGGAGATCGCTGCGGATGGTCTCGTACTCTCTGGCGGACCGGACATCGATCGGATCGGGAACACTCCGCACTACCTCGATCTTGATATTCCTGTCCTGGGAATTTGTCTGGGTATGCAGGCGATCGCCGAAGAACTCGGTGGCGCGACCGGCCCGGGAGATTACGGGGGATATGCGGACGTGACTGTGGAGATCACTGACGACGATGATCCACTGATCGGCTCACTGGCGCCGGATACTCGTGTTTGGGCCAGCCATGCCGACGAAGTCTCACAGGTGCCCCCTGGCTTCGAACGCACCGCCCGGAGCGATGTCTGCGATGTCGAGGCCATGAGCGATACCGATCGGGATCTCTACGGGGTCCAATGGCATCCCGAGGTCGCCCATACTGAGGAGGGGGAGGAGGTTTTCGAGAACTTCCTTGCGATCTGCGGGTAAGCGATTGTCGAGGGTGAGTTTTATTATGAAGACACATCGTATCACGTACAGATGACCGCGACACAAGGCCGACTGGCTGGGCTGTCGCGGTATATTGTCCGGACTCCCAGCTGGTATGCGAGCGCGAGTTTCGCGCTTGTCGTGGCCGGCATTACCGGCCTCGTGGCATTCGACTCTGCCTACCTTCTCGAGGACGTCTGGCAGGGCGTCTTTTTTGTCGGACTCCCCACCGTAGCTGCTGGTCTGCTGACACCTGCGATCGACCGACGACTCGGTGGGCGGCTCACACCGGACCGGTCGACATTACTCGCGCTAACCTGTGAAATTCTCGTCGTTGCTGTGCTCATCGCGGCCGGGGCCGTCGTGGTGGTCAGCCAATTCGGCCAGCCATTCGTCTTCGATGCGCTCCTCGTGGCCCTCGCTGCCGTGTTTGCTCTCCGCCTGGTCATAATTATGACTCTCTCGCGGCGTTCGGTCCTCCTTGCCGCAATTCCAGCCAGCATCCAAACCGTTGCGGCCGCTGCGCTGCTGTTCGTCTACGGCGGCGTCGCCGAGTACATGTCATTCGGGAGCACCATCACCCGGGAAGTCCTCGAGCGGACGGACAAGGCCCCTCCGGAACTGGCCCACAGCGTCGTCCCGATGGACTTCGCACTTCTCGCGATCATGTGCGTCCTCCATGGAATCGCTGTGTGGGGGTTCCTTACTGTCATCGACATACCATGGCGACGGAGTCTGGGAGTATCCGTCTTTGACTTCGTCAGGGGGTTCCTTGGACATCTTACTGAGGGAACTCGGGAACTTGAGACCTTCTTCGAACAACTCGGCGAGTCTGCAGTCGTGCCGGTCACTGTCTTTTCAGCCCGCCGTCCCGGTGGCGCAGAAAAGGCCCGATTCGTCTTGCCGATGCTTCACCCCGGACCGATGGGTGACATCGGCGGGGGTGATCTCCCCCGGAGTATCGCAGCGGATGCCGACGGACTCGGATTCGCCCCCCACGCAACCGCTGGTCACGATTTCAATCTTGTCTCGGACCGTGAGGTCGAAACGGTGCGGGCGGCCGCTCGAACAGCCCTCAACCGAATCGAGTACGATCGAACGGCGTCCCGTAGTGTCCGTCTATCCGAAGGGGAGGCGACGATTACCGGGCAGCGAGTCGGTGACGATGCGTTTGTGGTTGGGACCTTCGCTCCCCGATGTAGTGACGATGTCCATTATCCAGTGGGACTTGCTGCCCGTGCAGCGACCCGTTCGAGCGGGCTCGATGACGTGCTCCTCGTCGACGCCCACAACTGCAATGACGGGCTGGCTGGGGAGGATCTCGGACACGTTGTACCGGGCAGCCGGCGTTCCTTCGATTTGATCGATGGTGCTGAACGCCTCGGCGAGCGCCTCGCCGCAGCAGAAACCGATACCCTCCGGCTCGGTGTAGCCTGGGACGAGACCCCGTGGGAACCGGACCAGGGCATCGGGCCGCTTGGCATTCGGGTGGCCGTATTCGAAGTCGGGGATCAGCGGACCGCATACGTTCTGATCGATGGCAATAACATGGAGCAGGGCCTCCGTGAACGGATCGTCGGTGCCGTCGATGGAGTCGACCGCCTCGAGGTGATGACGAGTGACACGCACGTCGTCAACACCGTCGAGGCGGAGAACCAGGTCGGACAGAACCTACCCGTCGCAGATCTCGTGGCGCTCATCGATGACCTCGTCGACGATGCCGTCGCTGACCTCGAGCCAGTCGAGGTGGGAATGGCGACCGAGACGGTGGAGGTGACCGTCTTCGGCAACGATCGGACAGAGACACTGGCGAGTCACGCCAATGCGGTCGTCTCGATGGGCAGCGCTCTCGCGGTCGCGGTCGTTGTTGGAGTACTGTCTCTGTCCGTGCTTCTGTTCCTGCTCGCCTCGACCTTCGCGTGAGCCTGCGCTGGCAACTTCTCCGACCGTTCTACGATCGACTGATGGCGCCACTCGCGCCGGTTCGCCGGCATGTGATCAGGGCCGCTGTCCGCGATAAGGATCGGGTTCTGCTCATCGGTTGTGGTACTGGCCAGACACTACAAGCACTTCCACCGGAAGCAACCGTTGTCGCAATCGACCAATCCGCCGCGATGGTCACGCGGACCCGCCGTGCAGCTGCCGAGCGTGGAATGACTATCGATGGCCGCGTCGGTGATGCAGCCGATACTGAGCTACCGGCAGATGCTTTCGATGTCGCGTGCCTGCATCTCGTGCTCTCGATTGCGGACCGACCGGCAACACTTCTCGACGAAGCCATCCGTGTACTTCGCCCCGACGGCCGCCTTTCCATACTCGCCGATCGCACGGTCGTGAATGATCTTGAGGCATTGCTCGACGCGGCGGGGGCCGGAGTCGATCACCGCATGGATACGCCACATGGTTGTGAGGGCGTCATCGCACGCCCGTCGGGTGACCCACCCTAACCATTGGTCGCTGTCTGGTGACGTTCCTTCACCGTTTCTCTGATCGCTGACCACACTAGTAGACATTCGGCGAGTCCTGTGGCGCTCGAATATCGGTCTAGAATGCCACACTCAGTGGTCTCGTGCCTGCGTAACAGCGGATACGTACGAAGCGCCGAGGGGGAGATTTGAACTCCCGAGTCCTTACGGACACCT
>JBDGPQ010000245.1:0-6542 GCA_042219595.1 Haloarculaceae archaeon
CTTCGATGTCGTCACTCTCGACACAGAAGACGCCCCTCGCATCGCTGAGGCTGTGCGGGATCTTCTTGTTCCCGGTGGATTCCTGGCGGGCTACTGCCCCTTCGTAGAGCACGCGCGGGAGCTCAATTCCAGCGTCCGGGAGGCCGGCTTCGAGGAAGTCCGGACGATAGAAACGATCCAGCGGGAATTCGACTTTGATGAACGCGGCTCCCGACCGACGACAGCGCCGGTTGGCCACACCGGATTTCTCACGATCGCCCGGCGTGGCTACGCCGGTTGACCCCTTACCTCCTCGTCGATCCCAGAGTCAGTGGTCGTCCTCTCGCCACTTGTGCTCGCATGCCGTGCAAACGAAGAACCGCGTCTCGCTCTCATCCGCGGCACGGATCTGCTGCATATACCAATAGGCACGCTCGTTTCCACACTCCGGGCAGCGGGCATCGGTCGTCGGCAAACCTTCACCTTGTGACTCGCTGACGTCGACCACTTCCGTTTCCTCTTGGCCGTGTGTCGTCACCATGCCTTGTTCGGTCTCCTCCTCACGCGGTGTCTCCGCGCCGCAGCTTCCGCAGACCCAGACGTCTCCCTCGACGGTCATCATCGAGCCACACTCGTCGCAGAATTCCATGGGCGAATTTGGCAGGCGCGCAGAGTTAAGCTCCGGGATTAGTGTTCGCTGTCCACTCCTCACAAGCAGTCATATCTTCCATCACCGTGTCGTGGAGACCGCAATAGGGTGCTAGATCCCCGTCTGCACGGACGTACTCGAAGTGCGCACAGTTGCCGCAGTACCGGTCAGGCCGGCCCCGCTCGGCGACAGCCTCTTGCAGCGACGCCTCAGCTCCATCGGCAACTGCGCCCGCGCCGTCAGCAGTCGGCTCCTGTTCGATGATCTCCCCGCGATCACGGTTCGGCTGGCTGGTTCCGGTAGTCCCTGCAGTCTGAGTCGGCACGGTTCCGTCCGGACCCCGGCCGAAGAGGCCGACCGCGCCTCGGCCGACATGTTCGGCCGTATCCGCAATCAATTCGAGGCGCCCTTCTTCCGTGACGCGCATTCGTGCGGTTCCACCGGGATCTTGCCGTCGATTAAACGTCGCTAGTGCCAGAAAGAGACTCCAAACGGTAAGCAGGGCACCGGTGCCGTAGACGAGTAGCGTAAAGACTGCCAATGAAGGGTTGGAGCCAAGCCAGTGCATCGGATACGCAGATACGAAAAGCGCCGTGCCAAAGCCGCACAGACTCGCCCCGATCGCCGCAGTAGCCCGAGTCGCGCGACTTGCCGGAAGCACAGCGAAGATACCAACGAGAACGGCCGGCACCCCAAGGCCGGCCAAGACACCGGCGAGTTCACGGGCCCCGAATTCGGAGAGGCCGAGGAGGTCACCAAGCCCCGTCGTGGCGATCGGCACGGCGAGGACGACCGCAAGGGCACCAACGGTCACGAGTCCAGACCCCACTGCGCGGCGTTTCCGGCCGGCCACACTGCGGACCTCCCCCTCGAAGGCGTCGGCGAGGCTGGTCATACACAGTATACCTCGCAAGCGACCAAAAGCCCCCGTCAGACCCGCGTCAGACGGCCGGGACCCGAAAGCTTGAATCGCATTCGACCGGAGGATCGGATATGAGCGATGACGAGGACGAGGCGGAGGCCGAACCAGCCGTGACCCTCGGTGATGGTCCCGAGGTCGAGGGCGCGCCGGTTGCCCGGATTGCCGCCCGGTTTCAGTGGGGGCGTGAGAAGAGCGCCATCGTCGCCCGCGAAGGCGGGACGATGATTCGGACGCCGGATGGCCCCCGTCCACTCGAAGAACTGTTGTCCGTCGTAGACGAAACCTACTTTCCAACCCGGCAAGCGTTCATAGACGCGATGCACGACGCCATCGGTCACGGTCCCGTCGAGACGAACGAGTAAGGCGCCTGGGTTTTTGATGTACGCCGTTGTGTACGAGGTATGCCCCTACCGATCGATCCCGCCGAAATCGACCCCGAAGATATTGGCGAAGAGCAGGCCCGTCTGGCGATGGACCATGCGACCGCGATCGAGTACGTCCGTGAGGCCTGCGAGACGACAGGATTTGGCATTCCAGTCGAATTCTCCCCGTCAGATCTCCTCAACGAGAAAGTCGACGCGGACCGGGATCCCTACTATGTCCTCGGTGCCTGTAATCCGGAGATGGCAAATCGCGCGCTCGATGCCTCAGACTTGCGGATTGGTGGGCTCTTTCCCTGCAATGTCATTATATGGGAAGAGGAACCCGGCGTTCAGCGCGTCTATCATGTTTCGATAATGCGAATCGCTCGACTTGTTGGGATGGCCCCCGATGACGAAGTTTGGGAGCAGATCGTCGCGGACACAGGCACGCTCGTAACCGATCTTTTTGCGGCCATTGCCGACGACGATCGCGCTACCTATCCAGTATAGTCCGCGAGACTCGACTGGAGACCAGACACCATCGTCGATTTCCGACGGAGCTCGGCGAGCGAGCAGGGAAGCGCTGACTCGAGTTGTATCACGCTTTGATGGAAGGATTCTGCGACCGCAGGTTCATTGTCGAACGCATGTCGTACCCCCTCGCGAACCTGCCAGACCCCCACTGGCGCCCAGTAGGCCTCGCTGGCATATCGGAGTACGAGCGCTTTCGCCTGGCGATCCCGTTGGTGAAGATGCTCGAGGACTCCGAGCCGCGAGGCGTAGTAAGCACCGGCCGTCTCCTCGACGTAGCCGGTGCGCCCCTCAAACCCTTCACGTGCGGCCCCCCAGTAGAGATCACCTTCGGGGTCGGGGTTCCAGATGCTACCGGGCGCCTTCATTTCGACCAATTCGAATTCCCACGCCCCCGGCGCGAGAATCACCCAATACTCGTTCGCCATATACTCGTTGTAATACACCTCGACCGTGTCGACACTCGACGCATTTCTGATCGACCCCCGGAGGTATTGACCGACGGTATCGTCGACGGCAGTGATCGACCACCGTGTCGGCACGAGTCGACGTTCGTTGCGCTGCCCCAGTGCGCCCGCTGAAAGGATTGTATTGATATCATAGACATCGAACCCCTGACGGTAGAGGTAGGTCATTGCCCCTTCTGCCGCCCAATCGTCGTCGGAGAGGGTCTTTTCGACCGGCCGAGGAACGTTGGGGTTCTCGGCGAGTTCCGCTCGTGTTGCCCGAGCGCGTGGGCCGGTCGGTGTGGAGATATCGTCGAGTGAGAGATCGAGATCCGGAGTTGAATCAAGACCAACTTCGACGTCGACGGGGTGATCGGCGATGGCCACCTCACGCTGCGTCCCGACGAATCCATCCCACACGTCGTGGACGTCGACGCGCTCGGAGCGCTGGGAATTCAGCAGGCCGGTCCGACGCTGGAGGACGTCATCGATCGAGAGGCCACGCCGATACCACTCTCCGGTCGTCGCATACTCGGTGGGATCAGCGTCATCGGCAACCGGCGAGAGAATGCCAGCAGAGACCTCCGGATATCCCTGTCGACCGACGAAGACCTCCGGCGCTGTCGAGCCATACAACGCGTCGCCCTGCAAAACCCGCTCGAACTGTTGCTCGACGTCCTCGAGGTAATCCGTGATTTCATAGGATTTCTGCCGGGCGAGGCGCCGACGGTCCGCGGCCTCGTCCCGTTCAATTCCCTCGAGAAACTCGTCGAGCCGCATGACTGTCGTAGGGTGTTCGAGGGCTTCAATCTGTCCCGATCCGAACCAGTTATGGGCAGCGGGGGGATCCGTTCAGGCGAATGGAGGCCCGGGAGCGCCGGTTCGGTATCACGATCAGCGGTGCGCATGGCGTCGACCACTTCCTCAAGCGTGTGTTTCCGCCGCTCGTCCCTCTCTGGGCGGTTGCGTTCGGTTTACCGCTCTGGAAGATCGGTCTCTTGCTCGGCGCACGAACGCTCGGTTCGGCTCTGGGGCAGGCCCCGGTCGGCCATCTCTCAGATCGCTACGATCGGCGGATCGTTCTTCCCGCCGGTTTCCTGATGATGGGTTGTGGTTTGCTCACCTTTCCGTTGCTGGCAGCCTTCGAGCCAGGAATTACGGTCGCTGTTGCGGGCACCACGTTTTCCGGTCAGTTCGTCGCGATGCTGGTCGTCTTGTTATTGATCGGTACCGGATCGAGTACGCTCCACCCGATCGGGTATCCACTGATCAGCCAAAATATATCACCGGCGCGAAAGGGTCGTGTCCTCGGGTGGTGGGGGTCGGCGCGGGCATTTGGCGATGGCGCGGCCCCAGCTATCGTCGGTCTTGGGTTGCTGGTGCTCGGCTGGCAGTGGGTCCTCGCTGGGATCGGTCTCGCAGGTGTCGGCTATGGAGTGTTCCTCTATATTGCACTGGCAGATTACGAAACCCGCCCTGCCGGGCAAGTGGCCACTGAGGCCGGTGAGAACCCAGCAAAGGCGTGGATTTGGGACTACGAACGGCGGGTCTTTCTCTACCCTTTGCTCGCAGTGTTCGTCGCGTTCGTCCTCCAGATCGTTGCAACATCGGGGACGACCATCTTCCTCCCGCAATTTATCGCGTCCGAATACGGCTACTCATTCGATATCGCGGGGCTCATCATCACGCCGGAGTCGACAGCGAGCTTCTATTATTCTGCACTGTTACTGACTGCGGGCATCGCACAGTTCGCGACCGGACGACTTGTCGATCTCTACGACCACCGGAAGGTTCTCATCGGATTCCTCCTCGCTGGCGCGACGATGTTGGTGGTGCTCTCGACGATGGCGTTCTCGGCGTTCGTGCTCCTGCCCGTCCTCCTGCTGCTCGGAGCTACGCTTTGGGGGCTCAATCCTGCCCGGGACGCGATCGTTTCCGACATCGCTCCAGCAGAGAGCGAAGGTCGGACCTTCGGAT
Source organism: Haloarculaceae archaeon (assembly GCA_042219595.1). GTDB lineage: Archaea > Halobacteriota > Halobacteria > Halobacteriales > Haloarculaceae > CAYLJD01. The sequence goes on from JBDGPQ010000245.1 coordinate 4,867, forward strand.
ACATCTGGACAGGTGCGCTGATTATGTCCTCGATGTCTCCGGCGATCGTCGGGCGCATCGGCGATATCGCCGGACTTCGGCAAGCATTTCTGGTCGTCGCGGGCCTGGTATTGCTGTCAACGATACCAATCGCCTTACTCCTCTCCGACCGGGTGTACAAGGAGGCACCACCGCGGGAGTCGGGGGCGGATTGAGGTGCTATCGCTCCACGTAAATACGGTTGTCCTCGATGAAGACATCGTGTTGAATCAGCCGGCGGTCTGACCGGGAGAGACATTCCCCTGACGTCGCATCGAATTCCCAGGAGTGCCACGGACAGGTCAGCACGGTGCCTTTGAGATCCCAGGTCACCTCGGTTTCGAGCTGTTCCCGGTCGAATTCTGCCACCGCGGTTCCGGCGATCGTTCCTTCGCAGATGGGACCGCTTTGATGCGGACACCAGTTCGTGAATGCGACGACATTCCCATCGATCCGAAAGACGCCGATCTCGACGCCATCGATGCTCACCAGCGCGCGATCACCGTCTTCGAGCTCATCAGCTTCGCAGACGAAATGCCTCGTCATTCGTTTATACCGAGGCTGTTCACGTTCCGATATCAAAGCATTAGCTGCTTAGAGTGACGACTCTGCTCGAAAAACCTCGGCTGTATTTCACTTCCGCCTATACCCACCGCTGCAGCCGAAATGATGCCGGGAGCCGACAAAGCGTCGGCCCCGAGTGCCACGCCGGTTGGGCGGCCGTCAAGCCGCCCACCACCGTCGCCGGTGGTCTCCCCCCGTGCGTGCGGCAATGTGACATCTACCGCACAAGGCCCTAATAGTAGGGATTTACTCTTACAGGGTTTTATCAGTGGATATGATCTTTCAATCTTTCCACTGGATCCGACCCCGGGTTATGATGATTGCTACGCAATTCCAAGTTCCTGTTCGACCAGTCGCCGCAGTCCGCGCCGGAGCCGGTGGCCAGATGCTGTGGTTGAGATGTCGAGTCGATTTGCAACCTCCTCCAGGCCACCCGCTCGAGGGACATCGAAATACCCGCTCTCGTATGCCGCCTGCACTGCCGCGCGCTGCTCCGGAGTCAGGGCCGATGAGTCGCCTTCATCGCGCCCAGACCGTCGGATTCGGTTGATTTCAAACTCGACATCATTCTCTCGGCATGTGTCAAAGAATCGGTCGAGTGCGGCTTCATCCGGGAACACGAACCGGCAGTGCCAGCCATCATGATCAACATATCCTCGATCAAGGACCGTTCCGGTATCGACGAACACCGCGTAGAGGTCAACCGCCGCTATATCCGGATTGATAACGATCTCGTAGATCCCTCGCTTATCGTTCGCTGTCGCTCTCTCGAGGGTGCACGTCGGATCGGCTGCGATCGCTTCCTCTAATTCGTCATGGTCCTCGATTCCCTCCCCCCACATCAACGCTTTGAGGCGTTCCTCATCGCGGTCACCCCAGATCCATTCGAGTTTGGCTTCCGGCACTTCCTCGAGTGCAGACTGGAGGAGTGAGTGGTCGAGACTGAACTCGGCCGTGATCACTGATCATCGTATTTCTGCCCCAGTCGGAAAGGTGTTGTGTAACACCATACCATGCTGGCAGTGTAAAAATAGACTTTCGAATCTCCCCAAGACGTTGTCCACCTCCTGCCAAATAATATCAATTAAACCAGT
>JBDGPQ010000087.1:0-6428 GCA_042219595.1 Haloarculaceae archaeon
CGGGTCCATCGATCGACGTGCCCTGCCCAAGGGCCCGGCGATCGTAGATCGCGGCAGTCTGGGCAGCGCCATCGAAGTATACCTCCCGCTCCCCTACCTGAGCGTCCGACGTCGTCTCCCGTCGTTCATCACGCATAGACGCCGTCGGCACGGTGCCCTCGACCCGGAGGGTGACGAACTCGATAGGTTCGTCCTGCATCGCGTGGCCATACCGACGGGCGTGTTGCTCGTGGAAGCGCGACTCGACGGCCTCAACCGTTGGTTGATCGATTACGCCGCCATCAACCGGCACAGTCAGTTCGTATGCCTGCCCGTCGTACCGGACATCGATCGAGCGGGAGATTTCCGTCTCATCTGGCGAAAATCCCTGTTCGCTGAACCGGTCGGCCAATACCGCCTCCAACGCATCGAACTGCGTCCGCAGTTGCTCGACGTCGATTTCCTGGCCCGCGTATGCTTGAGACTCGTCGATGCGGACGTCCGCGATCAGAAGGCCACGCGCGGAAAAGACCCCGGGACTCCGGGGAATGATGACGGTCTGGATATCCAATTCATCGGCGACGAATGGGGCGTGTAACGGACCCGCTCCGCCGAACGCGACGAGCGCGAATGTCTCCGGGTCGATACCGCGCTCGACCGTGACTCGCCGGATCTCTCTGACGAGACTCGCCACCGCCACATCGACGACACTTGCCGCCGCAGACGCGACGGTGCTCTCTCGCGGATCGGCGATAGTCGACTCGAACCGCTCATGTGTCCGCTCGACAGCGAGGGGCATGTCGCCGTCGAGAAACTGCTCCGACGAGAGACGGCCGAGCAATACATTGGCATCCGTGAGCGTTGGCTCCGTCCCCCCACGGTCGTAACAGATCGGTCCTGGAGACGCACCCGCACTTCGGGGGCCGACGCGCAGCGCCCCTCCGTCATCAATCCAGGCAATGGATCCCCCACCCGCTCCGACAGTATTTATATCGATCATCGGGGTCTTCACCGGCAGGTCGTTGATTTCCCCCTCGGTCGACCGGACGAGGTCGCCGTCGTTCACCAGGCTCACATCGGCGCTCGTGCCGCCCATGTCCATGCCGATCGCATCGGCATATCCCTCCGTGGCGGCGATATCCTGGGTTGCAACCGCACCAGCTGCCGGTCCGGACAGCATCGTTCGAATCGCGTTATCGGCGGCCTGACGCGCGCCGAAAATCCCCCCGCCAGAGTGCATTACATTGAGCGGGGCTGGAATATCGAGATCTGCTATTCCCGTTTCGAGGCGGTCGAGGTACGACTCTATGGTCCGCTTGATCGCCTGGTTCAGCACGGTCGTTATCGTCCGCTCGTATTCGCGAATCTCTGGATGGACTTCCGATGACAGGGAATATTCGATATCCGCAGCGTGCTCCTCGATGATCTCGCCCACGCGGCGTTCGTGACTGTCGTTCAGGTGCGAGAAGAGCATGGACACAACGATCGCCTCAACCTCCTGATCGGCCAGGAACGATACTGCATCTCTGACGGCCGATGTGTCAAGCTCGTCGACGACGGTGCCAGCAGCGTCGATCCGCCCGGGGACTTCACGCCGGTAGCGTCGAGGGATGAGATGGGGCGGCTTCTCGACCTGTAGATCGTACAATTCCGGACGTCGCTGATCGCCGATCTCGAGAACATCCCGCAATCCCTCGTTCGTGATGAGTCCAAGCTCGGGAATCTCATTCTCGAGAACCGCATTCGTCCCGACGGTCGTCGCGTGACTGAAAAACTCGATTGCGTCGCCCGTCGTCCCGGCCCGATCGAGCGCTTTCTCCGTACCGGTGAGAACACCCTCGTCAAAGGCGGCGGGCGTCGACGGCGTTTTGGCGGTGGTTACGGTTCCGGTCTCCTCATCATACATGACGACATCAGTGAACGTCCCACCGGTGTCCACCCCAAGACGGTAGGTCATTCTGACCGGCCTCCATCATCGTCACCCGCCAGCTCTGCACGCTTCCGCGCGGTCGCATCGTAGTCGATGTTGAGAGTGCCAGGGTCGATCACGACGCCGTACTCATTCTCAGCGGCGGCCACCGACACTTTCTCATTCCGCACGTCCTCGCGGACGGCCTCCGGGGGTCGCTCGAGTGGGTCGCCATACCCCCCGCCACCCGGCGTCTGGACGCTGGCGATATCGTTCGGCTGGAGCTCGGTGGTGGACTTCGACCCTACGACACGAGGATTGGATGAGTCGGGGTTGATGATATATTTGGCCGGCCGACCACTCTGCCCGCCAAATAGCCCCCAGGGCGTGGAGTTCGATCGGTCGGAGAGCACAGAAAACGAGGCTCGATGATCATAGAACTCCATATCACGCCGCACACCGAGCCCACCGCGTGTCCGACCAGCCCCAGCCGAATCACGGATCAGTTCGTATCGGCGAACATACAGCGGGATTTCCGTTTCCAGTTCCTCGATCGGGCTATTGGCAGTATTCTGGAAGTGTGTTTGGACCGCCTCCATGCCATCTTTCTCGGCCCGGGCGCCGTAGCCGCCCGCGACAGTCTCGTAGTAAACGTACTCTTCGTCGTCCCGGGGATCGCGACCACCATAGGCGAGGTTACAGACGATGCCTTTACTGGCCGCGATCGTTTTCTCAGGGACGGCATCGGCCATAGCTTTCGTAACCAGTTCGCCGGCCCGCATGGCGATTTCCCAGCCTGCCGCCACTGGCGCATTCCCGACGGGATTGACCATCGTGCCCTCGGGCGTGATCGTCTCGATCGGTCGGTAGAACCCGTCATTTTTCGGGAGGTCCTGACCGATCAACGCCATGATGACTGCCATTACGCCGGCAAAGGCCATTGCGGGCGTACAATTCAGCGGGCCGGTATTCTGCTCGGCCGTCCCTGTGAAGTCGATCGTCAGATCATCTCCATCTACCGTAATCGACAGCGCGATGCGGACCGGTTCATCAGTGACTCCATCACCGTCCATCAGGTCCTCCGCCTCGTACGTCCCGTCCGGCAGATCGGCGATTGCTGATCTGACTCGTCGTTCCGTGTAATCGAGCAGATCGTCTAGATGCCCGGCAACGGCCTCCGTGCCGAACTCCGCCAATAATTCAGCGTATCGCTCCTCCCCGATCTTGTTGGCTCCGAGCTGCGCTCGATAATCCCCAAGCCGCTGGTCACTGCCCCGGACGTTCCGGGTTATGAGGTCCAGCATTTCGGCGTCGAACTCCCAGTCCCGAACCGCCTTGATGCCGGGCATGATGATCCCCTCGGAGAAGAGATTGGTACTGTCGTTCGGAATGCCACCGGGCGTCGTACCGCCGATATCGACGTGGTGGGCGGAGTTGGCTGCATAGGCGACGATCTCCCCATCGTGGAATACTGGAGAGATCAGCATGACATCCGGAAGGTGGACGGCACCTTCGACGGGATCGTTGATCAGCAGCCCGTCGCCCGGCTCGAAATCTCCCTCACGGGCGCGGACCGTCTCGGGAACGACCGAGACCATCGAGCCGATATGTTGCGGGGCGACGTCATGCTGAGCAATATGGCGCAACTCCGTGTCGAAAAGTGCGCAGGTATGGTCCAGGCGGATCTTGATATTCGTTGAGTAGGCCGTCCGCTGCAGGGTCAGGCCCATCTCCTCGACAATGCTCTCGACCGCATGTCGGAAAACCTCGAGATCGATCCCGTGTGCCATTGTCACCCGTTCCGAGAACGCTCGCCGGCACCGAGATTAAAGATCCCGGTCGGCCGACACGTGAGTGAGCTGAACACGCTCCACGGAATTTCACAGAGTCCGAACTTCGAATCCAGTACCACAGTGAGTCGGTGATGACTCAACCGCCACAGGTGAACACAATCGTCAACGCCAGACCGGTCCTGGCGACTGATTTCGTACGAGACACAGAGAGTCCCGATACGCCATATTGGTGCGCTCGACAACCGACACTCGGATGGCCCCGATCCGGTCAATACCGTTGGTTCTCAGTCACCAATGAACCGGACCCCCGAGGACCACCGGCAATATGTGTCCCCAGGTATTCGATATGCTATGGCGCCATCACATGTCCTCGTCCCGTTCGACGGGTCGCCGCTGGCGGACGAGGCGTTGAGTGAGGCGCTCGAGCTCTTTGATTGCCGGATAACAGTGCTTAACGTCGTGACACCGATCGATGCGACGATGAGTGAAGGAGGGGTTCTCGAACCGGATGCTGACAGACGCGAAACCGCCCATGAGCGAGCGGACAGGATCGTCGAACAGGCACGGGCGCGCGCCTCAGAAGTCGATCGAACGATCGATACGGCAGTTGAGACCGGGGATCCAGCCGAGGCGATTCTAACGTATATTGATGCCAATGAGATCGATCACATCGTGATGGGCGGGCACGGTCGCGAGCGTAGCGCCATTGCGCGCCGGGTACTTGGGACGGTCGCGACGTCCGTCGTTGGCGAGGCGTCGGTGACCGTAACAGTCGTCCGCTGAGGTGGCAGCCATCATCCGCCGAGTACCGTAGCAAGGGCCCGGTAGAGCCCGAACCCGATCAATATCGACGTCGCGAGTGTGATGAGCCAGAATGCGATCGTGACCCCGATCTTTCTGCGCGAGACACCCGCCGAGCCCCCGGCAAGGCCGCCGCCGATCACGCCGGAGATAATGATGTTATTAAACGAAATCGGTATTGCCAGTGCGATCGCCAACTGAGCGATAATGAAGCCGGGAACCAATGCAGCAATCGATCGCCGAACACCAAGTTGGGCGTATTCACGAGACGTGGCCTGGAGCAGTTTTGGGGCGCCCATCCACGCGCCAGCGAGAATCCCGGTTGCACCAAGGGCAAGCAGTGCGAGTGCAGGCAGTCCGAGTTCCCCCACGTACAGATTCTCGAGGGGGCCGGTCGCGAGCCCCACCTGACTGCCGCCACTGGAAAACGCGACAACGCTCCCGAGAAGGATCAGAAACGTTCTGATCCCCCGGTCGACGGAATCTTGCGTCCGTCGGCGGATAAAGGAAAAGCTCAGTAGTGCGATTGCCACGGTCACGAGGACAACGATCGGGTCGACACCGCCGATTGTCGCTGTCTCCATCAGTCGCGCAACGAACCCAGCGATAGAGCTCTGGGTGGCGTCTGGCGGCGAGGGGATGATTGCGAGCTCGATATTCGCGATGATGCCACCGACGACCGCAGCGAGGAGCGGAACGCCGACGGTTTCGGGGATATCATCGCGACGAAGAATCGTCGCCGTGAGATAGGCAAGCCCACCCGAGACTGGCGGGACGAGCGCCCAGAATAACGCAATGCGGCGATAGGTGCCGATGGCGGGATCGCCACCGAGTGAGAGTCCCACGCCCACCATCGCACCCGTCGTGGCGAATGCCGCAGGAACCGGGTACCCGGTATACACGCCAAAAGCCATGAATCCAGTCGCGGTCAGTAAGCCCGCTGTCGCAGCGAGCGACGAGATCTGCACGCCATCGATGAGGCCCGCACCGATCGTCTCGGATATCGCGCCGCCCTGCGTCAGTGCGCCGAGGGCGGCCAAGATACCGATGAGGAATGCGGCCCGCATCGTCGAGATGGCATTGGCACCGATCGCAGGGGCGAATGGTGGCGAATTGCTATTGGCGCCGAGTGCCCACGCCGTTGCAAGGCTGGTGAGTGTCGCGAGCAGGACGAGGACCCAGAAGACGACCCCCGCCACGCTTAGCCTCCTCCATGGACGGAGACGTGGACCACGTCATGGAGTTCCAGGGACGCGGCAAAAACGTTCGCCCGAGCCCTATACGGTCCAGTGTCAGGCAGCAGCTGGACCGAAACAGCCCTCGGAATCCTGATCAGGGTCCGGCGTCGCGTACCGCCGGCACGCTGGTGAAATGATATCGAGAACTCCTGTCGTTGCTGGAGTGGATTCTGTACATGAACTGTCTGGGCAGATGGATTCGTCAATCGAACGTTTCTGTCAGGGCTCTTAGTGTGTTCTTCGGGATCCTTATAACCGCACTGGGGACGATTGCAATTGCTACAGCTCATGAGTGATGAAAGGCGAGATGGACTCGCCGGGACTGCGGTATGTTGCTTCAAAGATTCCGCTTAATCCCCATGCTGTCTCGCGATTCGGTTGACAGCCGGTTACGGTGATGCCATACTTATCACTCGCTATGTTTGGCTGGCGGATTACCGGGGTCCGATAGCAGTCACCTGTGCCGCCAGACTTATTCATACACACTCAGTACACATCGACATGGAACGGAAGAACGTCACGATCCGGGAAGACCAGTCCGAATGGGTCGATGAAACGGGAGTCAATCTCTCTCAACTCGTCCAGGAAGCGATAGACGAGCGGATGGAGCCGACCGAAACGGAGCTCGCAGAGGCGTACCAGGAGAACGCTGCCCACGCAGCCGAGACGAACACCGAGTGGAGTGGGGTCTCGACCGAAGCAAACGAA
>JBDGPQ010000137.1:0-6424 GCA_042219595.1 Haloarculaceae archaeon
CTTGCGGATATCATCGAAATAATCGTCAGTGAAATGTTTGATAGCGAGAACGTCGAACCCATCCCGTCTGCGTTGCGGATTCAGCGATCGTCAATGGTTGGACAATCATCAATTACGTAAACGAGCGTCCCTGTCTGAACATCCAAACCTACGGACCTTTCGAAACGATAGCAGGACTCGTCCATCATCACGGAGGTGGACTGAGCGAAGAATATGATCGTATCGAACGTGGTGGAAATCTCTTGACCTACTTGACGCAACTTACCGCCGCAGTCGGCTCTTTAAATTCACGGGCGTGCCGCCACTTCCCCGGACACCCTCTGTTCAGGTCTCAATGAATCCCAAATTCTTCAGGTATACGTTTCACCGGGTCCCGCGTTAATGAATGAAGTGCGTGGCCGAGAGCGGTCTTGGAGGGACTCATCGGCCACGCGAGTTACCTGGTCTTCCGACTGCGACCCGGCCCATCGACCGTCCGGAACAGCCCGGACGGTCTCCGCGAGCCACTACCCGGTGGTTGGACGACCCGGGGGCGCTGGGGTGGGGCAGGCATCCGGAGCAAACGTGTCACGCCGGTCCACCCCACCGCAGCATATATTCCGACCCACCCGTAATCGGTGCTATCCGTCCCCATGGACGAACCACAGTTCGCTTCCAGGCGCGAGGTGATCGTCGGGGGCCTTTCCGTCGCCAGTCTGGGCAGCTTGGCCGGTTGCCCCTCCGGTGACGGCGGAGCCACTGACGGCGGTACCGACGTCGGTAGGACGCCCACATCGACGCCGGCGACCACTCCAGGTGAGGCCGATCGGGCCATCCGCGGCTCCCTGGTGACCGCGGCTAGTGGCGAGGCACAGACCCTGAACTGGCTCCGGACCTCGGATGCCACCTCCGGTAGCTTTCAGGAGACGACGATGGACGCGCTCTATACCATCCGCAACGCCAATCCCGAAGGAGATTCCATCGAACCCGAAGTCTTCCCGCTATGGGGTGACATCACCACGGACGACCAACGGGTATACACGGTCGAATTGCGTGACAATCTGCGGTGGAGCGACCCGTATGGAGAGATGACCGCCGAGGATTGGGTCTATATGATACGGAACGTCTTCCAGGGCCAGGATAACTGGGCTGGCTTCACCAACCGGGGTGATTGGTTCCGTGGGGGAGAACCGATCCCCGTGGAGAAAACCGGGACACGTACCTTCGAAATCCAGCTCCCTTCGGTCGATCCAGCGTATCCATTCCGGCCGATTCTCCAAGCCATTTTCTGCTTTCCGCGCGATCTGATCGAACCATACGTCGAGGAACAAGATGGCGAGGGACTCAACCAAGACGAAACCGTCCAGCAATTAGGATACACCGGCAACCTTGGACCCTACACGTTCGAGCGTTGGAACCGGGGCTCGGAATTCGTTGCGACTCGCAACGATGAGTATTATCTTGCCGATGTGGATGAGCTCCCGGAAAAGTGGTCCGGAGCGCCGTACTTTAACGAGGTCTCGATCCGGGTTATCAAAGAGCAGTCCCAACGGCTCACCGCATTGAAAGAGGGGGAGGTAACGTCCGCTTCGATCCCACCCGAACGAGTCTCGGAGTTCCAGGATTACGAAGACACGTATGTGGTAATCTCGCCGACAGCCTTCCAGAAGATCTTGATCTATAACATGCGTGCCAATGGCTGGACACCGCTCCGCCGCCGACCGGTTCTGCGGGCGCTCGCACTTGCGGTCAACAAGCAGTCAATCGCCGAGAATATCTTCCGAGGATTCGCCGATCCAGCCTTCACCTTCCAACCGCGGTTCTCGAAATGGTATGATGAGTCCCAGGTGATTCGGACAGGCGTTGGAGATTCGTATGGCGTCGATATGGCTCGCAACGCTCTCGAAGAGGCACTGGAGCCAACGGAGTTTGGCTATGACGATGATACCGTCGTCGGGCCGGAGGGCGAGCCGGTCACGCTCACGGTGGTCTGGAACACTGGCAGCCCGACCGAACAGACCCTCACCCAGTTCGTCAAGCAGGAGTACGAAAAGATCGGCCTCGGGGTCGAGATTCAGGCTGTCAGCGGCCAGTCGCTGCAATCCCAGTACATCGTCAATCGGCCACCCCAAGATGTCGATCCAGAATATAGCGCAGGACCGTTCAATGGCGGACCGCGAGACGTGTCGACGAGCCAAAAGCAGTGGGACCTCATGACGGCCCTTGGGTTTAATACGTTCCCGATGACGCCAACAGATACGCGGACCTTCTTTGAGCGTCAAGGTCAATCCAATTTCTACGGATACGTTCCCCCGGACAAACTCTCAACCCTGTTCTCGGAAGCCGTTACGGACGATCTCGAAGCGCGTCGGGCGGCACTCGCTGAGCTCTTCGGCCTACTCAGCCGGGAGCAGCCGTTCAACTTCCTCTATATGCCACAGAGCCGGACTGGCTATCGTCGTAAATACGTCGGCCCGAGTCCCGGCTTCCTCACCGGTTGGGATAGTGTGACATATTACTTCAAGGAGTAGGCCAATGGGGATGGGCTGGTACGTCGCCCGTCGTGTCCTCTGGGCGGTCATTGTCACGGTATTCACGCTGACGATCATCTGGGGGTTTCTCCTGGCCACTCCCGATCCTCAGGCACAGCAACTGGCGTTCCAGGCTGCCCAGTCCGGTGATGTCGGAACCGCCCAGTCAGCAGCGGAGGCCCAGGCGACCTGCGGTGGCGAACGGTCGCTCTGGGACTGTTACCGCACCTATATGACCAACATGCTCACCTTCAATTGGGGATGGTCCGAGAGCCGCTCCCAGCCGGTGGTCGAAGCCATCCTCGAGGCGTGGCCGTATTCCCTGATGTATGCGGTGCCCTCAATCCTACTTTCGATGATTCTTGGCCTCCTCATCGGGTTTTATTCGGCCGTCAAACAGCACACGAGACGGGATGAGGCCGCGACCTTTCTGGCGTTCTTCGGATACAGTATTCCGAACTTCTGGTTCGGGATTATTCTCCTCGTGATGTTCGGGGGGTGGCTCAACCTGGTACCGGTGTTGTACGATCCGAATGTGCCGGTGCTCAGCTTCCGGAATTTCCAACAAAACGCCCTCCCGATTTTCGTATTAACGACGGGAGGGATGGCCGGGTTGATGCGATACTCGCGGGCTCAAGCGCTCGAGTATGTCGGTGCGGAGTTCGTCAAAACCGCCCGGGCGAAGGGAGCCAGTGAGAACCGTATCCTCTTCCGGCACATCCTCAGACCAGCTCTTGCACCGTTGGCCACAATCCTTGTCGCTGACCTACTTGGCATCCTGCTGGCTGCCTCGTTCCTCATCGAGGTCGTCTTCGGGATCCCTGGACTGGGCCGGCTCGGATTTCGGGCCATCATCGCCCAGGACACCGCGCTCGTACTCGGGACGTCGCTGATTCCGATCTTTCTCGCGGTGATCGGAAACTTGCTGCAGGATATCGCCTACACGGTACTGGATCCGCGGATCGACTACGGTGATCGGACGTGACCGACGACACCTTCGAGGATGTCGACTGGTCCGAGACCGGCGGTCGGCTGTGGTGGCTCGGGACGGCTCGAGCCAGGGCCGTGATGGCGACCGCTGTGGGATACATCGGGCTATTCATCTATGATTACGTGGCCAGGGGCGACCGACCCACGATTCCGTTCCTCTCCTGGGAAGCGAGCCAGTTGGACTGGTTATTCATTCTAGCGTTACTCGCACTCCTGTTCGGTCTGATCTGGCCGCTCGCTCGTAATCGCCGACTCACCGCCGCGTACTGGCGAGAATTTCGCCAGAACCGTCCGGCCGTGCTCGGACTCGGCTTTTTGATCGCCATATTTCTCATCGGTCTGATCGGTCCGATATTGACATCACCGCCGGAACTCGCAGTGACACGGAGTTACCAACCGCCGGTGGGGTTCTCGGTCGACGCGTCACTCCCCTCAAGCTGTGTCGGCGCCGTCATCGATGGTCAGTGCCACGGGACGATGGCGCACCCGTTCGGGACGACTCAGCGGGGCCGCGATGTACTCAAATACATCGTGTTCGGGATGCGAGTAAGCATGCAAATCGGGCTGATCGGTGCGCTGATCGTCATTTCGATCGGCACGCTCGTGGGCACCGTTTCAGCGTACGCCGGTGGAATGGTCGACGAGGTTTTGATGCGCTATGTCGATGTTCAGCAGACCTTCCCGGTGTTCTTCCTGTACCTCCTGATCAACTTCCTGTTCGATATCAATCTCTTCCTCCTGATACTCGTGTTCAGCCTGTTCAGCTGGGGTGGAATCGCCCGTCTCGTTCGCTCGGAGGCGCTCCAGCGTAGTGAGGAGGCGTACGTGCGTGCCGCGGATGGGGCCGGGGCAAGCACCGCCTATATCGTTCGCCGGCATCTGATTCCAAACGTGTCCGGGACGGTGATCACCGTCGCAACACTCACAATCCCGGGATTGCTCCTCTTTGAGGCGGGACTCTCGTTCCTCGAACTTGGCACGGGCGCATTCTCGTGGGGCGAAGTCATCGCGGCAGGCCGTGAAAATCTCACCCAGGCCTGGTGGGTCTCGACGATCCCGGGGTTCTTCCTATTCTTCACGATCCTGGCGTTCAATTATCTGGGTGACGCACTCCGAGACGCACTCGACCCGCGGGAGGTATTGACGTGAACGGGCGTGAACCCCTGCTCCGGGTAGAGGATCTCAGCGTTCGATTCGAGGGTGACGGCCCGGTCGTTTATCCGGTGACGGACCTCTCCCTTACAGTGGATCGCGGAGAAACGGTCTGCCTTGTCGGAGAAAGTGGCTGTGGCAAGACTGTGACATGCGAATCGCTGACGCGGCTTTTGCCTTCACCGCCGGCGATCGTCGATGGTCGAATTCTGCTGGACGGACAGGACGTGTTAGCAATGTCCGAGCAAGAGCTGCAAGAACTCCGGGGCAGCCGGATCGCACACGTGTTTCAGAATCCCCAGGGCGCATTGAACCACGTGTATACCGTCGGTTGGCAGATTATCGAAGCGATCCGTCTTCACCGCGACGTCGATCGCGCCACGGCTCGCCGGGAGGCAATCGAATTACTCGATCGTGTCGGCATCCCCGATCCCGGAAATCGTGTGGATGATTACCCACATGAGCTGTCCGGCGGCCAGAAACAGCGGGTTATGATCGCGATGGCACTCGCAGCCGAACCGGATCTCCTCATCGCCGACGAACCAACGACCGCACTCGACGTGACAATCCAAGCATCGATTCTCGACTTGATGGCTGAACTCACCGAGGAGGAGGACATGGGCCTCCTGTTCGTCACACATGACCTGGGCGTCGTTGCCGCGGTGGCTGACCGCGTTGTCGTGATGTATGCCGGGAGCGTCGTTGAGGAGGGCCCCGTTGAACGGGTCCTCGACGAACCCGCGCATCCATATACGCGGGCGCTCCTGGAGTGTCTCCCTGGCCGCGGCGGTGATACGTCGGGGATTGGCGGCGATCCACCGGATCCGACCGTCTTACCCAGTGGCTGTCGATTCCATCCGCGCTGTCCACACGCAGTTGAAGCCTGTTCGGAGGGCGATCCACCGCCACTCACCGGGCTTGGCGAGGAGCATGCTGTCTCATGTATTTACTACGAGCCCGGATTCGAGCCGCCGCCGACGAATGGAGACGACGCACCGCCATTCGTCACCCCGCCGCGACAGTGGGCCGGATCGTCCGGGTCAGGGGAGGGTGGAGCGGAATGACTGAGCCGCTTGTCCGTGTCCAAGATCTCACAAAGCACTACCCGATCACCAAAGGGGTACTCCGGCGAGAAGTCGGCCGCACGCGGGCGGTTGATGGTGTGGACTTCGAGATCGGCCGTGGCGAAACCCTCGGGCTCGTCGGCGAGTCTGGCTGTGGAAAATCCACCGTCGGGACGACGTTGCTTCGCCTGGAAGAACCGACAGCCGGCGACGTGTACTTCGATGGCGAGCCGGTCAGCGAGTTCGACGGTGAGCGGCTGAAGCAATTCCGCCGTGAGGCCCAGATGATCTTTCAGGATCCTGTCTCGAGTTTCGACCCCCGGATGACCGTCGGTCAGTCGGTCGCCGAACCGTTGCAAATCCACGGGCTTCGAGATGCCGACCGCCGCCGCGCGATCGTCGAGGATCTGCTCGATCGCGTCGGAATGATGGCCGAGGATGCAGATGCGTATCCAAACGAGTTTTCGGGCGGGCAAAAGCAGCGCATCGCCTTGGCACGGGCGCTCTCCACGAATCCCCGGCTGATTGTCGCCGATGAACCGGTGAGTGCGCTCGACGTCTCCGTCCAGTCAGAAATCCTGTCGTTGCTGGACAGTATCCAGGAAGAATTCGGACTCTCACTGCTGTTTATCAGCCACGATATGGGGGTGGTCCGGGAGATCTGTGATCGTGTCGCCGTCATGTACCTTGGCGAAATCGTCGAGTACG
>JBDGPQ010000168.1:0-4687 GCA_042219595.1 Haloarculaceae archaeon
CGGCGCCCCATCGAGTAAAAATCTAGTGCCAGTGAGAACTCCGAGATCGGCCCCTGGAGGGTCCTCCAGATGGCTGGCTCGGAAGCGGCCGCACGAGCACACCGGGCTTTCTCACAGAACCCATCGGTGCATGGGAAGATTCTTCCGGCTGCCTCGCCGACCGACGGGTATGACGGAGTATACGGTCAGCGGTCGGTGGGAGCGTCCCGACGGCTGGCAGTCATTCGAGACTACGGTCACTGCACCCAATGAGGAGGTGGCCGTGGAGCATGCCTATGCGACCGTCGGATCGCGGCATGGACTCAAGCGTCGCTCGATCGATATCGAGGAGGTGCATGCCACATGAGTATGGGTGGCGGCGGGGGCGGCCGGGAGCAGCTTGAAGAGCTCGCTCAAGAACTCGAGGTCCTCGAGGAACAGCAGCAGGCCATAGAAGCGGAAATTCAGTCGTTACAGGCGCAGCAAACCACCATCAACGAAGCGATCGACGCCGTTGGCGAGCTCGAGACAGGGGACACGGTCCAAGTCCCACTCGGCGGCGGCGCGTATGTCCGCGCCGAGGTCGATAACATCGATGAGGTGATTGTGGATCTCGGAGGGGGGTATGCGGCCGAGCGCGATCAGGACGGTGCCGTCGCGTCACTCGAGTCAAAACATGACAACCTCGATGATCGCATCGATGAGCTGCAGGATCAGCTGGAAGAACTAGAGAGCGAGAGCGAAGAACTCGAGCAGCGGGCGCGGCAGATGCAGGCCCAACAGCTGCAGCAGCTCCAACAGCAACAGCAACAACAGCAGCGCGACGGGTAGGCGATGTTCGACGGACTCCGGGAGACACTCAAAGGCTTCACGAGCGATGTCTCGGCCGAAGCCGAGACCGATGAGACGCAGGACCCGGAATCCGATGCGGACACGGAAGAGGCTCCTCCTGAGGATGACGTGGAGGCCGAGCGGACGCTAGGCGAGCGAGCGAAGTTATTTGCAAGCGGCCGAACGGTGATCGATGCCGAGGATCTCGAGCCGTACCTCGATGACCTGGAGATGGCGCTGCTCCGCAGTGACGTCGAAATGGCTGTAGCGCGGGAAATTCTCGATGGTGTCGAAGAGAATCTCACAGGCGAGACACGACGGCGCTTGGAATCGACCGGAAATCTCGCCCGCGACGCACTCCGAGAGGCAATCTACGACGTCATCAGCGTCGGAACATTTGACTTCGTCGACCGGATCGCCGCGGCCGAGAAACCGGTGACGATCGTTTTTACGGGCGTCAATGGCGTCGGGAAGACGACCACGATCGCAAAGCTAGCACGGTATCTCGAGGAACGCGGATTTTCGACCGTCCTTGCGAATGGAGATACATACCGGGCGGGGGCAAACGAACAGCTGCAGGAGCACGCCGAGAACCTCGGCAAGCGCGTGATCGCTCACGAACAGGGCAGCGATCCCGCCGCAGTGATCTATGACGCCGTCGAGTACGCCGAGGCGAACGATGTCGACGTCGTGCTCGGAGATACAGCGGGCCGCTTGCACACCAGTGACGGCTTGATGGACCAACTGTCGAAGATCGATCGAGTGATCGATCCCGATATGACGATTTTTGTCGATGAATCGGTCGCCGGCAAAGATGCGGTCAATCGTGCACGTGAGTTTGACGACGCCGCTGCGATCGATGGTGCGATTTTGACCAAAGCGGATGCCGACCCCGAGGGCGGGGCCGCCATCTCCATCGCCCACGTAACGGGCACGCCGATCCTCTTTCTCGGCACTGGCCAGAGCTATGACGATCTGGTGCCATTCGACCCGGAGTGGGTCGTCGACCGCCTTGTTGGAACCGGCGGGTAGTCATTCGAGGTGGGGTGTGGCGTCAGGCATACGAATCGTCAGGAGAATGACCGCGAGCATGATTGCTGCGAGGACGAGATACGCCTCATCGAAAAGGCCGCTATCGGCAAGGACGCCGAATACCACGGGGCCGATGGCCCCCATTGTCGCCGCGGCCGTGCGGATTGCTCCGAGACCGGTCCCGCGACGATCGGGCGGAAATGCGTCCGAGAGGAAGGACTGGGTGACCGCACCAGCCCCGAGCATGGAGCTCACCAGAACCGTGACCCCGAGTAATGCCAAGAGGCCTCCGACCGCCGGGAGCACCACGAGACCAACGAGCGGGCCAACCAGGACAAGCAGAAGCGACAAACGCATCCCGACACGGTCATAGGCCGCTCCAGCGAGCGGTTTGAATACGACACCACAGGCGAAGAAAAGCCCGAAGAGCGCACTGGCGGCCGTCGAGGAGATGCCCTTTACCTCGACGAGATAGGTTGGAAAGAAGGCCGTGAATGACTGCCAGATGAAAATAAAGAGGAACATCACGAGCCCCATGAATAGCATCGTCGGATGCCGAAGAGTTCCGAGCACGGACCGCAGGGCGTCCGTCGAAAACTCGTCGACAGCACTGTCAGTATTCTGCCCTCGAGGCAGCAAGAAAAATAGCCCGATCGTCGCGAGCAGCATGAACGGGACGACGTAGCCCAAGCCAAGCTGCCACGCTACGCCGACCGCGAGCGCGCCGGCGATCGGCGGAAGAATCGATTGGCCGAGGTCGCCGGTCGCCATCGTCACGCCGAGTGCCGACCCGATCCTATCGGGATACAGCTTCGAGAGCATGGTGATCCGGGCCACCGGATACAGGGAGATTCCCATGCCGATGATCGCTGTCCCAGCGAACAGGGCAATCGACGATGTCGAACTCACGATGATCATGATGCCGAGGGCGACGCTGACTGGGCTCAGTGTCATGATCGACCGTTCGGTGTATCGGTCGGCGAGAATGCCGCTTGGCAATTGCCCTATGGCCGATCCCAGCCAGAGGACGGTCACCAACAAGCCGGCAGTCGACAGCGAGAGCCCATAATCAACCCGCAGATACGGCAGCACTACGGGAAATATCACGCGCGTCCCAAGGAGCAGCCCCCAGCCGAGCGCAATCGGCGCGAGAAACCGACCTTTGCCATTCCCTACGAGGGCACGGATTTCCGTTCTGACCGACGTCACGACGCTCATCAGGTCTTACATCGACGCCAACCGGTCGGGGCTAAATACCTGTTCGTCCGCCGTTTTGGACCGTCCGTGAGCGATGCCGAATGCCCACATCGGAGTGGTCCGTGGGTATGGCTCGAATCGGATATCCGCCTACGTATCGAACGCCGGGATAATATCCCGAGCGAACCGCTCGATTTGGTGGATCCGGTCCTCGGGGTGACAGATCGGCCGCAGCACGAATTTTGTACATCCATGGTCAATATATTCCTGAATTTTCGTTTGGACGACCTCCGGCGTCCCGATCGCCGAGTACGACTCGAACTCGTCGACGGAGACGTCTCGATCCCAATCCTCGAGATAGGCATCCCGGACCGTCCGCGCCGTGGATAGTTCGTCAGCGACATGGGTTCGTACGATGATTCCTGCCTCATCCCGCTCGACATGACGGCCCACCGCATCACAGTGTTCCATCAGTCGTTCGAGGCCCCGCCCGAATCGTGCCGGTGGCATCGAGGCGGGGAACCACCCGTCACCGTATTCTGCCACCCGCCGGAGTGCCGCGTCTGAGTTGCCACCGATCCAGATATCGAGTGGATTCGCGGGCTTCGGCTCGACAGTGACATCGTCGAGATGATAGTACTCGCCGTCATAATCGACATTGTCCTCGGTCCACAGCAAGCGTAGCACTTCAATAGCCTCCCGGAGTCGCCCGGTCCGCTCATCGAGAGGGATGCCCATTGCCTCGTAGAGTTTGGGCTCATTGCCAAGCCCGACGCCCATGATGACCCGCCCTCGGCCGCCGGTCAGATAATCGAGATTGGCGTAGATATTTGCCACTTCAACGGGATTCCGAGCGGGTAGCGTCGCGACGCTGGGACCCATCTTGATGTCTTGGGTGCGGGCGGCGATGACTGCCATCGAAATGGCCGGCTCGAGTTCCGGACTGTCGGAAATAACATGATCCGGCATCCAAATCGAGTCGATGCCGAGTTCGTCCGCGCGCTCGACGTACCGATACAAGTCGGGCGGGTCAGGGAGCCCCTCTGCAAAGCCCCCGAGGCTAATCCCGATAGCAATGTGTCCCATGGTCCGTGCTCCGATTCTACCGCGTTAAGCTTTCTCACTGGCGACCGCCTCGAGTACGCCGGTCCCCGGCACTGAGCGGAACCGCGTCGTCGACACCGATTCGAACCCAGCCTCGAGAAGCCATTGCTCCAACGCATCGGCTTCATACACCGTCCCTCCAAGGGCAGTGTTGTAGACGAACCCGGTGAACGCGAGCCCGAGTCGCTGGATCGAAAAACGGCCTTCGCCGGCAAATTGATCGAGCACGACGAGCCGGCCATCAGAAGCGAGGGCATCGGCAATCCGACCGAATAGCACCTGATTTTCATCCGGATCGAAGCCGTGGGCCACGTTGAAGCAGAACGCCACATCATACGGCCCGCCGAGATCGTCCTGGAGTGCGTCCCCACCGCGGGTTTCGATCCGGTCGCCAATGCCGGCTGCCGCAATCTCCGCCTCAGCGACACCAAGCGCCCCAGGCGCATCGAGGATCGTTGCCCGGAGATTGGACGCCCGCTGACATGCCTCGATACTGTAGTAGCCGTGGCCGCCGCCGACATCGAGGAGCCGGGCCGGTCCGTCG
>JBDGPQ010000168.1:4697-6414 GCA_042219595.1 Haloarculaceae archaeon
GGGCAGCGAAATCGTCTCAAACACGTCATCGGCCAGGAGCGTGGCGACGGCCCGGAAGCCCCGTTGTGTCACCTCCCACAGTTCGTTCTCTTCGGCGTAGTCGTAGGCAGTCCGTTCGGGGGACCCGGAGCGGATAGTGGTTTCGAGGTGCTCGGTCCAGTACGGAAACACCACGTCACTCCAGTACGTGAACCATGGGGCGAGATTGGGATCATCTCCGAGCAGCCACGCTGACGTCATCCGCGACGGTGCGTAACCATCACCGGACCGCTCGACGTACCCCAGCGGCTCGAGCAGCGCCAACAAGTGATGGACGCCGTCGGGATGGGCATCGACGGCGTCAGCGATAGCAGACGGGGTAGCCTTTCCATCATCTAGCGCTGCGAAGAGACCCAGGTCGATCGCCAGGGCGACCGCGCGGAAGCCAGCGGCAGCAAACAGATCGACGATCGGCGCCGGCCCCCGGTTGAAGCGGTACAGCAGGAGCCGTTCTAGCGCATTCGGCCGAACGGGCATGATGAGGGCAACGGCTCCAATGGCGATAACGGTCCCGTTCAGTCGGCTGTCGCGACGGCCAAACTCTCCCGTGTTCGCCGCTCGCTCGCGGGAAGATGCAGGCTCACCGCCGAGCCCGCGGGTTTGCCCTCATCAAATGCGAGTTCGGCGCCGAGACGCATCGCACCCCATTTTGCAGCCCAGAGTCCGAGCCCACTGCCGTGCTCAAGCGCGGTCTCGACACCGTCTTTGACGACGGCCTGTTCAGCTTCTGGAATCCCGGGACCGTTGTCGACGACCGTGATGCGCACCCCATCATCGCCCTGCCGGGCACTGACGGTCACGACTGGTGTCGGCGCGTCATTGTGTTCGAGGCCATTCTCGATCAGGTGTTCGAGCACGACGGAGAGGACCACAGGGTCAACAGTGATCGACAGACCGGGATCAATATCGACGGACAGTGTAGCATTTGGATGCCGGTTACGGAATTCATCCACAATGGATCCCGCAAGATCCGCCAAGCCGACATTGGTTTCTGCATCAACTGATCGAGACATCATGCGCTCGATCTCGCGGGCTCGCTCGCTCACCGCGACAAGCTCGTCAGCGGAACTCAAGATCGCTTCGGCGGTATCAGCGCCACCGTCACCATCCTCCAGCAGCTCTGCTCGCCCGATGATTCTGGACATCCGATTCCGGAGATTGTGGCGCAGCACTCGGTTAAGGACTTGAAGACGCTGGGAACGAACCCGTTCTCGAGTGACATCAGTGAACACAACTGCCGCGCCAGGTTGCCGGCCGAGGCGGTCCTCAACCGGCGAGACAGCCGTCTCGAATTGCCGAGTCCCCGCTCGAAGCGTCAGCTCGACGGCCTGATCATCCCGGAGATCGTCGAGAGTGAACCCGATCGTCGATTCGATCGTCTCCCCGATGTCGGTTTCCGGGTCGAGTGCGAACGTCTTTTGCGCAGCCCGGTTTGCACGGACAAGTCGCTCGTTATGATCGAGAACGAGCACCGGCTGGGCCAATTCTGTAAGGACCGTTTCCGGCCCGAGCGTGCCCGCCGCCGGGGCAGCATCAAACACTCCACCACGAGTGACTGCGAGCGTGACGGCCCCGGCGCTGAGAAGGTATCCTGCCGTCGTAATTCCGAGCACGCCATAGAGCGGAATACGGCCGGCGAGACCCGGCGTGAGAAAGTAGCCCAGCCACGGCCAAATGG
>JBDGPQ010000240.1:0-6393 GCA_042219595.1 Haloarculaceae archaeon
GGCCGAGCAGCTTGGTAATCCACCCCATATATCAAATAAAAAGGATAACCAACTAAAATTTTCGTGCGTAGTAAACCACCGGCGGCTGGGGGTCTGAAAGTACGGATACCACAGTAGCTGGCACTAATCACCGCTTCAAAGCGCCATTTCGCCACAATACTTAACCGGATTCCCGAGAAAGTCGGAGCACTGTGGCGAATCGGTTGCGGACGGGGATGGACGTCCTCGACCGAAAACTCGACGGGGGGATTCCGGCCGGGAGTACGGTTGTGCTCTCCGCCGACCCGGCCAGCCAGGCGGAGCTGTTTCTTTACGAATTGACCGCCACTCGCGGCACATTATGGCTCTCACTCGATCGAACGGCCGAAGCGGTCCAGGATAGTATCGACAATTCGCCAGCCGATACGGGTGATCCAACCGTTCGCCATATCGGCGGCGAAGCACCACTCGACAATGCTGGGAAACTGGTCAGCGCGCTGCCCGAGACGTCGAATCTCATTATTGACCCTGTCGATGTCCTTGAATCGCAGGAACCCCCCTCTCGATTCCGGAGCTTTATGAATGATCTGCAAAATCATATCTTCAATACTGATAGCCTTGGGATCCTCCACTGCCTGGATGGTGGTCGCGGGGTCCCCCCGCTCCGGGACACGACTGAACACTTCGCGGACGTGGTCTTCTCGCTACGGACTGACGTTTCCGGGGACGAAATCGAGAACCGATTGGCGATTCCTAAGTTCCGTGGCGGTCGGGCGCCGAAGGACACGATCAAGCTCGACCTCATGGAGGAAGTCTCGATCGATACATCTCGGGACATCGCCTGACATCGGTTACCCCGACGGCCGTCGCTCTTCGGGGCTGGGAGTCGAACTCTTATCGACTGAATTGCTCGTCGGTACCGAGAAGTGAGGGTGGGGATCGCCAGCGAGAGGTGGTACATCCGGATTGGTCATTCCGGTCAAGAAATTCTGCATTTATCTACCAGCACTGGGTGGACTTCCCAACATCGGCCGCATCGGCTGACCTGACAGCCATCGTGGTCGATGACGTCGCTAGTTCGCCACAGGTGAGATTAGTCCCAGCGGCGACAGATATCTTACTGCCAGCGGTGCACCAACCGCAAACGACGAGCGCATCAGCCGGGAGACTTCTGTCAATCCGTCAAACCGTGCCTCCGTGAATGGGGTGCGTGATCCCCAGGAGAGGAAATCAAGGGAAAGCCTATACTCCCACTCCGCGTATACTGATTATGCCACGAAAACGCACGCTTGCGCTAGTGTTGGTCGTACTGATCGCCGTATACGTACTTGTCCTCCGGGACTGAGAACGGTTACCCGTCTCGAACGTCTGGCTCAGCTATGTTCGGCGTCGTCACCCGCAATGAGTCGGAAGTCGATTGGCCGGAATTCGAGCGCGCGTGTTACGAGATGAAAGATGTCACGGGCCGGGCCGCAGAGCCGGTGGCCGGCGCCGTCAATATGATCTCGGCGTTCGGCGATAATGCCGCGGTCGAGGACAATCCGGACCTCGCCGCGGTCGATGCGAACGGCACGCCGGCGACGCGCGAGCAGCCCTACTTTGATTGGAGCTACGTCTGTCCGACACACGATGCGTACCGCGAAGGAATCCTCGAGATGGTCGCTGATGCAGCGGCTGAGAACGTGGACGTTCGACTCGACGATGTCGGCTTTCCCCGGCAGGGCTATTGTCGGTGCGAACGCTGTGAGACTCTTTTTGATCAAAGTGAGCTTGAGTCGTGGGACGAATGGCGTATCCAACGCATCGAAGAGTTTGTTACAGCTGTGCGCGAGCGGGTACCCGGTAAATTATTGCTCACGCTGTACCCAGACCCGTATCCTGGCCACCTCGAAGCACGCTCGGGAATCGACCTGGAGGCTCTTGAACCGCATGTCGATGAGTTCGTCGTTCCCCTGTATGATACCGCGTACGGCACTACGTACTGGCTTGAAGCCATTGCGAGTGCCTTCGAGGATCGGCTGGGGACATCACTGGTTATCGAGCTGTATGCGGTGGATGTCGAGATCGACAATCTCGTCCATGCGGCGGAGGTCGCAGATACGTACGCCACGGACGTCCTCTTTGGGTATGATGCAAGTACGGCCCGGGCGGCCATCCGGCGGCTTCGCGCAGACGACCGGGAGGGCGTCAGTCATGGTCCCGAGTAGCGGGCGAATCAGTGGCTTTAGGTCCGCTCATCGGCTACCGCGAGCCATGAGCTATGACGAGGGCGACCGTGTCGTGCTCCACGATCCCCATAGCGAATTCGATGGGGAGACCGGCGAGATCACGCAGGTAATGGAAACGATGTTCGGGGACGCAACATACACGGTGAGCTTCGATGAGGGCAAGGAGCAGGGTGTCCCCGCTGATGCCCTTGAGACCGCCGAGTAGGCCCCAATGGCCACGGCCCCGATGCATTACGTCGAGGTTCGAGCCTTTTGTTACGCCACCGAGGCGGCCGACCGAGTGGTAGCGGCGCTTCGGACGATTCTCCCGGAAGACATCGAGGTAGAGCGGACCTCGACCGAGGGCCATCATGGTGATCCGATCGATGTGCTTTCGGCACGGGTCGAGACTTCAGAGGGTATCGAGGCTGTGCTCGATGCGCTCGAGGATCTCCCAGACGCAGACTACGATCGCTTCCTCGATGAACTTGACGAGCGCATCGACGAGGATTGTAACCTCTTCATCACGCTCGATAAGCAGGCCGCCTATGGAGATGAGGTACGCCTGGGGGAGGGTATCACTCTCCGCGGGAAGATAGAAGTATATCCAGCAAAACGCGAGAAGGCAATCGAACAAGCCCGCGACGTGTTGGAGCCGGCGTGACGTACGCTGCCGTACATGCGCGGCCGGATGGCCGATCTACAGTGGCTAGAATGGCGCTGACCGCGGCCGAGTTCGGATTCGATGGAATTGTCATTCGAAATCATGGCGACAAACCAGCGGAGTATGATCCCGCCAGCCTTCGCGATGCCTATGGGATCGATATCGTACCGGCCGTCGAGATCCGGACCGATGATCGCTCCCGTGTTGGGGGATTCATCGGCAGTCACCGTCCGGAGGTACCGATCGTCGCTGTCCATGGGGGTGACCCGGAGATCAACCGATTTGCCGTGGAACACCCATCTGTGGATGTCCTTGCACACCCAATGGCTGGCGATGGTGACATGAATCATGTTCTCGCACAGGCAGCGGCGGAGAACGGGGTTCGACTCGAGATCAATCTCGCACCGATGTTGCGCAAGACTGGTGGAGAGCGCGTACGGGCAATCGCGGACCTCCGTAAGCTTCGCGAGCTGATCGATGACGCTGGCACGCCGTTTGTGATCAGTGGTGATGCCCACTCCCATCTAGGACTTCGAGCACCACGCGAGCTGGTTGCAGTCTGTGAGCGACTCGGATTTGACGCTGATGAGGCACGGGTGGGACTCGAGGAATGGCGACAGCTTGCCGACCAGAATCGTGACCGCCAATCCGACCGGTTTGTAGAGCCGGGAGTCTATCGGGGCTCCGCAGATGTGGAGAGAAATGAAAATAGCTGAGCAAATCCCCTCGGCACCACACTTAGGATTCAGCCGTCGTATCAGCACCCAATCACACGGGCACCCATGAAGCACCTTCCGAAACATCTCCAGCCACGGTATCGGTATATCGCTGTAGGGCTAGAAACGTGGCCGGATGCCGATTTCGATCGCCGGGAGCTCCAGCGGGCAATTTGGAGAGAGGCTCGGTCCCTCCTCGGTGACATCGGGAGCGCTGAGTTGGACCTCCGAGTCCTCCGGTTTGACCTGACTGACGGCGCTGGCGAAGGGCTGATCCGAACTCGACGGGGGGAAGTTGACCGGGCCCGGGCCGTCTTGGCGTGTGTAGACGCGGTTGACGGTGCAGTGCTCGGCATCCGAATACGGGGCGTTTCCGGCACCGTGCGTGCCTGTACAGAAAGGTACTTAGGAGGCCAACGGGAAGAAGCGCAGCAGAGCCAGGTCGCCTTCGAGAACGCCGAGCGGCGCGCCGTCGTGCGGGGCGCACGCCTCGACATCGAGATCGACGAGGCGTTTGCGGGGGCGACGGACCTCGATCTCTGACCATGCAGGGACAAAATCAACAGCAGGCCTACGACAGGGGCATCACGATCTTTTCCCCGGACGGCCGCCTCTACCAGGTCGAGTATGCGCGGGAGGCCGTCAAGCGCGGCACCGCGAGTATCGGCGTGCGTACGAGCGATGGCGTCGTCCTGGCAGTGGACAAGCGAATTCGCTCCCCCCTGATGGAGCGTTCATCGGTCGAAAAAATCCACAAGGCCGACGACCACGTCGGGATCGCCAGTGCGGGCCATGTCGCTGATGCCCGCCAACTCATCGATTTTGCCCGCCAGCGTGCGCAAATCAATCAGCTCCGGTACGGCGAACCGATCGGAGTCGAGACCCTCACGAAGGAGGTAACCGATTATATTCAACAGTATACGCAGGTTGGCGGCGCGCGCCCATTCGGCGTGGCACTGATTATCGCTGGCATCGCGAACGGAAAGCCACGTCTGTATGAGACCGATCCGTCCGGCACTCCCTATGAGTGGAAGGCGCTTGCCGTGGGAGCCGATCGGGGCGACATTCGAGAGTATCTCGAGGAGAACTATAGCGATGAACTCGATCTCGATGGCGGCGTCCGGCTAGCGCTCGAAGCGCTCGCTTCCGTGAACGATGGGACACTGTCACCGGAAGGGATCGGAGTCGCGACGATCGACGTGGACACCGAGCTCTTCAGGGAGCTGACCGACGAAGACAAGCACGACTACCTCGCGGAATTCGAACTACTTGAATCCGAGGACGGCGACGAAGAGTCCTAGTCTGGTCGCGGTGGAGGCGTTTTCGCAAACCCGCCAACGGAGGGTTCGGCATTGGCCCAATTCCTGCTGAATTTGGAGAGAATTCGGATTCGGTTCGGAAAACACCTTCATGTGATGGATATCGATGCATCCGGTGATGTCGAATAGAGCGATCTTCGACGACTGGACAACAGGATCGCCTGCCGAAAATTGGGCCGAAACCGACTCCAGTAATCGGAGCCGGCACAGCACTCTTCCCCAATGAGCGAACTCGAAAATCTGCTGACGGAAACCGACGCCATTGCGCACCTCGCAACGGCCGTCGATGATCGCCCCCATGTCGCACCCGTCTGGTACGGGTATGAAGATGGTGTTGTATCCATTCTCACCGGCGGTCAGAAGCGGGCGAACGCTCGTGAAAATCCGCTCGTGTCTATATCGATCCAGGAGGCCAACGACGGCGTTCCAGAGTGGCGTGTCGTACTCCGAGGGACCGCCAGCGTGATCGACGACGTGACCGCGATCAATGAAGCAGCCCGATGGATATATCCGCAGTATATTGGTGATGACGTTGAATCCTGGCCACCGGTATATCGGTCAGCACTTTCGGACGACCCGAACGAATCACTGCTTCGAGTCGATATCGGCTCCGCCAGTCTGATGTCGTAGGCGGACACGCGATGTCGTCGCGCCCTCCGTCTACGAGACAGTAACCGACCCGGTCGGATTCCCGTTCACCACCAACACCTTTGAGGGCCCACCCGGTACGGACTTCTATGATATCCCTCGACGAGGCGGTGACCGCACGCCTCGAGTCACACGGCGAGCGGTTCGAGGTCCTCGTCGACCCCGACGCCGCACTGGCGATCAAGCGTGGCGAGTTCGAGGGCGATCTCGAGGATGTTATCGCCGCCGAGGACGTATTCGAGGACGCCTCGCGCGGAGATCGTCCGGCCGAGGATGCCCTCGAAGAGGTATTCGGGACAACGGATCCGCTCGAAATTATTCCAGAAGTCATCCGCGACGGTGAGATACAGATTACTGCCGAACAACGGCGGGAGATGCAGGAGCGAAAGCATCGCCAGCTCGTCAATCGCATCACGAGAAACGCGGTCAATCCGCAAATGGATGACGCTCCCCACCCACCGGAACGAATCGAATCGGCTCTCGAGGAAGCAGGCTTCCAAGTCGACCCGATGGAACCAGTCGAAAGCCAGGTCGATGACGCCCTTGACGCGCTCCGGCCGATTATCCCGATCCGGTTCGACACCGTAACTGTCGCCGTGCAGCTTCCGGCCGAACATGCCGGTAGCGGCCAGGCTCAGGTGCGCCAATTCGGCGATCTGGAACGAGAAGAGTGGCAACCTGACGGCGGATGGATTGGCGTGATTCAATTCCCTGCGGGAATGCAGAACGAATTCTACGACCTCGTGAACGAGGTGTCGTCCGGAGAGGCCGAAACACGCATTATCAAGGACGAAGACGATCTCGAGACGCGGTGAACATCCTGCCGTTGGTGTCGTAGCGGCGCTCGCTTTCTATCTCAA
>JBDGPQ010000097.1:0-6279 GCA_042219595.1 Haloarculaceae archaeon
TCATCCATCGCGCTGCGCGCACCGGCTTCGGTGTCGTGGCGGGTGGTGCCGTCGGCAATCGTTTCGCCGACGTCATCGACGAGCCGGAAGCCCCAGCCGCGGTCGTCCTCGAACAGCTCGAAGGCCGCATTCTCGATTTCGAGGTGCTCAGCATCGGGGGCGTTTTCGCGCAACGTCGTCATCGCTGCCATTGCATCATCGCGAGACTCGTATTCCCCCTGGCCAGAGTCCGCCAAAACGGTCCCATCCTCGTCGATCAGCCGCCACCGCCAGGCACCCTCCGGCGCCTCGTACACCTGGAAGGCGGCGTTCTCGAATTCGATGAGATCGGCATCCGGTGCTTCCGTTCTGACCCGATCGACAACGGCGGATGCTGCCTCCTCGCTGTCGTATACCTCGGTACTCTCAGCGCGGACTTCACGGTCGTCCGTCACAAGCCGCCAGTGCCAGCCATCGCCCGCACGATACGTCTCGAAGGCGAGGTCCTGCACGCGGACCGTCTCCGCCGCGGCAACACCGTCCCGCATTGCTGTCGCGTCCTCCCGGGCTGCGGACGACGCTCGACGCGGTTCACTCGCGGCCGCGATCGTGGCACCGGTCTCGTCGACGAGGCGGAATCGCCACGCATCCCCACGACTGTACACGTCGAACGTCGGTTGGCCCGCCTCGAGGACGGCCGCGCCACCGAGTTCCTCGAGGATGTCGTAGACGGCATCCTCGGCGACGCCCTTGGATTCGTGGCGAGCCGTCCCGGTCGCGAGGCGGGTGTGGCTGGCGTCCCGGAGCCACCACGTCCATCCGTCGTCGACTTCGCGAAGTTCGACGCCGTAGCCCTCGACAGGCGAGCTGACGGACGTGACCCAGTGCGTCGCTGGCGCGGGATCGATCCTCGTAACTCTCGGTGCCGAGCGCCATCGGCGTCCGGTCACGATCCACAAGCCGCCACCGCCAGCCGTCACGGTCACGCGTCGTATCGTAGATCGGAGAATCGACGACGATGAGGTCCGCAGCCGGGCCGTAATCTTTGATCGCGTTGATATCCGCATCGGCGCCATCGCGGGACTCGTACGCATCGGGACCTTCGGCGACGGCAGAGCCATCCTCGCGCATCAGGTACCACTGCCACTCGCCGGTCGCGGACTCGTAGAGCCGGAACGCGGCGTTCGTGATCTCCAGCAGGCCAGCATTCTCGACCTGGGTTTTGACCGCTTCGACGCGCTCCTCGGTCTCGAGGCGTGACAAGAAGAGATCGCTCGCGCCAGCGACGGCGGACTGATCGATAAAGCGCCACGTCCACTCTCGACCACGTTTGAAGACGGCGAACAGCCCGCCGCGATCGGCCTCGCCGATCATGATCGCCGGGTGATCGCCTTCGTGGCCTTCCGCGGCGGTTTGAGCGAAGTAACTGCGCTCACCGGTGATGACGGGAACCATCACCACGACACCAGCGACGATTGCGATTCCAGCGGTATAGAGCGCGATGATGAGGCTGCTATAACTTGGCGTCCCGACGAACCAGTTTCCGGGATAGTAGAGAACGAACAAGACGACCGCGGCGATGCCGGCTAACGCGCCGAGGATGGCGACGGCAAGACTCCGTCGTGTGACCGGAAGCAAGAGCACGATACCGAGAAGCGAGAGGACGAGCCCGACGGCCGAGGGTACGGCCGCCACCTCCCGGACGAGGAACAGCGTCGACTGGGGCGTTCCCGTGCCAGTCGGGCCGATTTGGTAGATGAGCATCCCGCCGATTGCGAGGAGATACCCCACAACCAGCAACGTATAGCCGTAGACGTCGCGTTTTGACTCTGGCTCGGAAACGTATTTTGTGTACCACTCGAACAACCGTCCGTCGTACGCAGATTCGTCCGCGCGTGCGTCGGTGGCCATCCCGTCGACACACCTCGGCCATCATACTCATTAAGCTTCCCACGTTCCAACCCTCGGTGCGGCGTGAACGGTTCCAAACCGCCGAAAGAATCAGTAGGGGCGGTCGAAGTCCGGCTCTCGGTCCTCGTTGAGCGCTGCGATGGCCTCGTCATGCTCGGGGTCGGTGCGGACCTCCCACTGCGTCTCGACGGCATCCTGGCAGTAGTCCTCGAAGGAGCGATCGAATCCAGTCAGTTCCTTCGCACCGCGCACCGCCGCGGCCGGCTTGTCTCGGAGCGCGTTCGCCAGCTCACGGCCGGTGGCCCGGACCTCATCGGTCGGGACGACCTCACGGACGAGCCCGCTCTCGACGGCCTCGTCCGGTGTGATGTCCTCGCCGAGGAGGACCCACTCCTTGGCTTTCGCCTCACCGACGAGTCGGGGCAGAATCCACCCGCCACCGTCGCCAGGGATCAGGCCGATGTTGACGAACTGCTCGCGGATGAACGCGTCTTCGCCCATGACGCGCAGGTCGGTCGCCAGCGCCCAGTCCGCACCGGCACCGAGGGCAGGCCCGTTGATGGCCGCGACAGTGGGTTTCTCACCGGCATACAGCTCCCGAACGATCGACTGGACGTTCCGTAGGCGTGTATTCGCGGCGAGCTCGTCGTCCTGGCCGCCCTCGCCAAAGCTGGAGATGTCCGCCCCGGCACAGAACGCACGCCCCGCCCCTGTCAGGAGGATTGCATAGACCGCGTCATTCCGATTGGCCTCATACAAGGCGACGAGAAGTTCGTCGACCATGTCCTTGTGAAAGGCATTGAGTACGTCCGGCCGGTCAAGCACGATCTCCGCCCGCCCGTCAGCGACGGTGACGTCGAGGTAGTCGTAGTTCGCCATGGGCGGGCGTCGGCCGGCCTGGCGAAAAGCGTTGCCGTCGCCGGCTGATGTCCCCGAAAACAGGGCAGGATCAGGGATGGACAGCGCGGTCAATGTGTCAGCAGCAACAGCTTGTCCGGCAATCGAACGAGACAGAACCGACCACCCGGTGGATCGAACCTATGGGTTCGCTTCTCGCTGACGAGTAGTTTTTCGAACGGCTCGTCACAGGCCGGACAGGCGAACCCATTGCGATTTGCGAAGTGGACTGTTCTGCGTGTTTCCGTGAGGAGTTTCAGTCCGTGCCGGTAGTCGTGGGGGTCGAAGCCGCCCTCGATGTCCAGCCCCACCATGGTCCGAGCAGACTATTGAAGTACTTAGATTGCCGGCCGGAATCGGCCTCCGAAAGGGTAATGGGCGCGAATCGCGGAGTCACGCGCATGGAACTGCGGGTCATCGACAAGACGGAGACTGAGCTCTCCCTCGAGGTCGCCGGCGAGGACCATACCTTCATGAACGTCCTCAAAGGTGCGCTCCTCGAGACGGAGGGTGTCAGCGCAGCCACCTACGATATGAATCCGGAACAGTCCGGTGGCCAGACCGATCCCATTCTCACCGTGAAGACAGAGGCCGATGTCGACGCGCTCGAAGCCATCGAGGCCGGGGCGGAACGCGTCGTCGACAAGTCCGAGTCGCTTCGCGAGGCGTACGAAGCCGCAGCCTAGCACGCGAGTAGCGCGTAGGATACCGAATCGTTCCCCAGTGCGTGGAGGTCCAGCCCGAACCGGCCTCGTCGCACCTCAACGTCGAGTTCACCGGTCTCGAACGCACGGTCCGCGAGGCGCATACCGATCGACGACGCGTCAGTGGCTTCCGCCGGCACCGGTAGCGTCCGGGCGGTCAACGCAGCTTGTCCTCCGCAGGGCCCTTCGATGAGATTGCTGAGTTCCTCCCTGCCCGGGAGCGTTCCGTCGCCGAGTTGTGCCTTCACCTTGCGCTGATTGAGCCACGTTGCGACCGCATTCAAGCGATCGTTTGGCTCCAACCGTGACAGGTCGCTGCGCGTCCTGAGTTCGTTCGCCCGCGAGATGAAGGCGGATTCAATACTCGCTAGGTCGACGTCGCCGAGATGCGTCCCGTTACCCGGGACGTCTGTGACTGCCGGAACATCCGCACTGAGTCCGGGCAGATTGATGATACCCGCGAGTCCAAGCAGCAGAATTATCGCTAGTATACCGACGCCAGCTAATGCCGCGATGTATCGTGGCGTGAGCAGGTCTCGATAGCCAGGCGCTGATAACTCGGCGTCATCGACAGTGATCTCTCGGCGTTCAAGGGTGCGGTTCCCACAGCGGCTACACGGTGGCGAGTGTTTGGTGTGTTCGCGGCCGCAGTCCGTACACACCCACACCGTCGTCGAGTCGACTTCCGTCCGCTGAACGACGGCGGGTTCGAAGGTATCGTGGCCACATTCCGTACACGGCGGTTGTCCGTCTCGTGTGGCGCGCCACAGAACGCACAACGCCACTCGCTCACAGCCGGACGGGGATGCCGCGATCATCGAGGTATTCTTTCACTTCACGAATCGTGTACTCCCCGAAGTGGAAGATCGAGGCGGCTAGCGCGGCATCGGCATCGGCTTCGACGAACACCTCGTAGGCATCCTCGGGGCCGCCACAGCCCGACGACGCGATCAGCGGTGTCTGGACCGTCTCCGACACGGCCTTCATCAGCGGAATGTCGTAGCCGTCTTTCGTTCCATCGGCATCGATCGAATTGACGAAGAGCTCGCCCGCGCCCCGGTCGGCGGCCTCGTCGGCCCACGAGACGACGTCCCTGCCGGTGCCTTCTCGGCCACCTTTGACGGTGCACTCGAACCAGCACGACTCCCCGTCGACCTCGACGTAGTGTTCCCCATCCT
Organism: Haloarculaceae archaeon; assembly: GCA_042219595.1. Classification (GTDB taxonomy): domain Archaea; phylum Halobacteriota; class Halobacteria; order Halobacteriales; family Haloarculaceae; genus CAYLJD01. The sequence goes on from JBDGPQ010000097.1 coordinate 4,670, forward strand.
CATCGAAGCGGCGACGGGCATCGACAGAAATTACGATGCATTGGCTGCCGAACGCGCGGGCACCGTCATCGATGAGTTCGGGATTCTCCAGCGCGCCCGTGTCAATCGAGACTTTGTCCGCGCCGGCACGAAGTGTTTCCTTGATATCGTCGGTCGTTCTGATACCGCCCCCGACGGTAAGCGGGATGAATACCTCGTCGGCGACCGCGGAGACCGTGTCGAGCATCGTCTCCCGGCCCGCCGCCGACGCGGTGATGTCGAGAAAGACGAACTCGTCAGCGCCGGATTCGTTGTAGGCTTTTGCCATCTCGACCGGGTCACCAGTATACGCGAGGTCCTCGAAGTTCACACCAGTATACACCGCCGCGTTGCCATCCTCGTCGAGGTCGACGTCGATACAGGGAATAATCCGCTTCGCAAGGGTCACCGGGCACCGGCCTCCCGGTCCGCCGTGTTCATGTCGGTGAATTTGCTCCGACCGGCTAATCGGTTTCGGACGACATACGGCGCCGTGTGCGATTGGCCGCGGGTACGGTCAGGATTTGCCTGCTGTGGTCACGAACGCCGGCGGCTGCTCGTTCGAACACGTTCGTCTCGGAATAGAAGTATTGGCACCGGGGATATGTCATCGACTTTGTACGCCAAGCATCACTATTAATCCAGCCTGTGCTGACTTTCCAGTGCCGGACGGTCGGAATCGTTCCAATGGGGGGATCGATTCGGATTCGATCACCGTTCCGGCCTGACATGGAAACCGCCGACGACAGGGGGCGGCACCCATCGGCCACCCTCCTTCCGTTCGGTAGGCTACAATGAGTTCTCCGGGGAACTACCCGTCGATGGACATACGGAGATGGCCGATTGTATCGGGAGTTTGTTTCGCTAAATTTCACTGAGGCCAATATACCGAGTCGCTCGCGGTGGGATCGAACTCGTATAGAGAAACTCCCCGTACTGTTATATTTCCTGGATGTCGGGCTGATATAATGTCGCAGTCATGGGTGACCACGGCGAGTACCAACGTCCAGGCGATGACAAATAGCCTGACTGCGGCCTGTGACGAAGGCTATGTGCCAGATGCAATTCATGTCCTCGAGATGCCGAATGTTGCCCAGCAGGTTGATGAGGCCCTTGATGACGCGACTCGAATCATTGAGGCCTATGGCGGCGATAAACCATCGATTCACTTCACATCAATCGATCAGGAGGTGGACTTCGAGCGGATCCACACACACGTCAAGTCGGCAATCGAGTCGGCTGACGACGCCGGTGATGCGGTGGCGGTCGACATCACCCCTGGCCGAAAATTCATGTCGGCGATCGCCTTCGCAACGGGAATGCGGTACGATGCCGATCACGTGTTCTACCTATACATCTCGTCGACGGAGTACTTCGGGCGGGCGTACCCGGAGATCCCGCGAACGGCTGCTCATCTCTATGACTTTGCGGAGGGCTTCTGATGCAGGTTTCGAGATCCCAACTGCCGGTGCTCCTCAACGCACTCTACGATATTGGTGAAACCACGGTTCCGGTCTCGCATCCCAGTGATGCTATCGGCGAACTCCTGCGCATCGAACTTGGAGATCCTGACGCATCGACAGTGCGTTTCG
>JBDGPQ010000236.1:0-6228 GCA_042219595.1 Haloarculaceae archaeon
GCGTGATGCTCACGAAGACGCGCTTCGCCGGCTTCCGTGAGTTCGTACACGTCGTGAATGCCCTCAGCTTCCCGACGAACGAACCCTGCGTCCTCGAGTGCATCCAAACTCGCATAGAAGCTCTTCGGATCTATGCGTTCGTCGTCGTGGTCGGCAAGCCTGGCCTTGATCGCGCCCGCCTGCAGCCGTTCGCCTGCGAGGATCGCAACGATGTCACGCCGCCGGCCGCTTTGGAGAAACTTCGTCACTCGAAGGCTGGGATATCGGTAAGGTCGGCCCCCAGAATCAACGTATGGATGTCGTGCGTTCCCTCGTACGTATAGACCGTCTCCATATTGGCCATATGACGCATCGGTGAGTAATCGAGCGTGATCCCATTGCCGCCGAGCATCTCCCGGGCGATTCGGGACTGATTCCGGGCCATCCTGACGTTATTTCGCTTCGCCATCGAAATGTGCTGAGGCCGGAGGTCGCCGCGTTCCTTCAGCTCCGCGACTCTATACGCAAGTAACTGGGCCAGCGTGATCTGGGTGGCCATCTCCGCTAGCTTGTCCTGCTGAAGTTGGAACCGGGCGATGGGCCCACCGAACTGGTCGCGGTCGAGCGCGTAATTCCGAGCGGTCTCGAAGCAGTCGCGGGCCGCACCTACCGCGCCCCATGCGATCCCGTATCGAGCTTGTGTGAGACAGGAGAGCGGCCCCTTCATTCCCGCGACGCCTGGAAGAACGTTTTCTTCGGGAATCCGAACGCCGTTCAGGTCGATCTCGCCGGTTATTGATGCTCGGAGCGAAATCTTTTCTTTGATCTCGTTCGTCGTGACGCCGTCGCGATCGGTCTCGACGAGAAAGCCGCGGACCGGAGTGTCGTCAGCGGACTGGTCCCGCGCCCAAACGACGGCTACATCCGCGATCGGTGAATTCGTGATCCACGTTTTGGTGCCATCCAGAACATACCCATCAGCGTCTCGTTCAGCAGTCGTTTCCATGCCTTCTGGATTCGATCCGTGCCCTGGTTCGGTCAACCCGAAACACCCGACGGCTTCGCCCGAGCCCAGTGCAGGTAGCCATTCCTCCTTTTGGGCCTCGCTGCCGTACGCATGAATCGGATACATCACGAGCGCCCCCTGGACCGAGGCCATGGACCGCAGTCCGGAATCCGCGGCCTCGAGTTCCTGCATCAGGAGACCATATGCAGTTTCACTCACATTAGGTGAGCCATAACCCTCGAGATTCGGCGCGTAGAAACCCAATTCCCCCATTTCGGGAATCAACTCTGTTGGAAACGTTGCATTCTCGAAATGTTCTGCGAGGTCGGGACGGACCTGCTCTTCGACGAAATCCCGAGCAGTGTCGCGAATCAGTCGTTCCTCCTCGTCGAGGTCGGCCTCGAGGGAGACGTAATCGAGCATGATCCTAGATCGGCGATGGCCGGGAAAACGGTTGTGATCGGGTGAACTACTCCACCCAACGTGGCTCACCCTGACGGATTCGCTCGTGGTGGGTGAGGGTCGACGCTGCTTCCACCAGTTCGGTCAGAAGCGATGCGGATGCGGCCGATGGGTGGCGGTACCGAGTATCCGTTCACGAAGCCACGGTTTCCAGTCTTCGATCACTGCCTGCCGGCTTCGGATGGCCGTGACCTGGTCCGCCACTTGACAGATTCCAGAATGCAGCCGCTAGACTCGTGCCACCGACGGGTCTTAGTCCGGCGGCCCGCAGGAACGGCTATGGCGTTCACGCTGACCGAGGAACACGAGGCAATCCGTCGGGCAGTTCGCGAGTTCGCGAAAAACGAAATCGCACCGGTTGCTCGCGAACATGACGAGGAGCGTCGCTATCCAGCGGAACTCCGACGGAAAGCAGCGGAACTCGATTTTGTCGGGCCCGCCATCCCGACCGAGTATGGCGGCCCGGGCATGGACACGCTGGGTGAAACAATTGTCACCGAGGAACTCTGGCGAGCGGATCCCGGCATTGGCTCAGCGATCGGCAGTGCTGACTTCGGGACGAACCTCTTGATCGAGTTCGGCGATGAATGGATGAAGGAGGAATGGCTTCCGCAGATCGCCGCCGGCGATGCCGTGTCTGCGTCCGCTATCTCGGAGCCAGCTCACGGGTCGAATGTGGCTGGGATGGAGACCCAGGCTGACCGTGATGGCGATGAGTGGGTTATCAACGGCCAGAAAATGTGGATCACGAACGGCACGGTGGCGGATATCTGCCTCGTCATGGCCAAGACAACACCTGACGCCGGACATCGCGGCATTACAGCTTTCCTCGTCCCAACAGAGAGTGATGGCTTCCAGCCAACAAAGATCAAGAACAAGCTGGGAATTCGTGCCTCTGACCTCGCAGAGATCGTTCTCGACGATCTTCGAGTTCCAGCGGAGAATGTCGTAGGAGAGGTTGATGAGGCCTTTTACCAACTCATGGAATTCTTCGCTAATGGGCGAACGTCCGTCGCGTCACAGGCGGTCGGCGCCGCGCAGGGAGCACTCGACGCCGCCGTTGAGTATGCGAATGAGCGCGAGCAATTCGGGCAGAAAATCGCGGAATTCCAAGCGATCGAGCACAAAATCGCCGAGATGGCAACACAGGTCGAGGCTGCCCGAGCACTAACGTATCGAGCTGCGACCGAGGTCGAGCGAGAAAATCAAGAGATCGCCGCGAAGTACTCGAGCATGGCGAAGCTTTTCGCCAGCGAGATGGCGGTCGACGTCGCGGACGAGGGGCTCCAAGTGCATGGGGGCGCAGGCTACGTCACCGACCATCCCGCCGAGCGCTACTATCGTGATGCCAGGATAACGAAAATCTACGAGGGGACAAGCGAGATCCAAAAGAACGTTATCGCCGATCGTGTACTGTAGTTAGTCAAAAAGGTTTGAAGGACCCTGCATAGACTTTCTATCATTCCTTCATTATCAAATTCCACGTTTGCTGGGACTGGGTTCTCAGACCGCTCAATTGGCGGATCGCGAGGATTTAGAACATACTGGAGTGAATGGCGGCGAAATTCCTCGACGGCCCGATCAGGACTATAGGTCACAACGTCCGGATGTACTCGACGACCGATCGAGTCTTCGCCGGATCGAACGTCCAGCTACCTCGCCAGTGATTCTCACCGGTTTCCCAGGCCACCAATGCGACCGCTTCATCGTACCCTGATTCGGACTCAAAGGTGACGAACCACGAGCGGCGATACTCCTCCGTGTCGTCTGCGTGAACGTGTAAATTTTCTGGTACGCCGGAAAGATCGTCATCGACCCCATACACGTGAGTTTCTACGTCCGTATCGGCGAGACGCTCGTACACCATTCTCGTGCCGTATTCGTCGTCAAGTCTGGAGAGACGCTGGAATGCCGCCCGGAGCTCGCCACTGCCAATCCGGAGTGCCCGCGCCTCGATGTACCGTGACATGACGATAAGCAGTAATTTCTCCTTGTTGGAAGCTGGATAGCCGCGGAGATCAAACGCAATATCGGTCAATTCTCTGAGTACCGCAGGAACGGCGGATTCCTCAAGGTTCCGTGCACTCGTTCTATACTGATCAGAATTGATGAGGAGAAACCCCTCGGCGAGATCCGTGAGATGTGAGGTAGCGCGCACCCCCTCCTTGTCAACCAGAATGACTTCATCGGAAATCGGTCCAGGAACCTCTCGCTCCACGACATGCACCGGTTGGCGCTCGAAAGCCGACGAAAGCAAATTTAAAAAGGGTGCGGGTTCGGTCCGATTGAGCACGAGGAGAGTGGCGGGCTCCGCATCCACGCGGTCAATAAGCGCCTTGACGGACTCGACAGCGGCCATCGTCACTCAGCGAGCCTTTAGCATGCCTGGCTCAAATCACTCTCGATCGACACAAGGATCGGTTTTTTGACGGCGTCGACCGAGGAGCAGGTATGCCCGACACCACTGTCGGCTTCGTCGGCCTTGGTATCATGGGCCTTCCAATGGCCAAGAACTTGCTCGATGCAGGCTATGAGGTCGTCGGCCACAATCGGTCGCCCGAACCAACCGCGGAGCTCGTCGAATCGGGGGGCAACGACGGCGGCTCACCGGCCGGTGTTGCAGAGCAGAGCGATATCGTGCTCCTGTGCCTCCCGGATTCCCCGGATGTCGAACAAGTCGTGCTCGGCGAAGGGGATGAGCCTGAACCTCTCATTGACGGGCTATCAGCCGGGATGACAGTGATCGACCACTCGACTATATCACCCACAACCGCGGAACGCGTTGCCGATCGACTCGCAGACAAAGACGTTGCCATGCTTGATGCGCCAATTTCCGGTGGCGAAGTTGGTGCTGTCGAGGGCACACTTTCAATCATGGTAGGAGGCGACGCGGATGCGCTCGCAGAAACTCGAGACGTCCTTGAGGTCATGGGGGAGACGATCACTCACTGCGGGCCGAGCGGCGCCGGCCAAACAACGAAGGCGTGTAATCAGATTGTGGTGGCAGCGCAAATGGTGGGCGTGAGCGAAGCGCTCGTCTTCGCGGATAACGCTGGGGCAGATCTCGAGGCCGTCGTCGATGCGATCAGCGGTGGGGCGGCCGGCTGCTGGACACTCGATAATCGGGCACCGTCGATGATCCGGGGGGACTTCGATCCCGGCTTTTTCGCAGAGTACCAATACAAAGATCTTCGAATCGCCACCGACGCAGGCGAGGCATTCGGATCACCAATGCCCCAAACCGGACTCGCTCATGAGCTCTATAAGACGATGGTTGAGAACGACATGGGTCGAGATGATAACTCCGGCGTGATGCAGGTGCTCGAAATGCTTTCGGGCAGCGAGGCGAGGGTGGACTGAACTCAATCGGCTGCGAGGCCGGTGCAGTCCTCGCAATACGCACGGCGGCGAATCGTCGTGGTTGTCTCCAGAGCTCGGCCGCAGTCTTGGCAGGCAGCGTAGGGTTCGACCTGCATGACGCGCAATTATAGCTTCTAGAATTTAGGCTTGCCGAAAATCGACCGTCGTGAGCAGATTTATTTCACGGGCCTGCGAAGCCCTGGCCATGGACGCTGATGAACTCCGCGAAATGCTCGAGGCCAATGGCGAGTTGATGATCAACGTGACCGAGTTCCCTGAGCCACTGGAGCTCCACCTCCACGATACCGACATCGGAGACGAGGAAGTGAAGCTGCAGCTGACCGATGGAGTCGTTACCTTCGACGTCGATGAGGTCACCGGAGCCTGGATGCATACCCATTCGCTCGCCGATCTCGGTCTCGAGTAGTCGCCCACCTTTTTGAGGCATCCTTCCCTGAGCGGGGGCATGACACGGGAGTGGGCTGCAGCCGAGCGTACGTTTGAGCACCCCGTCATCGGGATGTCCACGATGGCGGAGGTCTTCGAGGCCGCTGCGGAGCGGCACGCCGATCAACCAGCCCAGATGTACAAGGGTGGGGTCCACGACCGATCGCTCGCCGGCTCGGTGCTTGCGGCGGCTCCGGACGGTGCCTTTGCGACGATCGAGTATGAGAAGATGCGCTCGATCGTTCGACGGCTCGCAGCTGGCCTCCGTGAGATCGGAATCGCCGCAGGCGACCGAATCGCCATCTTCTCACCAACACGGATGGAGTGGGCACAGGCCGACTTCGCAACGCTCGCTGCTGGGGGTGTCGTGACGACGGTCTATAGTTCATCGTCCAAGCGCCAGGTGCGCTACCTCCTCGATGATCCAGATGCCACTGGCGTCTTTGTAGCTGATGCAGATCATCTCGACCGGGTGCTTGCGGTCGAAACTGAGCTGAACCTCGACTTCATTGTGAGTTTCGACGCCCTCGATGGCCATGACGCGACTGACCGCGAGGACATCTATACGCTGGCAGATCTCCATGCACTGGGCGCAGAGGAGTTCAACGTTGATGCATACGAACGCTGGCTCGACGAGCAGAGTGTCGATAACTTGTGCAGTCTCATCTATACATCAGGCACAACCGGTCAACCAAAAGGTGTGAAGCTGCTCCATCGGAACTTCAGGGCGAATATCAACCAGGTGTATGCCAGATTCGGGCCGCGCCCGGACAAGCCCCCGGAGTTACCAGTCATCGACGAGACCTCGCGGGTCGTGTCATTTCTCCCGCTCGCACACGTGTATGAACGAACAACCGGCCACTTCGTCAATTTCGCCGCTGGTGCCACGGTCGCATATGCCGAGAGTCCTGACACCCTCCAGGAGGATTTTGGGCTCGTTGAACCGACCGCTACGACGAGCGTTCCACGGGTTT
>JBDGPQ010000169.1:0-6222 GCA_042219595.1 Haloarculaceae archaeon
TCTTCAGGATGTTACGTCTGTTCAGTCTGCCATGGTTGTCCCGAACCATGGTAGTGACGTACGGGAACTACGGTATAAAATTATTGGAACCTCTGAGTTACCTACTCGATTGGACATTTAACCAATTCTCTGCCTTCACTAGTAAAAAGAATTTCCTCCGCTGTCTCAGGATCATCTTGCCTGGATTGCGGGTTACAATCGCGGCCAACCTCCAACGAAAGTGCTGTAAATAAAATTTAAAGCCAATATAACCAAAGATATTCAAATAATATCAGAAAAAAGAATATTCGGGTAATATATGAAAGATTTTATGATTAGCTAAACATGTTATACCACATATCCTTGTACTTGGACTTCTGGGAAGTCCGTGTGGTCCTATTCTCGAAGGGCATGAGGATCGAGTCCTCGGATCCCTCATCCAGCATCGAGAAGTTGTCGGATTCTTGGATGGACGACAGGTTGGTGGTGGCGTCGAAGTCGGGGTGGTAAAGTGACAGCTCATCGTCATCGATATCGGTCCGAGCCGGACCGAGATTCCAAAGATCCGCAATGGCTGCGTTTCCGTGCTGGGAACGCGTCCAGTCGGCGAACAAGCGACCTGAATGTGGGTTGGAGGCACCCTCAACGGACTGCCAAGCTGGATGCATGATGTTATGCATCACATGTGTGCCCCACTGGACTTCAGAGCCGACATCGAAGTCCTGGGCGATGAACGCCGCGACGATCCATTGGGCCATCCCCATTGCGTAGGCCACTTCGCCATTGCCGACCCAGCCGCCCATCGTGGAAGTGCTCCAGAATGAGCGCGGATTCGTCGAGGCCATCGTTTCGTACTGGTCAACCATCCAGTCTTCCCCGAAGGCAGCTGCGTAGAAGTCCATCTGCTGCCATCCCGATGTGGATGTGATCCCATCGTACTGAGCTGTATTGTTCTGGTAGAAGTCGGAATTGTCCTCGATGTGATCGGTGTACCACTCGAGCGTATGCCCCATCGGTGGTTCATCTAAGCCAGCATCGTCGTATAGTCGGGGACTCCAAGTGTGTCCACCCCAGGAGTGGTGGTTCTGGATGAGACCATCGATGTCGGTTAACGTCCGCTCTGGCCAGGTGCCGTCGGGAGCCTCCGAAACCTCGGGGCTCACACGCTCCTCAAGGAGGCCGGCGGTGAACAGCTGCCGCATCGCGATTGGATCGTAGGTGAACAGCACGTCTGGATTGACCTGGCCTCGAGAGGCTTCGGTCGTGAACCGGGAGTACACTTCGGCGGTGCCGAGCGTAGTGATGTTCCAGTCGATGAAGTCGAATCGCTCGTTAAACGCCTCGACCGTTGACTCGGCCATTGCGCCAAAGTAGGCGGTATAGATCGTTTGCTCGCTCTCATCCATGGCGCCATCGATAGTGCGCCAATAACTTTCTGGGTAGTAGTCCGGGAGCTCATTCAGGTACGGCTCCGAGCGATCCGAGGGGCCCTGCTCGGATGGTGTACCGCCGCCGGTGTCACCACCCGTATCGCCACCATCACCGCCGGTATCACCGCCGGTGTCACCACCGTCACCGCCGTCGCCACCGTCGCCGCCCCCGCCACACCCGGCGAGGCCGACGGCAGCAGCGACACCTGCACTCTTCAGCATGCTACGCCGGTTCAGTCTGCCACTTTCCTGAGCCATGTGAGGTGGTCGCCAACAGATGCGTATATACTTATTGAAAGTATTTGGAAAATGTCGGAGAAAAATTCGAAAAATTAGTCCAATAGCACCTATATATTCTACAGAAATGTATATCAGCCCATAAATCAATAATTTTGTTCATCCCAAAGACAATATGAGCCGTCACGATAACTAACCCTTCCGCTACCGAAGACGGATTTAGTAGAGACCGCGGGATGCTGGCCGGAGATCCAACTCGAACGTCTGGGTCCGATCTCCCTGGTCAATCACTTGAACGCATGTCCGCGCAACCTCATCGGGATCGAGGTACTCCGACGGATCGAGATCGTCGACCCGCTCTCTGACATCAGGATTGAGCATGATGCCAGCGATCTGCACGTGACAGACGTGGATCCCTTCGGGTGCATATTCATCATAGAGGCTCCGGGCCAGGCCACGAGCAGCGTCTTTCCCGGCGCGGAATGCCGTATCACCCGCGTCCTCGAGAGCCCCGAAGAACAATACGGTCCCGCCCGTCTCTCGGAGGTCGGCCTCGCACGCATTGAAGCAAAGGAGGCTCCCGTGAGCATAGAGCCGCCACATGTGTTCGAACCGGTCCGGGTTTGTTCCAGCCCAATCATCGTCAGTGACGGTGCTTGCAGTCAGCGCGAGAACCTCCACCGAGCCGAGTTCGGCGGCGATCTCGTCGAAGGTATCGGCCACTGAGTCTTCATCCGTTATATCCGTCTCGATGCCACGTGCTTCGATCCCGTCGTCACGCAAGTCTGCCGCAAAATCAGCGAGGTAGTCACCGCTTCGTCCGAGTAGTGCCACCGCGTAGCCCTCCGCACCGAGCCGCTCGGCCAGTCGCTCACAAAAGCCCGGACCAACACCAGCGATGACTGCAGTTGATGTCATGCGACAGGCCTCCTCGCCTGGTGGCGTGATAAAGCTCGCGGCGTCTCGTGGTCGTTTTGTACACTCACCTCAAACCACCATCCGATGCCTGCCCTCCACCGGCTGGAATTTCCCGTCGATTTCCCGCCGGGACACGTTGCCGCCTATGTTGTCACAGGCCCTGAGCCGATTCTGATCGACGCCGGTCCAATGGGAGAAGCTGGCGAGTCAGTCCTCCGGGAGGCGCTCATGGGGATTGGCCTGGAAATCGCCGACATCGAGCATCTTCTCTTCACACATTTCCACACCGACCACGTCGGCCAAACGGAATTCATTCGGTCGGCAGCGGCGCCAACGATCCACCTCCCAGCCACCTTCAGACAGCGATTGGCCCTTTCCGAGGAAGAGGTTCGACGCCGCGCGCAAGAATCCCTACAACGGACCGGTCTTGATCCGACTGAGGTCGATGCTGCGCTCGTTAATATCGCACCGCCACATGGACGGATGCGCACACAGCTTCCACCTTCAGCAGTCGATCACTGGTTCGAACCGGGTTCTGCAATCGATGTCGGCGGGCGAACGTTTCAGCCCCTCCACACGCCCGGTCATGACGAAACCCACGTGAGCTATCTGCTCGAAAGTGAAGATAAATCTGTCCTCGTTGCCGGCGACATGGCACTTCGGCCATTCCGAACATGGATCGTCCGGACCGGCTGGATTAATGGATTGGAAACCGCTGTCGCTGATTTCGAAGCGGCACTCGACCGTCTCGCCACCGTGGACGCTGACACGGTCTATCCCGGGCACGGCCCGGTCCACGCCGAGTTGAAACCCACCATCGACCGGGATCGAGCAGGGCTCCAACGTCGGTTGGACCACTGTGCGGCCGCCGTCCCCGACGCCGGAAGCACGGCTGCTGATATCGCACGATCGCTGGGTCGTGATGCGCCAACGGTCGAACGTCTCCTCCCGGAGGTTGTCGCCGCTCTGGATGCCCTTGAGCGCACTGGACGCGTCGCCATCGACAGTTCAGACGGGGTGCGGCGGTACCATGCTACAACGGCTGGATCGACGTGATGACATCGGCAGTGGTCATCACGTCGACAACGATCAGGCTCTCGTCGGTCCTCATCTCGATCGACTCGACCCCGTCCAGCTCCGCGTACCGCTCCCGGAACCGTTCACGGGCTTGCGGCGGGACGGTCCCTTCGAAGCCCACCGCGGACCGCCATCGAACGCCGTCACCCTCTGGTGTAATTCCGGTCGCCAGATAGGTCGATGCTTCGAAGGGGCCGGAGTCGACCGCGAGCGGACGAGCGAAGCGCGCAGAAGCCGGGTCGGTCGCCGCCAAAACCGGTGCGAGTGACGGGGCGGCGTCGGTATATCTCTGGTCACGCCCCTCGCGCCGTCCGCCGAATGCGTCGATGATCGCATCGGTCGAGTCGGGTGCATCGGCCCACCGTACCACATCTTCCTCGACAGCAACGGCGAGCGACTCGTTCCGGAAGCCCTCAGCAGCTCTCGAGAACCCGCCATCCAGCAGGGCGCTTTCGACTGTACCTTCTGCGTAGCTGCCATGGAGGGTGCCGCCAGCGGCTTGGCCTGTATTGATCGTCAGGGAATACTCGGTGTCCGGGAGGATGTCCTGCAGCGCCCCCGGCACGAACCGACCAGGCCGTAATGTTCCCCTGGCGAGATTCGCTTCACGGAGGCGTGTCCAGCGGAACGCGCCGAATGTATACCGTCCACCGACAGCCGCTGGATCGGGCAGCCGGTCCTCGAGACGGGGGTTCTCGGGCGCGGAGGGCGTCGACACTGGCTCGGGGTTCGATGGTGTCTTCTCACCGTCGGCTTCGCCGCGGGCCCTTGGATCGGCTACTGGCGCACGTCCGGTACAGCCAGCCAGCAGCCCAGCAAGACTGGCGCCAATGCCGACAATATAGCCGCGTCGCGACGACTCGTCCATGGCAACACGCCGCCCGGGGATCGGCGTAAGCCTTCCGTCACGATGTCTTCGGCTCGATCGGTTTCGACACCCATCCTTTGGCACCGGATGGGAACGGATCCATATCGCCCAGTTCCTGCACTGCGCCAGTGCCATCGACCGCCCGAACAGTCGCGAGGTGACTCTCTTCGCTTTCGTATGTGAACCGCCACTGTCGCCAAACGTCGTCGCCAGGTAGCGGCGCCGAGAGCTCGGCGTCTTGCCATTCGTCATTGGACCCGATCGACACTTCGACCGCGTCGATTCCTCGGGTTCCCGCGTACGCATGGCCCGCGAGCTCGACGCGCCCTGGCGATGGGTAGTTGATTTGCCAGAGTTTTGCGACCGTCCGGACCGGGCCGGTACCATGCCAGCCCCGCTTTTCCCAGTATCCCTGGATATCTTCGTCGACGACCTCGATCTCGGTGAGCCACTTGACGTTGACCTCACCCCAGTGTCCGGGTACGAGCGCCCGAACCGGTTTGCCGTGGCCCCGGGGTAAGGGACGCCCATTCATTCGATACGCCAACAGCCCTGGCTCAAGCGCAGCGAGCGGAAAATCATTGAAGTACCCATCGGCGGCATGGAGGATGACTCGATCCCCTTCTGGTTCGGCCATCTCAAGCACCTCAGCAACCGGCACACCGCCCCATAGCGCGTTATCCATTTGGTCGCCGTTGAGACCGTCACCCACACAGCGGAGCGTCACAAAGCGGTCCTCGAATGGCAGCTCCTGGAGCGCCGCGAAATCGAGTTCCTGTTCATTTTTGACGGCTCCGGTTACCGAGAGTGACCAGTCCTCAGCGGTGACGTCCGGGTCCACATTGTTAATATCGACTTCATAAAAATCCGTACTCACGAGCGGTTCGAGACCATCTACATCGAGAGACTGGCGCTGGGCCCGCGTCATTAGTGTCCGAACCGGTTCGCGAGCATCGTCGGGGATAGAAACGCCATCCGCGCCTGCCCGGACACCTGGACCTGTTCCCCGAATGAGCACGCCGGTAGCCCCCACACCGACGGCAGTCGCCAACGCGCCGAGCACTGAGCGCCGCGCCGGAGAGTGTGACTCGTCTGCCGTTCGCCGGGTCAGTCCGCCAGCAACCAGGAGAACGAGCCCCGCCCCCGCTCCCGCGCCGATGGCAGAGGCTGCCGTGGCCGTCAGTCCAATCGTCGCGAGACCGGGGAGTACCGCCCCCAGAACAACGGCCGTCAACCAGCGGCCGTCACGGACTGCAAGAACGCCAGGGAGAGCGGCGATACCCAGCAGTGTAGCGGCGAGGGCAATTGCGGTTGCGAACGCGAGTTGATGGCCGAGTTCACCCAAGGTGGTGATCGCGAACCGGATGAGGGCATCCGGGGAGGCTGCGAGTACGAAAGCGTCGAACGGCGCCACCACCCAGGCTGGCTGTCGACCGACGGCGAGGAACGATCCAGCGAGGGCTGCGATTCCGGCCGCGACAGCGATCAGCGCAGGGCCGAGCCACGGCCGCACTCGGTCGGAAAGGGAACCGCCCGGAAGCATTGGCCGCCCTTCGCTCGGTCTCGTATGAATCTGTCGCCTGTACGACCGAACGCCTTACGGTGTGGACACCAATATTGTTATCCGGCAGAGGGAGCCCGGCTCCCGTGCCCATAGGGCATGAGGAAAGTCCCCCCACCGGCCGGGCAGGCGACCGGGCGCAAGCCCGGGGC
>JBDGPQ010000209.1:0-2853 GCA_042219595.1 Haloarculaceae archaeon
GGTCGAAAATAACCAGGAGATACGAATCGAACGGATTACGGATGGGTTCGGGCGGGAATGGACCACGGCATTCGCGCCCACCTCCCAAATAGCTGAACGTCAGCCTGTTAAGGTGGTGCCAACGACACTCCTCGAGATCCACCCGCCAGGTCGGCTTGTCGGGGTGACGTTTCAACACCGGCCACTCGTGTTCACGCGCTCCGCGACCACCTCGATCGGCACACCGTGTTTCAGCTGCCAGGTAATCGTCGCAGTGCGGACCTGGTGAGGACTCCGCGAAGATATGCACTGGCTCGCCCGCCCGTACTCGGTAAATTCACACGTATCCGGATCGTTTCCATGGAGACACTTACAGCGCAGGCACGGGATAGTTGCAAGGTATATCCAGTCCAGCTTGCCTCCGGAGGAGCGGCCGACCGTACTGTCGATGAGAGGCGGGATCCTGAACTCGTCGAACACCTCAGGCCGATGCTCGGCAATATAGGTATCGAGAACGTCACCAACATTGACCTCGTAATCGTTCTCGGGATTGAGCAGGCCGACTGCGCGCTCTTCGTCGTAGCCGTTCTTGAGCGGGAGACTCCGTTCCTTATAGTGGATGAGCCCCACGACCAATAGGAGTTGGGCATCTACTGGCCCCAATAACCGGAGATTTTTCAGTGCTGCAGGAGAGTCAATTTCATGGTAGGCGGGCACAAAGCGGAGCACGTAAGACTCCAAGTTGAGGATCCTGAGTCCGCCGCGACTTTCTACGAGGACACGCTTGGGCTATCGATTGTGGAAAATCACGATGGTGGCGTGTATCTCGGATGCGGACTTGACGAAAACTTCGATCTTGGGCTTATCGAGGGTGAACCAGGAGTCGAACATATCGCATTTAGATCGGAGGCTTCAGACGCGATTGACGATTACGCGCGCCATCTGCGAAAGGCGGGTGCGCAACCCCGACGGACTGACGGAGAGGAGCCTGGCCAACTACGGGGCATGCGAGTTCGGCTCCCAAGCGGATTATCGGTCGAATTGGTGGACGTGGCCGACAAGCGCTACAAAAAAACTTACCAGAGTGCTCTTGAGGGTCGTGGCGGGCTGGCACCGGTTGATCTTAACCACTACAATTACCACACCCCCGACGTAAAGCAAGACGCGACTTTTCTGCGAGATCACCTCGATTTCCAAGCTTCAGCCGTGATCGAGGACTGGGCGACCGGTGCGTTTCTTCGTCGCGGCGACAAGCACCATGATATCGCGGTGTTCAATCACACTGGGGGCCCACCAGATCATGCCTCTCACCACCATACCGGACTCAGCGTTTCTTCGGTCGATCATATGGTCAGGCTCCTGGAGCGACTGACCGATCGCGGGGTCCACGTCGAGTTCGGCATCGGCCGACACTTCGGGGGCAATAATCTTTTCGCGTATGTTCGAGCCCCCGACGGCCACCGGATTGAGCTGGTAACAGAGATGACCGAACTCGACGAGGATACGCCGGTTCAGCACGTAAACGGCGTTGAGCAGGCCGTCTCGGCCTGGCACGGTGGTGCGGTTGAAATTCCCGCCTCCTGGGGGACGTGTTCGGGACTGGCCGACAGCTCAGCCGAGTAGAGTTTGAACGTTGGCGCCGAACACGTCTCCCGTATCGGTACGCATATCCTCTACAGCTTGGATCGTCTCCCTGACGTAATATCGGCCTCTGTCGGGGCCAAATGGGTAGTCGGAGCCGAATACGAGCCGTCCATCGTCGAAGAAGTCATGGGCGAGATCGAGGGCGGGCACATTGCCGTTCGTCATCGTGTCGGCGTGGCAGGAACTGAAGTAGGACACAACCGATCGGGAGAGATCGACCCAATCGGTCCGGTCCTCCTTGCCATAATACGCCGCTATCCGGTTGGCCAGGAACGGGATCGTGCCACCGGCATGATGGGTCACGACGTCGAGGTTCGGGTGGCGTTCGAAGATGCCACCGAAGACGAGTCTCGAAATTGCGAGTGTCGTCTCAAATGGCCACAAAAATGTCTTCTCGGCGGCGTATTCACCGGTCCAGTCGTACCAGAGTTGGCCGCGTGGGTGGAGCCAGAGCGCTATATTCCGCTCGGCGGCCATTGCGAAGAACGGCTCGAACGCCGGATCATCAAGCGGTCGGCCGTCGTACGTGGTGAACAGCTGCACTCCACCAAACTCGAGCTCATCGATAACACGTTCGAACTCCTGAAGGTACGGTTCCGTGAGATGGGGGAGGGTTGCGACGGGGAGGAAACGCGCCGGGTACTTGTCGGCGAGCCTCCGGAGTTCGTCATGGGCCAATTCGAGAATTGGTAGCGCGGTGGCCGGATTGAGCGCAGCCCAGTCGTGCTGGGTGAAGGTCAACACTTGCGCGTCGACGCCGTAATCATCCATCACTGTAAGTCGTGGCTCGACTTGCCAGAACTGCTCCGGCCGCTCTATTCCGCTCAGTTCACCGGCCGGCCGACGGTCGATTATCGACCGATAGGCCGATTCCGGTAGCCAGTGGGTGAAGGCGTCGATCCGTTGGGGCATACACCTCGCCCGATCGGCAACAGCATCAAACTAACCTTCGGTCTTGCGATCGTTGGCGGCGCGCCACACCCGTTCCGGGGTTAGTGGCATGTCGAGGTGATCCACCTCTTGTCCGGCTTGGCGAAGTGCATCCACCGTCGCGTTAACTACCGCTGGAGGTGCCGCTATCGTGCCGGACTCGCCGATGCCTTTGGCCCCGGTCGGGTTGAGCGGGGACGGGGTCTCCGTATGGTCGGTGACCATCTCGGGGACGTGTTCGGCCTTAGGGAGCGCGTAGTCTTGGAGGGAGCCCGTTATCAAGTTACCGGCGTCGTCGTA
>JBDGPQ010000209.1:2863-3137 GCA_042219595.1 Haloarculaceae archaeon
TTGGCCGAGACCTTGCGCGATCCCGCCGTGGATCTGTCCCTCGACGATCCGGGGGTTGAGCCGCGTCCCGCAATCGTCCACGGCGGCGTAGCGCTGGATTTCGATCTCGCCGGTGTTGATGTCCACCTCGAGAACACAGACATGCGTTCCGAACGGGAAGTTGAAATCGTCTGGAGCCACCGTTGCCGAAGCCTCCAGCCCCGGGTCCTCGCCCGACGGTAGATCCCGACCCAAATAAGCCCGTTCCGCGACATCCCGAATGTGGATGGATCGA
>JBDGPQ010000209.1:3207-6217 GCA_042219595.1 Haloarculaceae archaeon
GGACGTGGCGACCTCGAGAGCCTCGGCCGCAATGCGGCGGGCTTTTTCGACGACCCGCTCGGCGCTCTCGACAAGAGACGCCGTGCCGACCGAGGCGCTTCGGCTCCCGAACGTCCCTGTCCCGTAGGCGACAACCTCTGTATCGGCCTCGACCACTTCGATGTCCTCGTAATCAACTCCCAACACGTCCGCTAGTACTTGGGCATATGTGGTCTCGTGACCCTGACCCTGGTCGGCAGTTCCACAGTACGCGGTCACATGGCCGTCGGGATGGAAGCGCACCCGGCCACCCTCATACAGTGGGGGAATAGGGCCGTCGCCGCCGTCTCCGATGGGACCGTATCCGGCCACTTCGACGAAGGTTGAGATACCGATTCCGAGATATCGATCATCCGATTGGCGTGCAGCCTGGCACTCCCGTACCGCTTCATAGTCTACCAGCTCGAGTGCAGCGTCAAGCGATCGCTCATAATCGCCACTGTCATAGGTGAATCCCACGGGGGTCTGGTAGGGAAAGTCGTCGGCGTCTATCAGGTTGCGTCTCCGGAATTCGACGGGATCGAGACCTAATTCGGTGGCGGCCAGCGAGACTAGACGCTCGACCACAAATGTTGCCTCCGGTCGGCCTGCGCCTCGATAGGCACCGGTCGGTGCGGTGTTTGTGAATACGCCATCCACCTCGCAGTACACTGAAGGAATAGCGTAAGCCCCTGAGAGCATCCGTCCGTAGGCATTCGTGGTGATGGCAGCAGCCGATGTCGAGATGTAGGCCCCGAGATCGGCGGTCGTTTTCGCACGGAGTCCTCGAATCGTTCCGTCGTTGTCGACAGCGAGGGATGCGACCGTTTCATGCCCGCGGCCGTGCGCGTCAGTCTGAAAGGTCTCGCCCCGCTGGACCTGTGCCGCCACGGGCCGAGAGAACTTCGTTGCCATCCAGCAGGCCAATGCTTCGATGGCGTAGAAGTGATCCTTACTGCCGAATCCTCCGCCGACCGACGGCGCCCGGACCCTAATGGACGACTCAGGCAGCCCGAGGGCTGCGGCGAAGAAGGTCCGATGATGGTGGGGGGTCTGTGTCGACATCCGGACGTCGATTTCGCCTTCAGAGTACTCCGCGACAAGCGCTCGCGGCTCGATCGGTACCGGTGCCAGACGTTGATTCGACAGATCTAGTGAAACGGACTGCTCTGCCGCTTCAAATGCCGCCTTGGTCGCATCGACGTCGCCGGCGGTCCACGTGAACGCCCGGTTCGATGGAGACGATTCGTGGACGGTCGCGTCAGCTGACTCGGCCGATTGGGGATCCGTAACGGCATCGAGCCGGTCGTATTCGACCGAGATGGCGTCTGCCGCTCCACGGGCCCCCTCGCGGGTTTCTGCAGCAACGACGGCGATCGGCTCGCCCTGGTAGCGGACTTTTTCGTTGGCAAGCAGTGGCCGGTCCGGTAATTCCTCATCGATGCCCTCAGGAACGTGCCGCACCGGATATCCTTCGCGAAGGTCGGCCCTTACGAGGTCAGTCGCAGTAAAGACGCCATGTACCTCCTCAAGGGTCTCTGCATCTGCCGTGTCTATTGACTGGATCGTCGCGTGTGCATACTGACTTCGTGCGGCGGCAACGTGGAGATGTCGAGGACCGACCAAGTCGTCGGTAAAGCTGGCATTGCCGGTTAGCAGCGGTCGGTCTTCGCGGCGTTCCAGTGACACCCCGACGCTGGCGGTCCGCTCAGCCCCAGGCGAACCAGCTCCGTGTTCGGCCGTCATGAGAGATCATCAACTGGCTTGCTCGCCCTTCTTATACACTTGTGGGTAAGGAACATATGCAAGCCTTGCAATCATGGATAACTAATGCTCGATTGGGACCTACAGGACGATCTCAAGCAGGAACTCAGAACCATCGAAAACGCGAGTCGGGTGAAGACTCATGCCAACACCGTCAATACGGAGATCCTACAAAATGTCTATGGCCGAGCGCGGACGCGTGGCTTTTCGTTTGAGTACGACGAGCCCGAGCACGTCGTCGGCGGTGAAAACCGCGCACCCAGACCACTCGAGTATTTCCTCGCAGGGTGGGCATTTTGTCAGCAGGTCATGTATTCTCGAAGTGCACTTGGGACGGGCACCGAACTCGAAAACCTCGAGATGACTGTGACGGGCGACATCGATCCCCGAAGCGCGCTCCCGGAAAGTGAGGTCCCAGCGGGTTTCGTCGACGACGAAGTCCGTATGGTGACACGAATAGAAAGCGACGCGGATCCGGATGATGTCCGAACTGTCGTACGACGAGCCAGAAAGCTCTGCCACGCTCACGCTTCCCTCCAACGGGAGATGACGCTCGAGTCGAAGGTCGAATTGAATGGAGAGCCGCTAGATCTCTGAATGTCGTTCAACTTATTGTACACTGGCTGAATCCTCAACCATGGAAATCAAACCCGGCATTCATGCATACGAGCTCGAGTGGCCAAAGTGCACCCAGTATGCAGAGGAGCAGGAGCCTCTCTGGGTGCATGTCGTTGAAACACCCGAGGTGACCGTCCTGTTCGGCACCGGCGATGAGACGACTAAAGACGAACTAATCCCGATTGCGGTTGACCACGGGGTCGATCAAGTCGTCGTTGAACACGGCGACCCGGATCACTGGGAAGGCGCACCGTTTCTCAGAGACGAGCTCGATGTCGAGATTTCGATTCCGGCCGGCGACGCAGAGCGAATGATCGATGCTGGAATTGAGCCAGATCGGCGCCTCGAATCCGGCAACACTTATTGGGGTATTGAAACGATTGCTGCTCCCGGTCATACTCCCGGCGACATGGGCTACCTGTATCGTGACACGCTCATTGCTGGCGACATTGTATTTGGCGTGGACTCGGTCTTTACCCTCGAATACGACTATAGCGGCAAGCTTGGGGTCGTGACACCGGACTGGAACTCGGACGACGAAGCGATGCGACAAAGTGTGCGTGATCTCGTCGAATACGATTTTGACGTGGTGCTCGTCACACACGGGTCA
>JBDGPQ010000011.1:0-6095 GCA_042219595.1 Haloarculaceae archaeon
TCGCCACGACAAGTACGGTGGTGCGACCGAGCCGGTCTGCAAGCCCCCCGACGATCGGTCCAAAGACGATCTGCGGAAGGGTATATGCGGAGATCAGCAGGCCGATACCGGCCGGCGACGTCCCGAATGGGCCGATAAGCGAGTCGAGCACCGGCGAGAGCATCGCCGTCCCCATGATGGGGAGGACCGTCACCGAGAGCAGTACCTGGAAGTCCGCCTCGCGAAGGATCGCAGCGTGCTCGCCGAAGAGTGTCCGGAGTGAAACCACCGTCAGCGACTTCTCCGCCGACAGGGACAGTCAAGTTTCCCGCGCCGGCGGTTCCTGCCGGGTTCAGACTGCTGGAATGACCTCGTCGGCAAATAGTTCCATTGACCGGGCCGCGACGTCGTGATCCATCCCTGGCCACTGGAACCGCATCACGAGGTGGTCTACGCCAAGCTGCTTCTCGTAGCGTTCGATCCCAGCCGCGACGGTTTCTGGCGCGCCAATCAGGAACCGATCGGCGGCGAATTCCTCAAACGATTCCTCCTCGTCACCGAGATCTTCGGGACTTCCCCAAGCAGCGTATTTGTCGTACTTTGCTGACAGCGATGGGAGCGCGAGCTCCTTCGCACGTTCATCCGTTTCGGCGACGAAAACTTCTCGCCGAAGCGGTCGGGCATGCGGCTCCCCGGTAAGAGCATCCTCGTAAACCTCCTGCATCTCCGCAATCGCGTCGATGGTCGCGCTTGAACCGATGACCCACCCGTCGCCGATGTCGCCAGCTCGACGCAGGGCCGGTTCTGCGCCCCCACCCAACCAGATCGGTGGCCCCCCGTCCTGGAGGGGCTTCGGATTGATCGAAGCGTCCTCGATATCAAATATCTCGCCCTCGAACGAGACGCCATCCTCCCGCCATAGTCGCCGGATGAGTCCAATGGCCTCCGTTGTCCGGCGTCCACGTTCGGCTTTTGGTACGCCGGAGAGTGCAAATTCCCGGTCCCGATAGCCGACACCCGCCCCGAAGACAAGCCGGCCGTCCGCGAGAACGTCGAGCGTGCCGAGTCGTTCGGCCAGTTGGACGGGGTTATGGAGCGGAAGAATGGCAACACACGTTCCCACGGTGACATCGTCAGTGAGAGCGGCGATATGGCCAAGCGTCTGGAAATTTTCGAAGTACAGGTCCTCTGTGAAATGGTGGGCGGCGACCCACACTGAATCGTACCCCTCGCGATCGACGAGCTGTGCTTGTTCCCGGAGTTCGGCCGCGCAGTCTCGTCGGTTCCGATCCCGGTCATGTTGGGTCAAGAGAACGACGCCGAAGTTCATGCCCGATCCTCACTGGACTGCTCGAAAAGGTTTGTGGAGCACCGGACAACCACCCCTCGTCCTGGGCGTTTGATCTACGGCGTTTCGACCGGGACTGTCACCGCTTCGTCGCGGGTGTAGGTGAACGTGTGAATGATCGACGAAATGTTCTCTCCACCTGCGGTCAGAACGATCGCGTCCTCGGGGGATCGTAACAGCTGTTTCTCCGAATACGGCAGCGCACAGTGTTCATACATGTATTCCTTGAACTCCTGCTTACTGTAGTGCTGGGAGAGGTAATCGATATGGTCGTCACAGAGCACGAATACGACCTCGCCAGGGACATCCGCCGCGCACGTACCGGCGTGGGCGCCCTGTCGAGCAAATGCCTTGAGGATGTCCTCCGGTTCGCGGTCACCGTGGGCCCCTTCTGCAGAGATGTGTGGAGCGTGCGCGCTCGTGACGGTGACAGCGCTTTCATCCGGGTCCATCCCTGCTCTGGTGACATGGACCGGGTCCCACGGCTTCTCGCGGCCTTTCTCGGCAAAGCAGTTCGTATATCGGCCGGCAAAGCCATGTGACGCCCTGGTCCCCTCGCCGGGATACACGCCACCGACAGCAAGTAGCGTGAGACTGATCGCGCGACCGATCGTCGCGTTCGCGCGGTACCCCGGTCCGAAGAGGCCGACACCATCGTTGATATCGAGATCGTCCGCAATGGGCCCCGAGACGACAGTGGCGAGAAAGTATCCGCCTGTTGTGCTCGTCACCGCGCGCAGATTGTTCCACTCCGCGAGCCCTTCGAAGACGGCGATCGGGACGGGGAAGTAATCAGGACGGCAGCCTGCCATCACACAGACCTCTGCAAGTCGTTCGATTGTCAATTCCGTAAAATTGGCCGGAATCTCTAGCAGAACCTCGTCCGGATCTCGATCTACAGTACTGAGAAACGCCTCGATGCGATCTTCCTCCGGTGGGATGACGGGCAATCCGTCCGATTGATCGTGCTCTACAAGATGCTCGTATAGCTCAAGGGGATCATCCGACGCATCAAAGGTTCGCATGGCGGACTTAGTCGTCCGCCGTTTGCAGCTGCCGGGCCCCGTGCGTAGCGCAATCGTCAGAGAGACAATCCTCGCACGTTAGCCGGGCATGGAGGTCAGTAGCGATCTCTTCCATCAAATCATCGATCTCCTCAGCAGAATCATACTTCGTCGATTGTGGGATCGCAACCCAGGGTAGCCGGTCGTACCCATAGCTGCCTGCGATCTTGTTGTTGAGGTCTCGGAAGTCTTCACTGATGATTTGGACGGTAGGAATACCGTGGGTCTCGAAGGCGATCGCATCAACCGACGAGGATGAGTTACACGAGCCGCATAGCGCGAAGCCCTCAATGACACCATCAACAGCATCGCCAACGATAGTCTCGACATCCTCGTCGGTCAGTGGACGCGAGAAGTGGTCCTTTTCATAGTACTCGATGGATTCGACACCGTATTCGTCAGTAAGGATGCGCTGAAGCGACTCATGCATCTCCTTGGAATTTGGCGTCCCAAGCGAAACGAATGTCAGACTCTTCCCGTCGAGGTCGGAGAGTCTATCGGCGAAGCCACCATCGATCTCTACGTCCTCCTCGACGCCGGGAACGGGATCAGGCATGGGTGAACGTACTCCGAGCGAAACAATAAACCTACGGCTCCTGCCACGCGAACGCTGTCGAGAGATGGTGTGGCTCATGGCCGCCCTGCTGCTCTGCTCGTTCGACATACTCGGCCAGTTGCGCGCGAAACTCCGGATGGGCACAGGACTCGATCAATGCCGCTGGGCGCTCGCGGGGCGCCATGCCACGGAGATCGGCGACTCCGCGTTCGGTGATGACGATATCGACATCGTGTTCCGTGTAGTCGGGATGGCTCACTGCCGGAACGATCCGTGATATTCGGCCATTATCGGCAGTCGAGCCGAGGACAAGGATCGAGCAAGGACTGTTTGTGGTGAAGTCACCACCGCCACCAATACCATTGATCACACGCGAGCCGTTGACATGTGTCGCGTTGGCATGGCCGTATAGATCCACTTCCAGAACAGTGTTCACGGCGACGACACCGAACCGGTCGATCAGTGCAGGCGCATTCGAAACGTCGGCGTTGCGGAGGACGATCCGCTCCGCATAGCGCTCGATATCGTCGATAAGTTGGTTTGCACCCTCGTCCGAGAGTGCGAGCGACGTAGCGCTGGCACCCACGATCGTTCCATCATCGATAGCGGAGAGAAGCCCGTCCTGGAACACCTCGCCGAAGTATACGACGTCCCGGTCACCAAGATCTGTCTCACCGATTGCTCCCATCAGGGCATTCCCAAGGCTCCCGACGCCGAACTCGATCACGAGCCGGTCGCCGATCGCTGGATTGCGCTCACATTCCGCGGCAAGAAACGTCGAGAGGTTCGCTGCAATTTGCTCGTGAATATCTGACGGTTCCCGGAAATCATAGGGCGTATCTGGTCGATCAGTTCGGACGATCCCGCGGAGTGCGTCGGGATCGAAGGAAATTCGCGGGCTCCCGATCCGACCCACGGGATCCTCGAGGGGAATCGGTTGACGGTCTGGCGGAAGGGGCCGCGGGTACACATCATAGAGATGCTGCAGCGCCAGCGGTTGGGCGTCGTTGAGTTCGATGATCAGGTCGTCCGCGAGATCGACGAACGCCGGCGTGTGACCGATCGAGCGAGCCGGTACAAGCCAATCCTCTCCCACAGCCGTCGCTTCGACGACAGCGACATCAGGGTCGCCGAAGTGCCCGGTTCGGGCCTCCAGGCTCACCCGCGAAAGATGGCGATCGCTGTATGCCACCCGACCGTCATTGGCCGCCGCGCGCATCGCATCGCTGGTTTGGGCTGGGTATCGGCGCGCGATGGCACCCGCTTCGACCATCTCCGTGTCGATTTCGTCCCCGACGACTGCACCACTGACAACGGTGAGATCAAGGTCCCGAGACTCGCGAGCGAGTGCACTTGGTACCGCTTTTGGATACCCTACCCGACCAAATCCTGAGACCAGCACCACAGCCTCCGCGTCGATGCCCGCTGCAAGTGACTCGGCGTCAGTCACCGGGTGGTTGCCGGTGAGCCGCTCCGTGATCATACGAACCACTCCATCCGGGCGCACGTGAGTCTGTTCATGGTTTTGGCGAACCTAAAAACTCAAGGCCGTCGGCAATGCATCACGCATAATGGCAACACTGGAGCAGGAACCCCCCGAGTTCGATTTTGAGGACCTCGCCGTTGTAATGGGAACCTACAACGAGGAGGCGGCTATTGGTACGGTCCTGTCAGATATCGATCGCGTAACAGATGGCAGAGCGAGTGTAGTCTGTGTCGACAGCTCGGATGACCGAACACCGGACATCGCTCGCGAACATGGCGCCCGCGTCATCGAGCAAGAGCCACAGGGGTATGGTGTTGCCGTGCGCACAGCATTACTGGCTGCTGAACGGCCTGTCGTGGTAACAACTGACTGTGATGACACCTATCCGATGGAGCGCCTTCCTGACTTTCTGTCGCTGATCAATGACGGATACGATGTGGTAAGTGGCGACCGGTTGACACGGGGGGCACAGGCAATGCCAGCGCTCAATCGTGCCGGCAACCACGCATTCGCAGCGGTGGCCAGCCTCCTGTTGGGAGAGCGAGTTCGAGACACCACGACCGGGATGCGAGCCTACCGACGAGATTTGCTTCATAAAATTCGGTGGACGGAAAACACCGGCTTATCCGCGGAATTGCTCATGCGGCCAGTGGCGCGGGATTATGATGTTACTGAGGTGGCGATCGAGTACCGTGAGCGGGCTGGCGAAACAACACTCGATCCGCTCACTGGCGGTGCGGCGATTCTGAAATCCATTCTGAAAGTCGGCATCCAAGAACGGCTCCGATGAGTGAGGGCCCCCGGTTCGGACAGGACGTCAACCTCTGACGTCAGGCGGCATTCCGCAGCCCGGCGGGAACTGCCAAACAATCACCGACCGCGATGCCAGTCGCATTTACGTACCCTCGAGGAACCTGGAGAATGTATTGTCCTCGACCGGAGAATGCCGCGGCTTCTCCAGCGGTGGCATGCTGGATCGACACGATTTCACCCGTACTTCCAGCAAAGACGGCATCGAGTGGAATGGAAACCCCAAGTGTCGAATACGACCAATTCGCCTCGCTCCCGTGTACGAACAACATCCCCTCACCGGTGTCGAGGCGATCGACATCCTGCAGGCCACGACGTCGGGCGTCTGGCGTGGCAGCGATCTGCGCCTCAACGCTCGCGACGACCGTTCCGTTGGGCGCCGATAACCATACTTCAATCCGGTCCCGCGGACCGCTTCCCGGATCGATCGCCGGTCGCGGAACGTCTGCACATGGGGACTTCGGCATTGGGGAGGTATCACCATCGAATATCACCAGCCCACTGATCAGAATCATCACTCCGATCAGGACCGCCGCTACAACCGCGCGGCGATTCATACACTCTCCTGAGCCCAGTCGAACCTTACATTTGCCATCGGTGGTAGCACTGGGTGGAATGAGCAAGCCGAAGGGACGGTGAAACCGTTGCGAGTCCGCGCCGCCAGCTCGTGATTAGAGCATCGACACAGCGAACGAGCTACACATCCGGTGACGACGCGGCCGAGAGGCTCGTATTCAGTCGGATATTCGGGCCGTGGGCCCCAGGAATATATGCCCCGCCATGTTCGCAGTGTCGAACATCAGTACAGACCCGCTGACGCGGCGTGATCGACCACAGCGTCCCATTATCGAC
>JBDGPQ010000180.1:0-2678 GCA_042219595.1 Haloarculaceae archaeon
GGACGGGGGCTCCGCGCTGTTCTATGCTGAAACCCCCCGCTGCGATGTGTCCCCCATGATCCAACGAGGCGGACAGCGGGCCAAGAATGCCGTTGATCGTTTGGTGTCGTATGGTCGCCCTACTGAAGTTTCATTGATCGTGGGGTCTAACGATGCCGTCACATGGACTGTCCCGAGTGTGGCGCCACAATGCTTGCATTTCCCGTCCCTCCGGAACATCGGTCAGCGCTTCCAGCGGGGCTCACGGGCGCAGCCCTCTGTACCCGGTGTCTCACCCTCCAGCCCGTTGAGGACCCGCCGACTGAACTGCCGGATGTTGCTGCCATCAGTGATGCTATCCCGGCAGACGCAGACGCAGCGGTCCCGCTTGCGCTCCTTCTGGGCCGCCTCGAAAACCTCGCGCTCTACCGGTCGGAAATCGCTGCGCTCCTGGATGCCGTTGAGCGAGCTGGCGTTGATCCGCTGCTCGTACTCGATCGGCTTGCGGCCGACCCCGACCTCGAACCTGTCGCTGATCTCCGTCGCCGTCGTAAACAACTCGAGGCGCTGCTCTAGATACCGGTTGCGTACCGGAGTAACCCGGCGATGCCACCGAATGCCGACTGCAACTGCTCGCCCTTCTCGAAATCCGTGGAGACGAATACTGTCTCCGTACCGCGTTGGTCGGCGATCTCCATCAGGTGGTCGATGGCATCCTCACGCTCACGGATTTCCACTGGTTCGCCGCAGGTGTCACAGGTCGGCGCGTCGAGGTCGTCACCCCGATCTACGAGTGTGTATTCCTCGTGGCCGTCCGGGCATTCAAGCGTCAAGACTTCTTTCCGGAGATCCTCACTGATCAGAAGCGTCTCGACGGCCCCCATGACGAGGTTCTCGCGGGTTGGCTCGAACCCGTAGGTGGCTGCTTCGCCATCATGCAGCTCACCAAAAAACTCCTCCATCAACTGCTTATCCTGAAGAATTTCATGTTCTTCCAGGATCTCCGCTGCAGCATCGACCAGATCGTAGAGCCCTGACTCGTCGGTGTATGCAACGTCGAATTTGCCGAGCACCAGATCCTGGAGTTCGTGGTGGAGGTAATCACCATCCAGGAACTCGTCCTTTGTCGGAGAGGGTCCCCCCACGAGAATCCCGTCCATCTCGTGGCGCTCGGGAACGAAGAGTTCGTCTGCCATCTCGGCGACTTCTTGATAGAAATTATCGATCGCTTCGAGGCGGAGACGGGCGAACCGCTGGGCAGACTGCCCGCCCTTCCGTTGCTTGCCTGGGACGAGCGAGGAGGCGGATTTCACTGGCTCGACACGCTTGCCCCGGAGCCAGCCGACATTGGCCTCCCGTCGATCAAGCACGATCAACCCGAAGAGGCCCTTGTCGCTCAGCATCTCCTCGAGCGGCTCGGTCAGAAATTCCGAATCGCAATGATACCGAAAGGACTGGATGGGCTGTGGCGGATTTTCAAGGACTTCCGTCACCATGTTCGTCCGCCCACCCCCGGCATCGACCGCGCCGGAGAACAGAACCATCCCGTTCTCGGGGACGGAATCGTAGTACTTGAGGCGGTCCTTGATGCTTTTGAGAGCATCCTGCACGTTGGTCCGGGTGTCCTTGGACTTGATATTGCTCGCCTCGGAATGCTCCTGAGTCGCGTGCGCGGCGACATCGCTGATCTGGGTATCGGGGGGTACGTAAATAGTCACTAGTTGGGTGCCGGAACCCGAGTATTCCGACAGCTCCTCGATGACCTTACGGAACTCGTATTTTCGCTTGTCGTCCGTTTCCCCGGCACCCTCACTCATCGGGTCGGCGTACGCGAGTGCGGGCCAAGTACCTGTTGAAGGCGCACTCGGTGCCCGAGCCGACGCACGTCTTTATAAGTCATGCGGCCAAAATACCGCGCAATGGTGGGGTACGTATGTGTTGTGGCCGGCGGCAAGGGGGGCGTCGGCAAAACCACGACGGCGATCAATGCCGGTGCGGCACTCGCGACGGCGGGCCACGATGTTGTGCTGGTCGATGCCGACCTTGGGATGGCAAACCTTGGGGCGATGCTCGGAATCGAACCGCCGGCGAGCGTCCATGACGTCCTGGCCGGTGAGGCCAAACCCGAGGAGGCTCTCGTCACCTCGGACATCGGTTTGGCGGTCCTCGCCGGCGAGCGGCGACTCGAAGCATATGCCGATGCGGATCCAGCCGCGCTTGGCAAACTGCTCGAGGCGCTCCGGGCGGAATACGACTTCGTACTCGTCGATACCGGCGCGGGCCTCTCGCACGACCTATTGGTACCGATCGGCGTGGCGGACGGGGTGCTACTCGTGACCACTCCGGATGATGTTGCCATTGCCGACGCTGTGAAGACCCTCGACCTCGCGGGCCGGGTTGACGCGGATATCATCGGCGCGGTCTTGACGCGTATCACCGCGGCTGTCGACGTCGACGCCATCGCTGACGACCTCCTCGTGCCGCTCCTCGGTGCCATCCCAGAACACGGCACGGACGCGACCGCCGTGGTTCGAACCGATCCAGACGGGCCAGCGGGCAGCGCGTACCAGGATCTTGCCGATCGGCTCGAGCGGATCGCTTTGGAGGGTGCCAATCCGGCAAGCCTCGCGGTGACAGCCGAGAGTGTCGAACTCGCCGCCGCGGCCGCCGGGCACGGTGGCGAGGCTGTTGTCGACGGC
>JBDGPQ010000180.1:2699-6067 GCA_042219595.1 Haloarculaceae archaeon
GATGCATCCTCCGCAGCCGTGGATGACGAATCCACTACGTCAGATGACGGCCAATCGGACTCAACTGCCGATGAAGACACAGAGGAGCCGGACGAGGGTGAGTCGGCGGCCGCTGACCAGGACGACGCTGCTGGGAGTGATGACGATGATGCCACTGAGGAGCAGTCATCCGGCGGGGTCTTCGGCCTCTTCCGTTGATCGCTACATCGAATCAGGCGCTTCGATGCCGAGAACATCGAGAGCGTTGGCAACGGCATTCCGCGCGGCGACGACAAGTGCGAGACGCGCCGCCCGGATCTCCGACGGGGCATCCAAGACGGGACACTCTCTGTAGAACGTATTGAACGTCTCTGCGATCTCTCGAGTGTATGTCGCCACCAGATGGGGCTCCAGGTCTTCTGCGGCTGCTTCGACGACTGCGGGAAAGCGTGCGATCGTCCGGAGTAATTCCCGTTCCTCAGCCGTCTCTAGCGCGGCGACATCGACGGCGTCGGCCGGGTGGGGACTATCACCTGCTTCGGCGAGGATGCCGCAGGCACGGGCATGAACGTACTGGACGTACGGTGCGCTTTGGGCCTCGAAATCCAACGCCCGTTCCCACTCGAACGTAATCGCCTTGGTCGGCTGTTTGGCAACGATATCATAGCGAACGGCACCGATGCCAACCTGCCGGGCGATCCGATCGACGTCAGGATCATCATCCCGGCTGCGATTCTCTAACCGGTCCGTCACCTCATCTCGCGCCCGCGAGACTGCCTCATCGAGTAGGTCGTCGAGATCGATACCGGTCCCCTGTCGAGTGGACATCTTTCCCTCCGGGAGGTTCACGTAGGAATACAGCACCTGGTCTAAGCGGTCCGTGTTGTGTCCAAGGAGATCGAGTGTTGCCTCGATCTGTCGTGCTTGGAGGCCGTGATCCTCGCCGAGAACAGTCACGGCACGATCGAATTGCTCGAACTTCCACTCATGGTGGGCGATATCACGCGTCGAGTACAGTGTTGTCCCGTCCGAACGCAGGAAGACCAACTGCTTGTCAATTCCCGGCAAATCGAGTTGCCACGCCTCTTCGTCATATGTGGCAGCCTCGAGCTCTTTCAACCGCGCCACGACGTCTTCGGTGGAGCCATCACGAAGAAACCGGGTTTCGCGGACGAACCGATCGAACGTGGCCGGCAACCGTTCCAGCGTTTCTCGCATGCCGGCCAGAACCGTGTCGACCACCTCGCCAACGCGTTCGTACGTCTCCTCGTCGCCGGCCTCGAGGCCCTGCATGATGGCTTGGATTTCGGCTTCTGCGGCTTCGACTCTCTCAGGGTCGGCCGACTCGAGGAAATCGTTTCCCTTTCGATAGTATCGCACGAGATCGTAGTCGGGTTTATCCCGTTCGGGGGCTGGCAGATCGTCCTCATCGAATGTCTCGTAGGCCCACGTGAAGACTGCTAATTGCCGGCCGGCGTCGTTGACGTAATAGTGGGTCTCGACATCATAGCCCGCAAACGCCAGAATGCGAGCGAGGGCATCACCGATAATCGGGTTACGTGCTCGACCGACGTGGACCGGGCCGGTCGGATTTGCACTCGTGTGCTCGACGACAACACTCTCTCCACGATCCGGCAATGCCCCGAACGTGGCGTCGCTGCCGGCCCGGAGCGTCTCTGCGTAAAACGTCTCCCCGGGATAGAAGTTGAGATATGGCCCTGCGGTCTCGACCGTGGCCACGTACGGGATATCATCGGGATCGAGGACACTGGCGAGCTCGGCGGCCACTTCCGGCGGTGGAGCCTCGGCGGCGGCCGCCAGGCGGAATGCGACACTCGACGCGAGCACCGCATCGACATCGGCCGGTGGCTCCTCGAGACCAAGATCATCGGCCGGGTATCCCTTGGCCTCCAGCGCCGCGTGGAGCGCATCGGCCACCGCGTCGCGGAGCTCGCGATACATATCCCGGAATTCGCGCCGCGGGTGAAATGAATGACGGGTTTGACCGATTACCTGAGGTTCTCCGGATCGCCTGACTCCAATTCTACCAAACCATCGTCGACACTGTAGTATCGGTCACCGAGCCAGCACGGATAGACACCGGTAATCGTCCCCCTGCGGCGAATTTCAAGACAGCTCACGGGAAAGGAAATCCGCTGTCCGGGGCGTGGACCGACAAGGAGTCCACCATCCCTCTCTTCGACCTCGAAGAACGGTTCGAGGCGTCCACCAGCCGCCTCGACGGCAGCTACAAGTTGCCTGTAGGTCTCCGCTGCTTCCGACCGGGGATCATCGTCGTCGAGAGGTGTCTCAATCGTCCGTTCCCACCGCTCGATCATGGCGTCCGCCACGCGATCGGAGCGACGCAGCTCGTCGAAGCGGTCACGGAGCGTTTCCTGCCGGAGCCCGACAGCACCGTTCATCCCGCACCGGAGGTAGAGCGTCGCCGTCAGGCCCGTCTCATGCTCTTCGGATACCCTGTTTGTATTCTCTTTATCGGAGCAGGTTGTCATTTGGATATTTTTACGGAAGAGACGTGGCTTGCCTTCCACTAAATTCTTTTTCAAGATGACGGAGAGGTAATTTCGATGCCCAATCATGCCGCGCAGGAGTTTGCCACCCGTCTGTTGACGATGTGAGCGCTCGCCAGCTCGATGTGCGGTCAATTACTCCCAATGTCCGCCTCACGTCTGACGAAGCACTGAAGGGTTGGACCACCATATCCCATCCAAACACGCGCGGTGGTCGACGCCGCGTTGCTCCGCGCCATCATGAAGATCAGCCTTCCGCGTGAACTGGACGAGTGGGTGCAGTCACGAGCCGATGAAATCGGCGTCGAGCCGGAGCTGATCATTCAGCAAATTATTGATTCCCACCGGACCGGGAACACCGCTGAAACGGTGCAACCGAGCCAAGAGACGGGATTAAATCGTGTTCTTCTCGATTCGATCATCGAACGAAAGCTGGAGGATTGGGTCGACACAGAGCTTCCCGAGCACCTTGAGACCCAACGCGAGGCGTGGGTCGAGGAGGAACTGTCGGCCCACATTGACGAGCGCATCGAGGACCACCAGGCAGACTGGGTCGATGAGGATCTCCCGGACCTAATCGATAGCCGTGTCGAGGCCCTGCTGGCTGACCGGCTCGAGGACGAACTTGAGGACCGATTAACCGCCGCGTTAGAGGATCGCGAGGCGAATCTGCAGGATCGATTATCCGCTCTCGAAGACGACCAAATGGAGAAGATCCAGGACCTTCGGGAACGGGTCGTCCAGGTAAAGCAAGAGACGGATCAAAAGGCATCGGCTGAAGACCTCGCTGCAACGCGTGAACGACTGGAGGATCTCACGGTTACACTCGAGACGACTCGTGACCGCGTTGATGAGCTG
>JBDGPQ010000161.1:0-6025 GCA_042219595.1 Haloarculaceae archaeon
TCCGCGATGCGATGATGCTTCTCGCCGTCCCTGCAGCCGCTGCGACATTTGTCCTCGCAGCGATGGCACTTATCGGCGTCCCGTGGAATCCTGGAACGGTTTCGCTTGCCCCGATTGCGCTCGGGATTGGTATCGACTACGGACTCCATATCCATGAGCGGTATTCGGAGGGTCGGACAGCAGGACAAGAACCGGCCCTCGCGGTCGAATCCGCGATGGGCTCTCTTTCACGGCCGATCGTTGCATCCGGCATGACCACCGTCGCAGGCTTTGGCGTGCTCATGTTTTCGCAATTTCCCGTAGTCCGCAACTTCGGTATCACGCTCGTCCTTGTGGTGGCCTTCTCAATGCTATCGGCATTCGTCTTTCTACCGGCAATGTTGCTCGTTGTGGATCAGGAGCAGCCGCTCAAAGAACAGCTGCTGAATCGACTCGGCCTTGGCGTTGGTATGGACGCCAAGTCGGAACCGCTCGACTTATCTGACCTGCCGGTACCCGCAAACGAAGATGTCACCGCATTCGCCAGGTCCGCGAACAGTGAAATGGTGATATCAGGTGACACAGGAACACTCCGCCACACGGGTGAGGTGGCAGTCGTCACCACCGACCGACGTGTGATCTGTGTGGTTCGGAACGATGCCGAGGACCCAATCGTCCGCTCAATTACGCTACCATCGATTCGAGAGTGTGATATCGAGGATGGCATCCGATTCAGGGAATTGTCGCTGCGAACGCAGGACGATGAAATCTACCGTCTCCGTCTGACCGACGGCGTAGCGCTCGACCCCGTGCTCGAGGAAATCGGGTCTGGAACCGAGCCATCAGCGGCGGTTCGTCGCCATCTCGACGAAGTCGCCGAGGCCATAACCATACTCGAAGAGACCCCGTCCGTCGATGAGGGGCTGTGGGCGACCGTCGACAGGGCTCAGGATCACCTGACGGCCGCTGAAGGACTTATCGATCAAATATCGGCGTCGGAGTCGGAGCGACTTGAGACCCTGAAACGTGAATTTCGAGACGCAGTTCATGCTGCCGCCCTAGCCGCCGGCGAAACAAAGCGTTTGAATGCGGAACGCCATCGCGAAGCTGGCCGATATACGAAAGCCTCGCAGGCATACCGAACGGCACTTCGGATCCTTGAGCGCGGGCTCGAGACGGCCGAACCGGTTATAGGTGATCTTCCTGGGCCGGTTCATCAGCGCCGCGATCATATCCAGCAACGCCTGTCAACACTGTATCAGGAGGTCAAAGGTTCCGCCCAGGACGCCGTCGAAGAGGCCCGGTCGCTCGAGGATCCCGCTCAGTCGATCGAATCCTGGGAGACTGCTTTACAGCACGGCCAGACCGCCGTTGCGCTGGCAGATACAGATGAGGATTTTCCGGGATCGGTGTCCACCCTCAAAGCGGACCTCCGGCGGGTTGCCGAGCTCTGTCTCGCAGCCCACCGAGACCGGGCGGAGCGACTCATGTCCACCGCTGAAGCGCTTGGCGCGGACACGGCACTTCGCGACGAAACTTACGAACGGGCGGAGATCCATCTCGAACGTGCTCGCGAGATCGCTTCTGAGTTTGGCGTCGGGAATCCGGCGGCGATCGAAACAACGATCGATCGTCTGACGGCGAAGCGCCGAGCCAGTTCCTCTGCCTCGGATTGATCAGGACCACGGCACCGATCGCTCGGTGATCTCGCCGGCAAGCGGCTCCCGGACCGCGTCGGAGACAGCTGTTGCGTTAGCGAGCACCCACATGAGCTTTACAAGTGCCGTGCCCGGAAGCATATCTTCTCCCTCGATGACACCTGCCTCAAGGAGGTCGCGGCCGGTGTCGTACACTCGATCGCAGACCCGACCGTCGATGCATTGGCTTGTCATTACAACTGTCGTCCCTCCGTCAGTGAGCTCATCAACAGCGTCTATCCAGTCGGTATTGACATGCCCCAATCCAGTGCCCTCGATGACCACGCCCGCCCGATCTGAGAGCGCCCGCAGCCGGTCGGGATCCGCTGCCGGTGTGAATTTGAGTAACGACACGTCCGTCTCGAGTTCAGCGTGCAGTGCTAAGGAATCCTCGCGGTTCTAGGCTGGCGGTCGCCGCTCTCGCTCGCGACGCCAGGTTAGTTGTTCAGTTTCGTAATCGATCGTCCCCAGCGGTCGGGCTCCCACGGTCTCGAACGCGTCTCGGCGAGAGGTGTGGTTCTTGCGGACGCGGGTTCCACGGTGGAGCGCGCAGATCTCGTCACTCTCGGAAGCGTGCATACAGACTAGCACCTCGGCACAGTCACTTTTCGCCGCCTCGACCGCACAGACGGCGTTCATGACGTTGTCAGAGGATGGCCGGTCCGCCGAGCGCTGACTCCCCGTAAACACGATCGGAACCGGCGTCTCGAGCATGAACGACAGTGCACTTGCGGAGTACTGCATGGTATCCGTCCCGTGCATCACGACGACGCCATCCGCACCGTTTTCGATCTCTTCGTAGACAGCCCTCGCCAGATCCTGCCAAACGGCGGGCGACATGTTTTCCGAGAGAATGTTCGCGACCACGCGCCCTCGATAATTCGCCCGGCCAGCGAGATCCGGAACAGCGCGGAGAACGTCTTCGGCATCGAAGCGAGCAGTCACGGCCCCCGTCCGGTAGTCGACCGTCGATGCGATCGTCCCACCCGTCGAGATGAGGGCGATCGTGGGGAGTTCCTCGTCAAACGTGACGGTAGACTGCTCGGCAGCGCCGGCAGAATCGGCCACCGCGTAGACGTCCGATTCGAGGATTTCCACATCCGCGGTCGCGCGGTCAACCCCCACGTTGTACCCGGATTCAAGCTTCACGACGAGATGGTCCCGTGTCGAGGAAGGTAAGAGGATTCCCTCGAGCACGGTCTCGTCCCGCTGGATTCGCACCCGGTCGCCGGGATTCATGCGGCAGGCTATCCACCCACCCGCCTTCAATCCTTTAGTCCGCGAGTGCCCAGCGGTCGCCGCGGCGAACGACCGCTCCCTCCTGCCGAAGGTGTTCGAGCACCTCTCGTACGAGCCCTTCGGGCGCTTCAACCGCCTCTGCGAGTGATGACGAGTCGGCGGACTCTTCTGCGAGGAGCCGGAGTACTGGCGTTACCAATCGAGGGTCGACCTCGTCGAGCGAATCTGCGATTTCATCGCGGACATCGCCGATGCGTCCCTGGGCCCACCGTTGTGCCAGCGATAATTCGTTTTCGAGTTCCTCAAGCTCCTTCAGGCGGTGCGCCAACTCCGGCAATGCTGACCCCTCATTCTGTTCGATCGCGATCGTGAGGTACCGACAACTGGTAATATCTAGACCGCGTCCCGCCGCATACGCACTTTTCGTGCCGAATTTGTAGGGAGAGACGCTCACCTCGAGACGGAGATTCCGTGCGATGTTGAAATACTTCCGACGGCCATCGTCAACGCGACTCTCGACGAGCCCGGCCGCCTCCAGTTTTTCCAAATGGTCGATAACGGCCTTTGGACTGATACCGAGGTAATCGCCGATCTCAGTGACGTAACAGGGCCGATTCGCCAGCAACCTCAGGATCCGCCGCCGATTCGCATTTCCCAAGAGATCGAGAAGCTCGGCGGAATCCATTTACGTAACGTTATCACTCGACCGGCAAAAGTGTACCTTCCCACCTCCCCTAACTAGGCAGCCCCGCCCCCGGCTCCACCGCTGCCAGCATTTTCGTTGCCGGGATTGTCGCCCGCAGCCTCACTTCCCTTCTCCCCACCTGCATTGTCCGAGCCGCCATCCGCTGGATTCCCGCCCGCCTCACTCTCAGAATCTTCTCCACCGGACGGGTTCGACGACTTACCCTTGTTCGCGTTATCTCCGGCGTTTCCCGACGTTCCCCCGTCGTTAGCACTGCCGTCGTCCGATGTCTTCCCATTCTCCCCCGCGTTAGAATTGCCCGATTGTTCGGTTTCACCGTTGCCATCACCGTTATCCTGGCCCGAGGAATCACCGCTGGCCCCAGAATCAGCTCCACCAGGGGGCTCCCCGTCAGGAGGGCCCGCATCCCCTGATTTGCCGGGTTCACCCCCCGTCGCGTTTCCCGGATCATCGGGTGGACCGGGATCGCTCGCATTCCCCGGCACGTCTGTTGGCGGCCCGGGCGTCCTGTCAGTGGAGTCAGCCCCCTCGTTTGTGCTACGGTCACCCGGTGGTCCCGGCCCCGCGTCACTGATATTCCGCGCGATGCGGGACACCGCCGGGCCGTCTAGCGAACCGGCGGCCTCGCGAAGCTCAGCCAGCGCCGTCTCATTCACGCCATGTCTCTTGGCCGTGCTGTCCGTTTCTTCGATCGCCGCACGAAGGTTCCGAATCTGGGCTCTGATCGCGCTAGCCCGCGCGGTATATTCGACGCCGGTGAGCGTTCCATTTGCATGCGCTTTGGTGAGCGCCGATGTGCGGTTCTCGAGGCGATGGAGTGCTGACTGTAGCCGATCTGCACGGCGCTCCACGGACTCCGCGGGCGAGGCGCTTCGATCGAGGGAGGCATTCCACATGCCCTGCTCGACCGACGCATCCGCATCCGCGGCTGAACTCTGCATGAATGCCGAGATCTGTGCGCCGAAGCCTTCCTCGTCCGAATCGCCGGCTGTTTGTGCGAGCACTCCCGGAGCTGCGGTCATCCCGAGCACGCACACCGCGATTACGAGGAGGATTGGGCCTCGACCTCTCGGCGGAACCGCGTCCATCCTGGCGGCCATTGACCGTATCGACGTATAAATGAGGGCATTTGTTTGCGCCGTTCAGTCGGGCCCAGGACCGTCCGAGATCCCTCAAGGACGTTCATCGAGACCGTAGGTTCCGTCTCAGCTCCTCACGGTCCACACCGAAATCAATCGCCGTCCATCCGCCGACTGCTGGTGGATTTGTACGACGGAATATAGCTACCGGACAGCGTTTATACCACTCCATGTGGTACGCCCACATGGAGCGCATGTTCGAGCAATTCTCCCGTGGCTACTACTTGGGGCGACTCTATGTCAAGCCCCGCGCGGAGGAGCCAGCGGCGATGAGCGAGCGGCAACACGAATTGGTCAACGAGCAACTGTATGCCGATGGCGACGGCGTCGAGCGGACCGACCATCCACTCGTCATGAAGGTCGGGACGCGACACTTTCCCGTGACAGGCGCTCCAGACGTGCCCGCTAACACGTTGGCAGTACCGGCGGGCATCCTCGAGGACACCTCGATACGGAATCCGCCGACGTTGACGGAAGTGCTGCTCGCAACCGCCGACAGAGCCGCCCAGCTTCTCCGATTGACGAACGGCGAGTCACGGTCGGACGACCCGGCCGGGATTTAAGCCACTCGGAGCCGCTGACCCGGGCAGATGCTCGACCAGTTGCTTGGCCGGGCCGATCTAAAGGCCGAGATCGACTCGCTGGAATCCGACCTCGCTGACTGTCAGCAACAACTCGAGGCTGAGAAAGAGCGACGCGCGGACGCCCAGACCGCCAGACAGGAGGCGGAGCGGCAGGTGAATCGCCTGCAGGACCGTGTCGATCAGCTCGAGGGCGATCTGGAGCGGCTCCGTGGTGACGAACCAGCGCCGAAGCCCCGGCACGTGGAGCAGCTAGCCGGCGGCCGGCTCTCGTCGGTTCTTCGCCGGCTCGAGTCGCTCGACAGCACGGCAGAAAGTATCCTGACGGCTTTCATTGCCGATGGCAGTGACCTACCGGAGCCGGTGCGTGACACTTTCGGAGATCGTGCCGGCATCGTGGCCGGGGCCGCGCCTTGCCTGGCGATCACCGACGATGCGGCTCTCATTGGCGTTTGTCTGTCGACACCGGTGCCACCCGAACCGTTCGTGACGTGGAGTGACAGCGTCGAGATCGATCGGTCGTGGCTCGAGCCGAGCGGAACGTACACGCTCGCTCTCGTACGCGCGGACCTGTTTGCAATGGGCACCTATGAAGCCGGTGAGCGAGTTGGCTTCCACGGCTTTACCGCCGATCTCCAACAGCGGCATTCAAAAGGTGGGTTCTCACAATCACGGTTTGAACGG
>JBDGPQ010000135.1:0-5908 GCA_042219595.1 Haloarculaceae archaeon
GGGATCGGTGATCGCCGGGATATAATCCGGCGGCCGGGCGTTGGCCAGAGCTTCCTCCGGAACGGGCAGCTCCGTTCCGGCCACGGATGTGACACGGTTATCCCCACTCGGAGGTGCCCCAGAGCGAACAGGGGGACGGAGTTCGCCGTATACGATCATCCCAACCACGCCCGCGCTGACGCGCGTGAGAAACCCCCGACGATGCATTATTGCATCTCCGATCGCACCCATGAACCCCTCCCAATCACAGGGTTGGCCAAGTGTATGGTAGAGTAGTGCATATGGACGGGGCACTCAGGAAAACGCCTCTAAATCGAGGGTCCAGTCCCACTCCCGGTGACGGAGCCGAGGCCGAGCGTCGGGCGGGAGCTGATCATACCTCCTTAGAAATGCGAGAATTCCCGACTTGCCGCCAAAATCGCCCCGAAACCAGAGAAAGATCCGCGGTACCAGGCAGGTCCCCGCCGACGAGTCGTATTCGACTGTTGACTCGAGATACGAACGAGTGGCTTCATCAAGCGCTGCATCGACATTCTCACGTGAGTAAGGTCGTATTATCGGACAGCTCTCCGCGCCGCAATTGAGTGCGAAGTGAATCCGTGGGTCACGTTTACTGGGACAGAGCCGTGCCTCGAGATCTGCGCGAAACGGCCATCGCAGGTAGCCAAGCGTCCATTTCGGATACCCACGCCGAAGTACGTCATGCTCCACGTCATCGAGGCTCAGTGTTCGACCGGCAACGGTCAGTAGCTCTGCGCCGAAGAAAGCTCGGCGATCCTGGTAGCGCTGGGGATTCGCTCGGAGCGCCCGGTGAGCCGTGGCATTATAGCAGTTGATCCAAAACGCCAGCCGTGCCAGATCGCCACCCAGGCGATTATCGAGTTCGCCCACAGTTCGATCTGTTAGCCATGCGCGATATCGATCGTCGTCATCCCCATCTCGCACCGCCGTGAGAAATTCAACCGATACCGCTACGGGGTCACGGTCCTGTGAAAGCCCGATTTCGTCCTGAGTAGACCTGTCGGCCAGTTTGTCAGCGCCGGTTCCATTTGTCGCTCGGCCCATCGTGATCACCCGAAGAGCATCCGTGCGCCATCGAAGACGAATAGGAAGAAGTAGATCTGGACAGCACCCGCGATCACGAGGATCACGCCGGCCACCCGACGAATGGTCTGACCGCTCGCGGCAAGGCGGCGGATTAGCACGCCCCGGCCGAGAGCCGTTGCAATCGTGACTACAGAGAGGAGAACAGCCATGCCCGCAGCGTATGCCCCGAGGACGGCGACCCCGCCGATTGGCCCAGCAGAGAGTGCAATTCCGGCCACGCCAATGAACAAGAATGCCGTACAGCCAGCCGCAGCGGCGGCGTAGATAACACCAAAGGCAAAGTATCCGAGGACCCCCCGACGGCGCTCTGGCAGCTGGATATGAATTGGAGACGTGACCGACTTGCCGCTCGCCATATACACCCCCATTACGATCAACAGGACGCCGACCACCAATTCCAAAACGCCGATGCTGCCCAATAATTGCGTCCCGAGGGCAAACACAATTGCACCCAGGACAGCGTACACCGCGAGGATACCGAGACTGGTGGTGAGTGAAACCCCGATCGCCCTCAAAAGGCGATTACGCATTGTATCAGGCATTTTCGCGCCATCACCGTCCTGGCCAAGAAAATATGCCACATATCCAGGGAGAAGTGGCAGCGCACAGGGTGCGAAAAAGGTCGCCGACCCGAGGCCAAACGCGAATCCAAGCCGAAGCGATTCAAGCGCACTCATGGCTGGGCCTCCTGGACGGCAGACGCGATCGCGTCGCGGCTGGCAAGTCCCACGTGGCGCCAGACCTCATCCCCGCTCGGGTCCACAACGATCAATGTCGGGATGCTCTGGACGCCCCACTTCTCCGTCGCAATCAGATCTGCATCGATCGCCACTGGCCAGCGGCCCTCGTAATCCGCCCAGAATGATTTGATGGCCTGGCGGTCGGATTCCTGCGTAATCGATATCATGTGGAAATCCGGATTCATATCATGGACCTGGCCGAGCGACTCCATTTGGGGCTTGCAGGGCGCACACCACGTGGCAAAGAAGTCGAGTAAGGCCGGCTCTCCCTCCGGACGCACCGGAACCTCACCACCTGGAGACCCAGGCGCATCGACGGCGGGCAGTGTGATCGTACCGGCGGCCGCGCTCCCGCCGCCCAGACAGCCCGCCAGGCTCGCAGCCGTCGCGCCTGCGCCGGCAAGAAGCGCCCGGCGGGAGAGTCTCGTCATGGACGTGAATAATGTCTCGTAGGCTTAGTGGGTTTTGCGACCGTGGAACCGGGACGCACACTCCCAGACGGTTGAAACGGCTAGATGCGTATGTTTGGTCATGGATCGACGGGCGTACGTCGGCGGTCTGCTCACGGGTCTCGGCGCGTTGGCTGGCTGTGCCGGACGTGGGGGATCGGGCGAGACCTCGCCGGACGAATCAACGCCAACGAATGACTCGACGCCGACGCCGAATCAGGGCGGCACCGCCCCTGGCGATATCGAACTTCCATTGTCGAAGTCCGCAATGCATCGGGCGCTCCCTAAGGACGCAATTCCGGCAATCACGGAACCCGCGTTCGGGCCGGACTGGAGTGAGGTTGACGGCCTGAGTCTGACGCCAGACGACCAAGTCATCGGGGTGGAACGTGACGGAAACGCCAGGGCATACCCGCTCCGGATTCTCGATTGGCACGAGGTTGTCAATGACGAATTTGCTGGGCCACTGCTTGTCACGTTTTGCCCGCTCTGCGGGTCAGGAGTCACCGCCGAGCGCCGGGTCAATGGTGAAGTCACAAACTTCGGCGTCTCAGGCTATCTGTGGCAGTCGGATCTCGTTATGTATGACGCACTCACCGACAGCCTCTGGAGCCAAATCTTGGGGAAAGCGGTCCGCGGTCCGAAAACTGGAACATCGCTGTCGCTTTTGCCCTCACAGCTCACCCGCCTGCGCACATGGCGAGAGAGTTACCCGGACACAGAAGTCATGTTGCCGCCACCGGAGTCAAAAACCGTCACAGGTGACGTCGCCCGATACGACCAGCGAGGGTATCAAGGGTATGACCAGTCCGATCGAATCGGTATCGGCCAAAACGACTTCGACGACGATCGGCTCCATCCGAAGACGATTGTCATCGGAATTACCCACGACGACGTTGCACGGGCGTATTCGCTCCCAGCTGTGACCGAGGCCGGCGTGATTAACGACAGTGTGAGCGGTCTGCCGGTGGTGGTAGCAGCACTCCCGGGTGGAAGCCTGGTCGCGTACGAACGGACTGTCGACGGATCCGTTTTAGAGTTTTCACGGGCGGATGACCGCCATCTTGCCGCTGGGGACAGCAGGTGGGCGCTTCAAACCGGCAGGGCAATCGACGGCCAATACGAAGGCACGCAATTGACGCAGGCGAATGACCGATCGCAGATGTTCTGGTTCGCGTGGGCCGATTTCCACCCGGAGACGGAGCTCTAC
Source organism: Haloarculaceae archaeon (assembly GCA_042219595.1). Lineage (GTDB taxonomy): Archaea > Halobacteriota > Halobacteria > Halobacteriales > Haloarculaceae > CAYLJD01. Next base: position 3,507 of record JBDGPQ010000135.1, read on the forward strand.
GGGAATTGAGCTGTATGGGCATATGAGCGGACGGACTCCTTCACGGCTGTCCTATCGGCTACCGACGATCCGATGACCACCTCCCGTCGAGCTGTCCTTCGAGCGCTCGATGCGGCGACGGAGGCGGATGGTGATCGAACTGTCTCGGTAGAGTGCGTGGCCGCAGCGATCAATGCGGATGAAGCGATCGTGCGGCGGCACCTCGCCGGTTTAGCCGCATGTCATCTCGCCAAAGTTGACGATAAAGGGCAAGCTCGAGTTACGATCACCGGTGAGGAACTGCTGGCCCTTGATGTTGAAGGACAGGTGATCATCGGGACGGCCAACGAGTGTGGGGGCTAGCACTTATCGGGCCAGGAGTGTAATCAGACAGAAAAGATGGAGGCGAACGTCGATGGCTGAGGCAAACGATGAGGCTGGAGATGAGGATGACGAAGTCCGCTATGATCCCGGCGCAGATGGCTATGACATTTATGAATGTGAAGATTGCGACAATTTTGTCCTCGTGGTCGGCCGTGACGATCCGCCGATGTCGTGTCATGGCAGGCCGATGCGCCGAGTAACTGAAATCGACATAACGGTGAAGCGGCCGGACGTCAGGCAGGTCCTGCTTCAGGCGTTTGGATTACCCAAAGCCGGCCTGGACATCTGCTTGTGTGTTATCGACGAAGGGCCACTGTCCGCCAATGAAGTCGCGGAGCTGTTGGGGTACGACCGGAGTACAATCACTCGCTACCTCAACAAGCTGGTCGAACTTGGACTTCTGCAGCGGTCGGAGCTCAATCGCGAGGAGGGCGGCGTCGTCAATGTGTACCATTCCGTTGATCTAGAGACGATGCGGCGGGAGACGCTGTTTGGCTTCTACGTCTGGGCCGGCGAGGCTGCCCAACTCATCGAGGATGCCAATATCACGAAACAAGACGTGCTCGACGAAAACCCGGAACGGGAATTGCCGGAGGTATTCTGGGAGGCCTTCCCGGAGCGCTCAGACTAGCGCCGTCCGTCGACAACCTTCGCGGCCGTGAGGATCGGATCCCAGGTAGTGTTGAACGGGGGTGCGTATGCCAGATCGTAGTTCGATAGATCGTCGACGGCAATTCCTTCGGTGACTGCACCGACAATCGCGTGGCTCCTGTGGACGGCTCCCTCCCCGTATTCGGAGACGAGGCTCGCCCCCAGTACTTGGCCGGTCGGCTGATCGACAGTGAGCGTTACCTGGACCGTGCCGCCCTCGGGGTAGTAGCCTGCTCGCGATTTCGCGGTTATCGTCTCTGACAATGGAGAAAATCCGGCCGCCCGCGCCCGCTCGTGATCTAGACAGCCGGTGCGAGCTGCCTCAACCTCGAAGGCCTTGACCGCCGCCGTGCCGGCGACGCCACCGCCGATCGTGGGCGTTCCGGCAACCGTTTGGCCGACCGCGCGACCGTGTCGGTTCGCTGTCAATGCCAGCGGCACGTGCACCGGCTCGCCGGTGACGACATCCCGAGCCTCTGCACAGTCACCCGCCGCAAATACGTCAGGGGCGGAGGTTTCTCTGTAGTCGTCAGCGGCGATCGCGCCGGTGTCGCCAATGGTAAGACCGGCATCTTCAGCCAGCTCCGTCCGAGGCCTGACGCCGGTCCCGACAAGCACCATCTCGACGGGAACTCGCTCGTCGCCGGCGACGACCGCATCGACGGCACTCCCACCTGCCAATTCGGTCACGGCGTCACCCAGGTATACCGCTACGTCCTGATCACGGAGGTGCTCAAGGACTGCATCGCTCGTCTCCGCGCTGAACTGTTTGAGTATCCGTTCGCCGCGTTGGAATAGGTGGACCTCAAAGTTGTTCGCTGCGAGCGCTTCCGCCATCTCGACACCGATATATCCACCACCGACGATACCGACCGGGCCATTACATGTTTCGAGGAATTGACAGGCTGGTCCGCGGTCAGGTTGGTGGAGGTCGCCGGAAGATCGGGCCCGGCTGACGTACTCGCGAAGTTCCTTGCCGTCAGACATCGAGCCGAGAGTGTAGACACCACGCCGGTCCAACCCGTCGATTGGGGGCTCCACAGCGGCCGCCCCGGTTGAGAGCAAACAGTGATCGTATTCTACAGCCACCGTGCCTGCAGGTCCCTCGGCGGTGACCGTTCGCGCATCCGTATCTAGCTCGATAACCTCATGACCCATGCGGAGATCGATATCTCGCTCCTCGCGAAATTCCTCAGGCGTGACCGACACGAGATCGTCGAGCGACTGGATCTCGCCCTTGATGTAATAGGGCAATCCACAGGCACCGTACGAGACCCACTCTCCACGCTCGAAGACGATCACCTCGATGTCAGGGTCGTCTCGCTTTGCCTTGCTTGCGGCAGACATCCCTGCCGCATCACCACCGATGACGACGAACGTCGACATAC
>JBDGPQ010000173.1:0-5836 GCA_042219595.1 Haloarculaceae archaeon
ACGTGGGCATATTCGGGGCCAACCACCCCTGATTCGGACTCACCCGTTCCGGTGAACGGCTGAGAACGAATTGTGAAAACCCCTATGCCGCCGGGCAGTGTCCGGTGGCCATGGCACCAACGTGGATTGAAGCGGCGATCAACGGCCGGTGGGGAAAATCCCGCCAACCAGGCTCGCCAACGACCGTCGACGAGTGTATCGAGCAGGGTGTGGCCTGCGTCGAGGCCGGCGCCGCCATCGTGCATGTCCACACATTCGATCCCGAGACGGATGCTGAGGACGACGACGCTGACCGTTATGCGGCCATTATCGAAGGGATCCAGGATCGTGTGGATGCCATCGTCTATCCGACACTCCCTTCAGCCGGCATCGGCGTCGAGACGACCATTCCGCCCGAGGAAAGATTTCGCAATCAAGACGATCTTGGAGAGCGCGGCCTGCTGGAGTGGTCGGTTGTCGACCCCGGGAGCATCAATTCGACGACGTACGATGCAATTTCTCGGGACGAAACTGGCGATGTATACCTGAATCCGGAGTCCCACATTCGCGAGGGCCTCACCGTCGCCCAAGACCATAGTGCGCACCCATCCTATGCCATCTACGAACCGGGGTTTATCCGGCTCGGGGCGGCACTCGCTGATCGCTTTTCGCAGCTACCGACACCGATTTACCGGTTTATGTTCACCGAGGGCTTCACATTCAATTATCCGCCCGAACCATACGCGCTCGATAGCCTGCTTCGACTGCTGCGCGATGAAGCCGGTGACGCGCCGTGGATGGTATCCGGACTCCGGGTCGATATTTCGCCGCTGATTCAGGATGCCGTCGACCGGGGCGGACATGTCCGCGTTGGCCTGGAGGACGCGCCGCTGGGGACTGGCCGCTCGAACGTGGAGTGGGTCGAGCATGCCGCCAGGGAGATCCAGGCGGCGGGAGGTACGGTGGCCGCGGCAGACGATGTTCGGGAGCAGCTCGGCTGAGCCCGACTATCTTCCCCCTGGGCATGTTTTTACGGCCTCCAATCGACCACCGCGTATGGCACCAACGTGGATCGAGGCGGCGATCAATGGCCGCTGGGGAAAATCCCGCCAGCCAGGTTCGCCGACCACCGTCGAGGAATGTATTGCCGAGGGCGTAGCCTGTGTCGAGGCGGGGGCCTCGATCGTCCATGTTCACTCCTTCGACGGTGATGACGAAGTCGACGATGTCGACACATATGCTGCCATCATCGAGGGAATTCAGGACCGTGTCGACGCCATCGTCTACCCCACGCGCCCCTCCGCGGGTATCGAAGTCGACGCAACAATCCCTGCAACCGAGCGGTATGAGACGAGTGACGAACTGGGCCGCCGTGGCCTACTCGAATGGGGTGTCGTCGATCCAGGCACCATCAACATGACGACATACGAGACGATCGCGAACGACGAAACTGGAACGCTATTTCTCAACCCAGAATCCCACCTCCGGACCGGTCTTGAGGTGATGGCCGAACACGGTGCATCACCGGCTTATGCCATTTATGAACCGGGGTTCGTCCGCCTCGGCGCAGCGCTTGCCGATCGCTTCTCGAATATCAGCCAGCCGATTTACCGCTTCATGTTCTCCGACGCGTTCACCTTCAACTATCCACCGGAGCCCTACGCACTCGAGAGCCTGGTGCGGCTCCTCCACCACGAGGCTGGCGACGTTCCATGGATGGTCTCGGGCCTCCGGGTCGACATTTCGCCGCTGATCCGGGAGGCGGTCAATCGCGGCGGACACGTCCGCGTCGGCCTCGAGGATGCGCCGCTCGGCACGGATCGTTCGAACGTCGACTGGGTGGAGCACGCTGCGGCCGAGATCAGAGCTGCGGGCGGAACGGTGGCGAGCGCGGCGGAAGTTCGGGCTACGCTCACATAACGCAGGCTTTTGTCGGAGTGGGACTGCTTGAACTCCATGAGTTCCACCCGTCGCGTAGTTGCCGTCACTGGTGCAAATGCCGGTATTGGCTTGCATCTCCTCCGGAGTCTTCGCGATGATGGGTACCGTGTTGCCGGCCTCGATATTGAGAGCGACAACCTCGACCCGCTTGCTGCGGAGCGGCCGTCGGTCCGGTACGTTCCGTGTGATGTCACCGATACCGCTGCCGTTGAAACAGCCATCGACTCCATCCTAGAGGAGTGGAATCGCATCGACATCCTCGTCAATAACGCAGGAATTTTCGAGTTCGCGCCGTTCGCCGAGCAAACACTCACCGATACAAAGCGAGAATTCGAGGTCAATTACTTTGGGTATACGCGGACACTTCGAGCGGTGCTCCCGCATATGCGGGACCGCGGATCCGGTATCGTTCATAATGTTAGTTCTGGCGCCGGGCTCGTTGGCCATCCCGGACTCTCGGGATATGCGTCAACGAAGGGTGCGGTCGAGGCGCTCGTTCGCTCGCTCCGACTCGAACTTCAGCACACCGACGTCGCCGTGACGATCATGCATCCACCCCTGACCGATACGAGCTCGGCCCGCGAACTCGGGTATCCGCAATCACTGCTTGCGGATCCTCGAACAGTCGGTCGAAATCTCGCCGACCGTATCGGTAAGACCGACGCCGTTATCTACGCCGACTGGAAGACGCGTCTCGGTCTCGCGCTTTCCCGGCTGTTTCCCTCGCTCGTCAGACGAGGGACGGCTCGGTTCGTCGATTCTGGGTGAGCCGGGAATCCGGCCGACCAAGACGTGCGACAGATACTTCTCCACGGTCGCTGATTGCCGGGGCATGCCGTACGAGGGCAACCTGGTGGTCGATGCCGTCTCGCACGTGTATCATCTCGGGCCGTCGAACCTTGTGGGCGAGCGAGGTCGGGATTTCGTCGAGTCGACCTATCACCATACCCATCTGTATCAAACGGAGGACTACTACATGTCTGAAGGCCAGTTTTTCAAGGAACACGATCCGGAAGAGGTCGCACGAGTTCTCTTCCTCGAAAGCGATGTGGATTTCACGATTCACCATTCATTGCCGATTGTCGATTTCTTCCACGACGGAATGGCTGGCTCTCAAAAAGGACTCGACCTTCGTAACAACGATCCAGACCGGGTGGCCATCTACGAGTCTATCAACCCGCTCTCCGATGGCGCAATCGATGACGTGCGCCGGGCCGCGAACGAGTATGATGCGGACGGCCTCAAACTCTATCCCGCTCGGTACCGGAACGGAGAGGACCTCCGGGTCGCGCTCAACGAAAGCACGACACGACCGATCTTGGACGAAGCCGTCGATCAAGGCATCAATACCGTCGCCGTCCACAAGGCCCTCCCGATCGGGCCGACGAGTACGTCATATTATAAGTTGGACGATGTGGATGACGTCGCAGACCAATACCCCGAGCTGAACTTCGAGATCGTACATGCGGGCCTTGCCTTCCTTGAGGAGACGGTCTACCTCATGGCCAAGCATCCAAATGTCTACGCGAATTTCGAGATTACCGGCAGCTTGCTTATGACGCAGCCACGGAAATTCGGCAGAGTACTCGGGGAGATGCTCCTCTGGGCGGGCCCCGATAGGATCCTATTTGCAAGCGGCTGCGTCCTTACACACCCGCAACCGATTATCGAAAAGTTCTGGGACTATCAGTTCCCCGAGGAGCTGCGATCGGGCTACGGCTATCCAGAACTAACCGACGAAATCAAGCGGAAGATCCTCGGCGAGAACGCCATCCAAATGCTAGGGCGGGATCCAGCTGAGATCCGCTCAGCGGTCGAGAACGATCGGTGGGCGGAGCGGCGAGCGAGCCTCGATGAACGGCCAGATGCGTGGTCGTCGATCTCGCCGACGGGTGAGCGGCCATGACTGCCGCGGATCGAGCAGACGTCGTCCAGGCGGCCCTCAGAGAGGTCCTCGATCCGTGTAGTTGCTTTACCGAAGAGCCGATCGATATCGTGGATCTCGGCCTCGTCGAAACCGTCGACATCGATGGAAACTGCGTGACTGTCGAGATCCTGCCGACCTCACCGGGCTGTACGTACATGCCATATATCGAGGCGGATATCGAGGACCGTGTCGGTGCGCTGTCGTTCGTAGAGACGGTCGTAGTCGAACAAGTGACCGACCGCATCTGGACCCGGGAGCGAATGGCAGGGGAGACGCTCGAGGAGCGGGTGGCGTCGATGCGCAGCCGGCTTGCCGCTGAAGGCATCGAGCCGTACTACTCGTGAGTGCCGAACCGTGATCGTACGCGACGCCCTTGTGCCTTAATCAGCAACGATCGCTTCGTCACTGTCGGCCACAAGGCGATCCATCGCGTCGACCATCGCCGACACCGAGGCGTGGGTGATGTCGGAGTCACTTGCCGTGACCGTCACGGTATCATCACCGCGGGACATCTCCACCTCGACGGTGACAACGGCGTCCGTGCCACCGGTGATCGCATCCACGTGATAGGATTCCAGCTGTGCGTCGGCCTCGTGGCCAAGCGCAGCTTCGGCGGCATTCATCGCGGCGTCGACCGGCCCCGAGCCTGTGGCAGCGTCTTTCCGTTCCTCACCTTCGACGGACAGTCGAACACTGGCCGTGGGCGGATTCACGCCTGAAACGGCGGTTAAGTCGAGCAATTCCACGCGGCGATCTCGCTCGCGACCCTGGACTTCCTCGGCGATCGTGAGCAGGTCGGCATCGGTGACCCGCTTCCCTCGATCCCCGATCTTCTTCACTCGCGTCACGATCTCATCGAGTTGGTCGTCATCGACCGTAAGGTCGTGCTCTCGAAGGGCCGCTTTCACGCCTGCTCGGCCTGCGTGTTTTCCGAGCGCGAGCCGTCGTTCCCGGCCGACTTTCTCGGGTGGATACGGCTCGTACATCGCATCATCCTTGAGCGTCCCGTCGGTGTGGATGCCGCTTTCGTGTGTGAAGGCGTTCTGGCCTACGACGGCCTTGTTCGGCGCGAGCGGAATGCCCGTCAGATTGGCAACGAGCTGCGCCAGGTCGTAGACTCGCGACAGGTCCATCGTTTCTACGCCGTACCCGTGGTCGAGAGCGATGGCGACCTCCTCGAGAGCGACGTTGCCCGCCCGCTCGCCGATTCCATTCATCGTCCCATGGACCATGTCGGCACCGGCCGCAATCGAGACGAGCGCATTCGTGACTGCGAGGCCGAGGTCATCGTGCGTATGTGTCGACACCGGTCCTAGGTCGGCAAGGCGTGAGACGTACTCGAGGGTTTCATCCGGCGTTGCGTGGCCAACCGTATCTGCGTAGCACACACGGTCGGCCCCCGCCTCGAGGGCGGCGGTCATCAGTTCCTCGAGGTAATCCAGTTCGGCCCGCGAGCCGTCCTCGCCGATCACCTCAACCCAGAGGCCGTGATCCTTCGCGTATTCGACCAGTTCAGCTGTGTTGTGGACGTTATCCTCGAGGGTTGTCCCAACCTTGCGATTGACATGCCGGTCGCTCGCTGGGACGACGAGATCGATTCCGTCAACGCCAACGTCCATTGCGAGATCGACGTCATTCTCGATGCCGCGACAGAAGCTGGTGACCGTCGCGTCGAGGTCGAGATCCGTCACACGGTCGATCGTTTCCCGCTCGCCCGGTCCGGTGCAGGCGCTGCCAGCTTCGATCACATCAATCTCAGCGGCATCGAGCGCCCGGGCGATGTGGGCCTTCTCGTCCGGGGTGAGCGACACGCCAGGGGCTTGCTCCCCATCGCGCAGTGTCGTGTCCAGAAACGCTACGTCGCCAACGTCAGTGAGTGGAGTGGTGTCGGGGTGGCCCCCGAATAAATCGATCACGGGTCATGGTACCCTACCAGGATGGGGGAACTCCATTGTGATAAGCATATCTCTTCGGACGCTTCCACCTCGG
>JBDGPQ010000038.1:0-991 GCA_042219595.1 Haloarculaceae archaeon
GGATCATATCCGTCATAATGAGCACCAACGCGAACGTGAGTAGGAGTTGATCGAGCGGTTCACGGTCATAGACCCGCCGGAATAGTCCCATCTCGATAATGATCGCGACAACCGCGATGATCGCGATGGCAGCGAGTAATCCGATCCAGAACCCGAGGATTGGGACATCCACGGTAAAGATGCCGAAATTGACGCCGGTGCCTTCGACAAAGATAATACCCGCGTATGCGCCGATCATAAACAGGATCCCATGGGCGAAGTTGAGGATGTCGAGCACCCCGAATATTAGGCTAAGTCCCACCGCGATGAGGAACAACCGGCTCCCGATGGAAAGGCCCGTAATGACCTGTGTGATTATCAGGTCTACGCTAACCATGGGCACACGGTGTTCCACTCGGGGATTAAACTTTTCGACGACATGATTGGTCCTGCCCATTGAAAGTAGATCAATGGCACCCACACCGGCGGAGACGGCCGGTCGGCTGTCAATAATCGATCTTGTCGACAAGGAACCAGGACTATTATAGGTGATCGTTGTGTGTGATGACACATGCCACGGGATACGGCAGAGTCAGCGGGTGCATCGAACACCAACGGGAGCAGCTCCAGATTACCACGTCGGCGGTTCCTCGCGGCGGCTGGCACGGGTGCGACAGTTGGTCTCGCTGGATGTGGCGGCGGTGGCGACGGCGGTGACGGTGGCGATGGTGGAGATGGTGGCGACGGCGGCGACACCGGCGGTGATGGCGGAACGCCGAGTGGGGAGCCGATTCGCATCGGCGGCATTTACCTGCTGTCGGGCATTGCGGAGGCTCTCGGATCGGCCTCCGCGGCTGCAGCCCGGGTTGCTGTCGACTCGGTTAATGCCAATGGTGGGATCATGGGGCGGCCCGTGGAGATCCAAATCCGTGACCACGGCGACAACCCACAGCAACAGATTCAAAGCCTCGTCCAAGAGTTCGGTGCGGACGTAATGATCGGACTCACCTCA
>JBDGPQ010000038.1:1001-5816 GCA_042219595.1 Haloarculaceae archaeon
ATCCGGGGTGACGCTCAACTCGGCCCCGTTGATCGAGCAGCTCGGTGTCCCGTTCACGCTGACGGATATTGGTACGCCGTTCATCACGGAGCCAGGATATGACACCTACGGGAATTACTACGAATCGGAAGATGGGGTGGCAGCTCAGAAGCCAAACATCTTCCGAACAAACGCGAATACGTCGATCAACACCTATGCGATGGCGAAATTCGCAAACGATGAACTCGATGTGACACGAGTTGCGAATATGGGGCCGGACTACGCGTATGGGCAGCAGGCCTGGGATTATTTCAAAGCGTATTCACGAGGCCTGGGTGCTGGCTTTGAATTCGTAGAGTCACAGTTCCCCGAGCTCGGCGCGAGCGACATGACACCACAGATCAATACCGTGCTTAATGCCGATCCAGATCTCGTATTCACGAGCTTCTGGGCGGGTGACGCAGTGACGTTCGCGAGCCAGGCCGCAGAACAGGGCCTCTTCGACCAAGTGACGGATGTCTTCGACACGCTTGGCGCCGACCCAACGGTCTTCAAGGCGTTGGGCGATACCATGCCGGAAGGCTTCAACTATTCAGGCTGGTATTGGCACTCCGCGTTCGATAATCAATACAATGATGCGTTCCTTGAAGGGTGGACTGAAGCATATTCAGAGGACAGTGAAGTCGTAAATATCCCCTCATTCACAGGTGGCAGCACGTGGGCTGCGATCCATCTGTACAAGCAGGCCATCGAAGCCGCGGGCAACACCAATGCCGAAGACATCATTTCGAATCTCGAGGGTGCATCATTCGAAGAGGATCCCCGGGGACCGATTACGATCGACCCAGACAGTCACCAGGCCAATGCTCCGACTGTCATCGGGACAACGAGTACTGAAGATGATGTCCCATACGATGGAAAAGGCCTCTCGCCGACGCAGACATATTCGCTCGACCGAGATACGGCGTTAGATCTGCTTGAAGGCAGCGGCCTCGGTCCCGGAGTCTGATGGCGGCGCCAACAGAAGGCGGACTCGGCTCGCGCGTGTTTGGCACTGGTATAAACCGTCGCCGGCTCGGTTGGTTGGGGCTGGCGGCGGTCCTGGCAGTGCTTGCGCCGTGGATCCTCGAGTTAGTCGTAGGGTTCGGGCTTTTGGACTCGGCGGCCTTTCAGCTGAAAATCCTCACCACGGCACTGATCTTTGCGATGCTCGCGACCGCCTTCAATCTACTATACGGCTATACTGGCTTGCTGTCATTTGGCCACGCCATGTTCGTGGCGATCGCCGGCTACTCCGTCGCCAAGGTTGTCCAGGTCGTGGCACCGGCACTCGGGATCGGCGAAATCTTTGGTGGGATTGCTGTCTTCGTAACCTGGCTTTTGGCGGTCGCTATCGGGACGCTAATGGCCACACTCCTGGCGATCGGGATCGGGTATCTCTCGGTCCGACTCGAGGAAATCTATTTTGCGCTCATAACACTGTCATTCTCGATGGCAATTTGGGTGATTGCCAACCAGGATATCATCGGGAGCTTGCTCGAAGCGCTCGGATACGGAAACGGTGTGTTCACGAATGGCTCTGATGGCTTGACGTTCACGATGGGGGATGTGAATCTGTTTGGCTGGGAGTTCACCCTTGTGGATATCGTCAACCCGATTGCGTACTATTTCCTCATGTTGATCGCATTCACGCTGGTCATGTACATTCTCTGGCGGATCGTGCAATCGCCCTTCGGGGCGACATGTAAGGCGATTCGTGAAAATCCCGAACGAGCTGAGGCACTCGGCGTTAACGTCACCCGTCATCAGTGGCTGACCTTCATCATCTCCGGGGCCTTTTCCGGCATGGCCGGGGCGATGTTGATTCCCCTCCTGGCCAATGTCAATCCAGATCAGGCCTACTGGACATTTTCCGCGCTTCCGGTCCTGATGACAGTTATCGGCGGTGCGTATGCCTTCTTGGGCCCGCTTGTCGGCGCGTTCGCGTATGAGTACCTCCGCTGGGCGATCAGTCAGTACGCGTTTCTCGAGGCATATTGGCAATTTAGCTTCGGGATCCTCCTGTTGATCGTCGTATTGTATTTCCCCAACGGCGTTCACGGCGGGTTGGAACGTCTTGCTGACTGGCTCCGAGCTGCTGGGCGACGGACCCGGAATGAAGGTCCCGCCGGCCTCGCTGCCTTCCTCATGGAGACCGCCGTCGATGTAGGCACACGGCTGGCTGCGGCCGGGCGGAGTATCGGCGCTGCGGTCCGCCGGTTGCTCAGCCGGCTTGGCGTCTAGGACGTCGCACCAACCTCGATTTTTGGAGGTCGATCCAGCACTCAATGCTGGCGGTCTCGCAGTTTTCGTCGTTGGATCTTTCCGGTCGTCGTTTGCGGGAGTTCATCGACGAACTCGATTTCGCGGGGATACTCGTGTTTGGCTAACTGCGATCGGACCAATTCCCTGATCTCCTCGCGAAGGTCGTCCCCAACCTCAACCCCATTGACCGGCTGGACGAACGCCTTGATGATTTCTGTCCGTTCCTCATCGGGGACGCCAATCACGCCGACTTGAGCCACATCCGGGTGCTCGAGAATCGCACTCTCGACTTCCCCGGGACCAACGCGATAACCGGCGGTGATTATGATATCATCATCGCGGGATTTGAACCAGAGATAGCCGTCGCTGTCCCGTGTGGCAAGGTCGCCAGTTAGATGCCAATCACCGACCCGCACAGCCGCGGTTTTCTCCGGCTGCTCCCAGTACTCCTCGAAGATCACGGGGTCGTCACCGTGTCGGACAGCAATTTGGCCAAGTTCGCCCGTATCACACTTTTCGCCGGTTTCAGGATCGATGACTGCAACGTCGTGACCAGGCACGGCTTTGCCCATGGAGCCGGGTTGGGCCTCGAACCAGTCGCGGCACGTACAGGCCAGCAGATTAGCCTCCGTCTGTCCATAGAGCTCGTTCACGACGACTCCCTCGAGGGAGTCGGCAGCCCAGTCCAGGATCTCCGGTGTGAGCGGCTCGCCACCTGAAGAGATGGCCTTTAGCTCGAGATCGTAGCGTGACGCATCAACCGTCATCATCTCGCGGATGGCGGTTGGTGGGAGAAAGGCGTCCGTGACGGCAAACTCTTCACACAGTTCATACGCTATTTCAGGATCGAATCCACCCATCGGGTAACCTACGACAGGACGTCCGTAATGCCACGCAGGAAACACCAGATCCCCCAATGCGCCGATCCAGGCCCAGTCTGCGGGTGTCCAGAACGTCGAGTCGAACACGTCGCGCTCGAAATAGGCGTAAAACGCTGGACAGTGTCCCACCCAGACCGAATGTGTATGAAGGACCCCTTTCGGCGGGCCGGTTGAGCCGCTCGTGTACATAATACATGCGGGGGTCTCAGCGTCGGTTTCGACCGTGTCGAATGTTGGAGGGTGGTCATCGATCCACGAGTCGAAGTCAATGGCGTCACCGGCAGCTGCACCACCTACCTCAATGACGTGTTCGAGTGCATCGCAGTCATCACGGACCGCATCGACGGTGTCTCGAACCTGCTCATCTACGACGGCGGCAACGGCACCGCAGTCATCGAGTCGGTAGCCGAGACCATCCGGGCCAAACAGCACGGAGAGCGGCAGCGAAATCGCTCCGAGCTTCCAACACGCACAGTGCACGACGGGATTCGCCGGCTTTTGCGGTACAACGACGCCTACGCGGTCGCCACGGCCCACTCCAAGGGCAGCCAACGCATTGGCACATCGGTCGGATAAAGCATCGAGGTCGTCGAAGGTGTACGTCTCTCGGCGGCCGTCGGGGTATGCCTGATAGAGTGCCGGTCGGTCCGTGTCGTCGTGTTTCGTCAGAAAGTCCCGTGCAGCATTGTAGCCCGCTGGAATATCCCATTCGAAGTTTGAGCGGGCCGCATCGTAAGATTCGCCCTCGACGGTAAGATGCCACGGCATGTCACGAACGTGGCGGCCGACCAACATATACGCCGGGGTCGGACCCGGTCGCAAGCAGTTTGAATCCAGCTCACATACAAGTGGGTGTGAGCGAGGAGACGAACCCCGATGCCTTCTATGACGCTCTTGCATCGGTCGGGCGGCCCGTGGTGACGGCTACTCGGTATGCACAGGTCCGAGACCTCAGCCACGAAGCTGCGAGTAATGAACTGGAGCGGCTTGCGACAACCGGAGCCGTCGAACGTCTCGACGTATCCAGTGATCCCGTTGTCTGGTATCCTGCTGACCTCTCGGCACTGACCGACCGCGAGAACGTCATTCTTTTTCCATCCAATCGTGAGATTATCGTCGACCAGCCAACCCAATTCACGCGAGCTCAGCTCTCACAGTTCACGCATCTCGTGACAACGACCGGCAGTGGAGCCTATCGGTACGAAATTAGACGGGAGGACGTTTGGGCGGCTCCCTATGACGAGTTCGAAGCCCTCCGTTCGACTGTTCGTCAGGTGCTCCCGGAACCCTCCAGACCACTCGAAGAGTGGTTAGAAGACCAATGGGCCCGAGCCAACCGCTTCACCCTCCGGACCCATGATGAGGGGTATGTCATACTCGAAGCGGAAACGGCGGAGCTAATGGGCAACGTGGCCCGTCAAGAACTCGACGACGGAGTGCTTAGGGCTGAGCTTTCCGATACAGCGAGCTGGGTGGCTGAGGAACGGGTTGCCGAGCTCAAGCGGACGCTCTTCGAGGCGGGGTATCCAGTCCGGGATGAGCGCGACTTGCAGACCGGGGAACCCCTCGACGTGGATCTCGACCTTGAATTGCGGGACTATCAGCGAGAGTGGGTCGAGCGATTCTTAGAGACGAATGCGGGCGTACTCGT
>JBDGPQ010000096.1:0-5738 GCA_042219595.1 Haloarculaceae archaeon
AGACGTGTTCGTGGTCGGCCGTGTATTCGCGTTCGCGGTTTACTTCTCGGAAATTCGTATACCCCTCTCGGTGAAATTTCAACGCGAGCGGTTTGTATGACCGGACTTCATAGACGTCGCTTTCCTTTCCCACACCGAGCGGCGCGCCCATCCCGTCGATCGTGTCGCGTTCCACGAAGGTGCGGAGGGCCAACGCATCGTAGCCCTCAAACGTCAACCGGAACCCCTGATACTGGATCGTTTTCCGCTCGATCAGCCCGCGGCGTTCGCAACGGTCGAGTCGGTAATCCACGTTCTCGGCGGTTAGCCGTGAGAATTCCGGGAGTTTCTCCTTGGCCACCCACTTCGAGAAACGCATGCCCTGCTCGATACCTGATAGCAAGTAGATATCCTCGGCCTCGAGCTCGGCCATCACTGGGGCAACGTTCTCGACCATCCCGGTGAGAGTAGCAGCCCGAACGGCAAAAGAGGGTGCCTTTACGGCGCGAGTGCCTCGATCGTTCGGTCCATCGTCGTCTCGTCTGCGCCCCCCGGCATCACGACGATTGGTTCGTCAATCACGTCGATGTCCCGGATCGTGGCCAACTGTTCGCGGGCCTGTTCCGCTGAGCCTGCGACGCCAAGTCCGGAAATCATCTCGTCAGTGACTAGCTCTCGCGCAAGATCCCGATCCCCTTCCGCCCAGGCACTCGCAATGTCTTCTATTTCATCGTAATACGTGCTCATCGCCCGGCGGTAGCCGGCCCCACTGCCCGCATAATAGGCGATATGGCCACGGATGAGCGCTCTGGCGGCCGCTGGATCTGGATCAACCGCACACGGAACGTACGGAGCGACCTCGATTTCATCCGGGTCCCGTTCGACAGCACTCGCGGTATCAGCTATTACCTGAAATGCGTCTGGAAGGTGAGCAAATGGAATATTGTGCGGAAGCCAGCCATCGGCGGTCCGTCCCGTGGCCCGGCGCATAGCCGGGCCGAGCGCAGCCGTGTAGATAGGAACGGGAGTCTCCTGGCTCGGAAAGTCTGCAACTTCGTACAATTCGCCGTCATACTTGACACGTCCCTCGCTGGTTAGAAACCGCTTCGTCAACTCGACGGTCTCGTGGAGTCGGCGGACCGGTCGATCCCACGTCGCTCCGTGGAGGTCCTCGACAGCTTTCTTCGTACTCGTCCCAAGTCCCAATGTGAATCGACCACCACTTTCACGCTGCAGTGTCGCGGCCCCTTGGGCGAGTGTTGCCGGTGAGCGCCCGAATACGTTGAGTATGGACGTTCCGAACGATAATTCGCTCGTACGGCATGCCGCGGCCGTCAACGAGACAAAGGCATCTCGACCCCACAGTTCGCCGGTCCAAAACCGATCGTACCCGAGATCCTCGGCGCGCTCTGCGTAATCGGTAACATCTCGAACCATCGATGGCACCAGCAATCCTGTCGACATGCCATTCGAGTGTATCGGCCGGATGAAAAACCGCCCGCCCGGAACCGCTAAACGGGCGGCCGGGATAGATCCTACACATGTCACCGCCCTCAGGTCCGTGGCGGCTGATCACCGAGGATGTCCAACCCGGACCGATGCAGATGGCTCTCGACGAGGTTGCCGCTGAGACGGCAGCAAATGGCGGTGAGTGGACGCTCCGAGTTTACACGTGGGACCCGAGCACGCTCTCACTGGGCTATCACCAGGATCCCGCAACGATCGACTGGGAATATTGCGCTCAGCACGACATCGATGTCGTTCGCCGCCCTACCGGAGGGGGCGCGATCTACCATGACCGATCCGGCGACATCTCTTACTCCATCGTCGCTCCGGCGGATGAGCTGCCAGGCGACCTCATGGAGACGTACACCCTCCTATGTAAGCCGCTGTTCGAGGCGTTAGATCGGCTTGGTGTCGACGCGCGGTTTGCAGCCGAGCCAGCCCCACCTATCCACGAGCCAGCATGTTACCTTCGCGGTATCAATCCGGCCCACGATGTCGTCGCCGGCGAGGGTCGGAAGCTCAGCGGCAATGCCCAGTATCGTCGTAAAACGAGTGTCATCCAACACGGCTCGATCACCTACGAACGAGCGGTTGGCAAGCACTTAGCGACGTTTACAGCCGATCTCGATCCGGACACCTTCCGGAACCGCGTTACCTCCGTCCGCGAACAGGTCGGCGTGGATCGAGCTGAGCTGGTCGAAACCCTCGAGACTGCCTTCAAGGAGTGGGCTGAAGCGGACCTCGAGGATTGGTCTCGAACGGAACTCGAACGGGCGCAGGAAATTGCAACGAGAAAGTACGAAAGCGGCGCCTGGACGCGTCGACACGAGGATCCGATGGACTGAGGTCGGCGTGTTTTTCCGGTTGTATCGACAATAGCGGACCGTGCGCCGATTCACCGGCGAGTATCTCGAGCGGACTCGCGAGGGTATGTGGAAAGATTCACGCAGAGCCCTCGAACCGCTTGATCTCGGCTCGCGCTCGACGGTGCTGGACGTTGGCGCTGGGACAGGAGCTCTCACTGCAGTGCTCCGGGAGGAGGCTGCAGGTGATGTTATCGCGGTCGACGCCGATCCCGAGTTACTGGATTCCGTTGCTCCACCGAGACTCCTCGGGGATGCGCGGCGGCTTCCGATCGATCGTGGAACCATTGAGCTAGTTGTATGTCAGGCGCTTCTCGTCAATCTGCCCGAACCGCGCCGTGCGATCGAGGAATTCGTCAAAGTAGCGACGGATCATGTTGCCGTGATCGAGCCGGACAATGCGGAGGTCACTGTCGAGTCTACTGTCGACGCCGAATCGCGTCTTGCACGGCAGGCGCGAGAGCGATATCTCGATGGTGTCGAGACGCCCGCCGCGCTCGGGGATGCAGCCGACCTTTTCCATGAAATCGGTCTTCGGGACATCGAGGTCACTCGGTACGATCACGTCAGAACGATCGAGGGGCCGTATGATGAAGCGGATGTCGAGGCGGCGCGGCGGAAGGTAACGGGCGAGGGGTTGACGACTGACCGGGCAACGATCCTCGCTGGAACGACGACACCGGCAGAATTCGACGATCTAAAGCAAAACTGGCGGGCGATGGGGCGTGAAGTGGCCGAACAGATGCGCAACGGCGAATACAAACGTCGCGAGACTGTCCCCTTCTACGTTACAGTTGGTCGCATTTCCTAATCGGCTGGCTGGGACACGCGTATTGCCGCGGCGAGGTCTCCGATCGGGTTCTGATCGAGATGTCGGGCTTCGGCTGATGGATACAGATCCGTAGAGAGATAGCGCTCTCCGAGGTCGGGTAAAATCGTCACGACGAGATCGTCTGGCCGGTCCTCGGCGATCTGTACGGCGGCTTCGACGGCTGCCCCCGATGAAATCCCCGCGAGGATCCCTTCGCCGGCCGCGAGTGTCCGCGATCGCTTGACCGCCGCCGATCGCTCGACGCTGACGACCTCATCAATGAGTTCAATGCGGAGCACTGGTGGTACAAACCCGGCCCCAATGCCCTGAAGCGAGTGGGAACCGGGTTGCTCGCCAGAGAGAACAGCCGACGCAGCTGGCTCAACGGCAACACAATGGACCGACGCGTTGCGATTCTCTTTGAGATACTCCGCAATTCCGGTGATAGTCCCGCCGGTGCCGACGCCAGCTACGACGGCATCCACCTGCCCATCAGTATCGTCCCAGATCTCCGGTCCAGTGGTTCGCCGGTGGATCTCCGGATTCACATCGTTCTCGAACTGCTGAAGCATGACGCTCTCGGGGATCCGCTCCGCGAGCTCTTCCGCCGCTGTGATTGCCCCATCCATCCCGTCCCCACCATCAGTGAGGATGACTTCCGCACCAAGCGCCGAGAGCACCCGGCGTCGCTCGTCGCTCATCGAGTCTGGCATCACAAGGACGAGTTTGATCCCTTGAGCCGCTGCAGCAAATGCGAGTCCAATGCCCGTATTGCCGCTTGTTGGCTCGATCAATACACTGCGTTCATCGAGTTCACCATCCCGATCTGCCGCCCTGAGCATTGCTACAGCGATGCGATCTTTGACCGAAAACGCAGGGTTGTGCGCCTCTAACTTCCCAACCAAGTTGGGGGCGAACGTATCCAGGCGGACGAGCGGCGTCTCACCGATCAACTCGGTTGCGTCGGCTGCAATAGACATCGAGAAAACTCGGTCATCCAATACCTTGGCTTCGGTCCCGAAAGTGTGCGGCACCTAGATGACTTCGCCACGCACTGTCGTACCCTCCCGCGATGTACGGCATTCACGCACGGCTTCAGCGGCCCGTTGTGCAGCTGATTCCTCGAGTCCAAGCATCTCGAGTGCCTCGCTCAGTGTCGGAAATACGTACTCGCCTTGGCGGAGTTTGTCGAATGCCTCCTCGTCGCGGTGACCGTCAATCCAGAGACAGACTCCGCGTGGATCGAGGATCTGACCGTAGTCATCCCTTGCCAGCGCGCCTTCGAGCCGCTGAGTTACGTTCGCTTCGAAGCCCGTATTACAAACTTCGAGGTGGATCGGCTCGCCACGATCGACGAGGTGAGCTGCAAGGCATTGCTCCGGCGCAGCATGCCCCGCGTCTGTTGCCCGGAGATGCTCGGGAAATGCGGAGGCCCAGTCAGCGTCAACGGTGCGCCCGACCCCTTCGATCCCGTGCGAGTCCTTGAAGCGGGCCGCCGCGTCGTCATCCCGTCCGAATAGGAGCTCTTTTCGGACGTAAACATCGAGTCGTTCCACGGGGTCGAGGCCGAGTGCGAGGTCACCTAACACCCACAGTTCTTTGATTGGCACGGGCATTGGATCCGACTCGACCGTATCGACCAATTGCTCGAGCCGATCGACAGCCCCGGAGCGGTCCATCGGCGTGGATTACATCTCCGCGGTGCAAACGCCTTCCGGAACGTAACCGTCAACCGAGTCCCACCGGTATACCCACCCAATGGAGTGTGACGCCTGCGGCGCTGAGGCAATCCACCATGCTGCGTATGCCGGACGGCACCACTGTAGCGATCACCTCATCCGGTCCGTCGAGAAGCGTGTTCGACGGCGCGTCAGAGAGGATAATTTATTGCCTGACGATGCAACGCCGGAGGACCCTGAGACGTGGGTGATCGGCCTATCTGGTGGTAAGGATAGCGTCGCCCTCGCTACGATCCTGCAGGAGACCTTCAGCAGTGACCCACGGGTAGAACTGATTGCACTGTCTGTACACGAAGGTATCGACGGCTACCGGGACGAAAGCCTCGCCGCTAGCCGGTCCCTCGTGGACGAACTGGATATGCGTCATGAGATTCGCTCTTACGCGGAGGAGTTCGGAGTACGGATGGATGACGTGGTTGAGGACGATCCTCTTAGCATGGCAGCATGTGCGTACTGTGGGGTGTTTCGTCGCGACCTCCTGTCGCAGGCTGCAGACGCCTTAGACGCGGATAAGTTGCTGACCGGCCACAACCTCGATGATGTGGCACAGACAGCTTTGATGAATATTCTGGAGGGTGACGTCGACCGCATGGCGAACAATTTCGACGCAAGTCTCGGGCCGTTTCCGGGAGCCACTGACGGACCTGTTCGGGAAGTCCAATCCGACTTCGTGCCACGAGCGAAGCCACTCAGGGACGTACCCGAGAAGGAGATTGCACTATACGTCCGTGAACGGAACCTCCCGGCCCACATCACCGAATGTCCACATGCGTCGGAATCGTTCCGCGGGGAGATCAGAGACCTGCTACTTTCGCTTGAGGAGTCTCATCCCGGGACCCG
>JBDGPQ010000192.1:0-5735 GCA_042219595.1 Haloarculaceae archaeon
TCGACGACGTGATCGACGCGCTCGCACTCGCCGTGACTGCGCGGCCGGGCCGGTCCGCTCTCGAATACTTGCCTGACGGGTCGATTCCGACAGATGCTGAGGGCATCCCCATGCGGATGGCCTACAGAGACCCTGCTACGGAGACTTAAGCCGGGCGTTTTCGCGATAGATCGCTGCCACAGATAGGGCAGCGATCGTGGTGTTCGTCGAATTCGCGCCCACACCCCCCGCACTGAAAGTTCCAGTCGCGTTGCTCGTCGATACCGTCCCGGGCGATCACTTCGAGGGCGACACCGAGCTTTTCCGCCACATTCTGGATGGCATAGTCATCAGTCACGAGCGTTGCATCGAGCTCGAATGCGGCTGAGACCAGGCGAATATCCGTCCGTGAGAGTTCTTCGAAGTCGCCGGTCTCCCGCGCCGCACGCTCGATCCGCTCGACCGTCTCGGCGTCCGGGATGTGGAGGTGCATGCCGGATCCCTCGAGTGCGTCGAACCGGTAGGCATGCTCATCCTCCAACTCCTCGCGGACGAGCGGGATGGACGCAATCGACTCGTCGGTGTGATACTCGTGGATGAATGCCGAGGCGTCGAGGACGTACATCTACCGTTCAACGATCATGTGATCTTTGACAGCCTGCACACGGCCGACGGGCACCTGGATCCGCCCGGCTTCGTCGTGGTCGAACTCCGTCTCCGTCCGCTGCTCGTTCGGCTCGATGAGCAGGTTCACCAGTTTGCCCGTTTCGATGTTCATCGTAATGTTGTACAGGCCGCCAAGCTCCGCGCCATCCGACCCCATCACGGCCTTCCCTGACAGATTCTCAGCCAGTATCTCCGCCATACTGCCCAATCGAGGGGGACCAGTTAGTAAACTTTCGGCTCCGTGAGACGCTTGTCGGACGCTTCCCCGCCTCCGACAGCTGCTATGCGATGGTGCCCCAGCCACCACGGAAGAACGTCAACGGATCTGAAGTTTCGTCGAGGACGGCCGCCTCTTCTACCTCACCAACATAAATCACGTGGTCGCCTCCAGGATACGCCTCCCAGACCGTACAATCGATATATCCGAGACATTCCTCGAAGATCGGCGCGCCCGTCACCGCTGTTGTCGTCGGTCTCGTCTCGAAGGGGCTCTCATCGAATTCCGCCATACCCGCGAAGTATTCACCGAGATCCTGCTGGTCCGCCGTGAGGATATTGAGGCAGTATCCCGACGCGTCGCCGGCTTCAAGCTTCTCGTAACTCGTCGTCTCGCGATCTATACAGAGAAGCACGAGTGGCGGATCGAGCGAGACGGAGGAAACGGCATTGGCGGTCAAACCATGCGGCTCGTCTGCAGCGAGTGTGGCCACCGTCACACCCGTCGCGAAACTTCCCATCACAGCCCGGAGCTCGTCTCCGTCGGTCATGCCGCCGCCTTCCCACGCCCCCGTTAAAGCTGTTCAGATTGGTGGCTGGCCCGGCATCGATAGCCTCGGTTCGCACGATTGGCGCGACCAGCCGGCACGACCATCGACCCCGGCTCTCGCGGCGCAACGCGGCGCCGACTGATGGCAAACGCACGCCCGTATTGTTCGTTCCATTTCGGAAGAGACATTGGCTTGTTCGTTACCCGGTGGTAGCATCCAGTCGGACCAACACGTCGTCACGCTCACGAGGGAATTCGCCTTGCGCCCGACCGTCGCGGTTTGACGTGATCGCATATAGCGCGCCATTCTGCCCCTGCTCGAGATGGCGGACCCGCCCGAGGACATCCCGAAGCAGCGGGTGGGCAACGACTGTCGCTGCGTCATCGTACCAGTCGGCGGTATATGCCGTCCCGGCCTCGCCGGTCGGCGGGGCCTCGGCGTCTGGTGGGACGATTGTCGCTGCGATCACTTGTTGGCTAACGAGACCGCCGATCAGCATCCGATTCGACCACGAAGGCACGTCGTTCCCAGTATAAAACACGCTCCCGGACGGCGCCCATGCGGATTCCCCGGTGTTGGCGAGCGGCGGGTGGACACCCGAGGTGTTCACGTATTTTTCCCGCCCACGGGGGCTGTTCGGCCACCCATAATCAGCGCCAGCGACCAGGCGGTTGATCTCGTCGTGACCCGTCCCGCCATGTTCGTTGACCAGCCATGCGCCGCCGGGCAGTCGAACGATCCCCTGGGGATTGCGGTGGCCGATGGTGTAGACGCGCGGATCGGCAAACCCGGGATTCCCTGGCGCTGCATCGCCGCTCTGGGTGAGCCGAAGCACCTTGCCTGCGAGCGATCCAGGATCGTCGGCACGGGCCGTGGCCTGATCCTTGTCGTAGGAGGCAGTTCCGGTGGTGACCCATAGATGCCCCTCGGGCCCGAACCGAATCCGACCGCCGTTGTGTACTTGGTGGGCCGGAATGTCGTCAATGATTACTTCCTCGGTCGCGCCTGGGTTCGCGGCCGTGACATCGAACCGGGAAACCCGATTCCGCTTTTCTCCATCACCTCGGGCCGTATAATAGACGTAGAGTAACGCCGGATCCGGATAATCCGGATGGACAGCGGCGCCGAGTGTTCCACCCTCACCACCCTCAACCCACCATGGAGACTCCTCTGCCCCCGGGGGGACGGATCCAGCATCGATTGCATCGTCTGGGGTGACAACCTCTTCGAGTTGGCCGGACGAGAAGCGATTGACCCGACCGACCCGCTCCGTAATAAAGAGGTCGCCGTCCGGCGCAACCGCGATATCCCACGGAATCTCGAGATTCTCCACGAGGACTGTCGGTTCGACATCGCGTGCGGGGACTGTGGTCGGGGCGTCAACGCCGATTTCAGGGGGGTCGGGTGCGGGAGTCGGCGTTCCATTATCGCCCGGTCCAGTCGCACAGCCGGCGAGTGCCACCCCCGCGGTCGCAAGGAGGGCGCGGCGCGACCACGTCGGCTCTTGCATGGGCGGGGGTTGTCGATGGGGGGTGAGTGCCTTTCGGTCGAGTGTCCGATACGACGACCTTAACTGGCCCCGTCCGGTCGATTCAGGTAGACTTCTGCCGATGGCGAACGAACAGGCTGCGTCCCTGAGAACGCCGATCGTGGCAGTACTGGGCCATGTGGATCATGGCAAAACGAGCCTGCTCGATCGGATCCGGGGGACGGCCGTCAGCGAGGGCGAGGCCGGGGCAATCACCCAGCATATCGGTTCGACGGCGGTTCCACTCGAGACAATCTCGGAAATCGCCGGCGATCTCGTCGATCCCACCGGTTTCGACCTGCCCGGACTCCTCTTCATCGACACCCCGGGACACCATGCATTTTCAACGTTGCGAGCGCGGGGCGGAGCCCTCGCAGATATCGCGATCCTGGTCGTGGACGTCACCGATGGATTCCAGCCCCAGACCGAGGAAGCTGTCGACATCCTGTCCCGGACCGAGACACCGTTCGTCGTTGCCGCCAATAAGATCGACACGATTCCCGGCTGGAACCCGACTGATGGCCAGCCCTCCCAAGCAGCCATCGATGCCCAGTCGGATCGAGCGGAAGCGGCGTTGAACGATCGACTGTACGAGATCATTGGCCAGCTCTCGGACGCAGATTTCTCCGCCGACCTCTACTGGCGGGTGACCGACTTCGCAAACAATGTCGGCGTCGTGCCAGTCTCCGCCGAGACTGGTGAGGGTATCCCCGATCTCCTGACCGTGCTCATGGGGCTCTCACAGCGATATATGCGCGATGAAATGGCCATCGACGTATCGGGCCCCGGCGCCGGTACAGTTCTCGAGGTGACTGAGACGCGGGGCTTCGGCACGACTATTGACGCGGTGATCTACGATGGTCGGCTCACCGCGGACGATACGATCGTCGTCGGTGGTGTGAACGAACCGATCGTCACTGACGTGCGAGCGCTGCTCGTCCCCGAACCACTGGCGGAAATTCGCGCCGAGGCGGGCTTTCAACAAGTCGATGCCGTCGTTGCCGCGGATGGTGTCAAGATAGCTGGCCCTGACCTCGACGATGCCATGGCAGGGGCGCCGATCCGCGTCGTCGGCGACAGATCCGTGGATGACGTAATCGCCGAAGTCCGCGCTGAACTTGCGGAGGTCGCGGTCACCACCGACGAGGAGGGGGTGACGGTCAAGGCAGACACCCTCGGTAGCCTCGAAGCACTTGCAGATTCGCTTGATGAGGCCGAAATTCCGATCATGCGCGCGGAGGTTGGCGATGTTGCACCACGGGATATCCGCGTAGCCGTAACGGCAAACGAGCCGACGCATCGGGCGATCCTCGCGTTTAACGTCGACATTCTGGATGATGCGGAAGCGCTGGCCGACCAGGAAGGGGTTGAACTGTTCGCAAACGACGTGATCTACCGCTTGATCGAGGCCTATGAGGAGCACGTCGAGGCGATCGAGCAAAGTCAGCAGGAGCAAGTCCTCGAGAATATCGCCCGGCCGGCCCGGTTCCGGATCCTCCCGGAACACACATTCCGCCAGTCGGATCCCGCAGTCGTTGGCGTCGAAGTGCTCGGAGGACTGCTGCGGCGGAATTCCCATGTCGTACGGTTCGACGGCAGCGAGCCCCACCGGGTTGGCACGCTACAATCCATCCAGGATGAGGGTGAAGACGTCGATGAGGCCGCCCGTGGCGACCGCGTCGCCGTCTCGATCGACGGGCCGACCGTTGGTCGTGATATTGCGGAAGGTGACGAACTCTGGACCGAACTGCCGGAAAAGCATGCCAAGATCCTCGAACAGGAACTGCTCGGGGACATCTCCGGTGACGAGCGTGAGGTGCTGCATCAATATCTCCAGAAACGGCGTGATACCGATCCGTTTTGGGCGAAATGAAATTTAATAACATTTAATTAGGCGGCGCTGCCAGCCCGGATATGGTCGGCCGCGCGGACGGGCTCCTGGCGATCATTGCGCTGCCATTCCTACTAGCGGCAGCCCTGGTCCCCGTGACGGCGGTTCCGGTCTCGTCGCTCTTCGGAGCAGCCGCGATTCCGGCGACCGGTGGACTGGGATACGCGCTCTTCGGCGCGCCACCCAATTAACCGGCTGGCGGCGGATCGTCGGGGAAGGCGCGTTTTACTTCGAGCGCAGCGCTCGCTGCGAGGCCAGTTGCAAGCTCGTCGCGCTCAGCTGGGTCGATGCGGCGGTCCGGATCGTCGGGATCATAATCCGCAGTGACCGGTGAACCGATCGGCGGCCGAACAGCGATGCGGGCGGTGGGGCCGCTCGGACTCGTCCGGAGTTCCGATCCAACGATGAAGTCCCCGGGAAGGAGTTCGCGCGTCCGTGCGGCGACGCTCTCGAGATCCCGACGGAGGTGCCGGCGCTCTGTCGGCGAGAATTCGGGATCATCGGGCTCCCCGCCCAGCGGGGCGTTACCGTACATTCGTCCCGGGTTCGTGGGCGGAACGGAAAAGTGGAGCGGCCCAGCGGGGCCATGCGTCGATCGCTGCACGCTGAGGCGATCGGTACGTCCGCTGCCAGAAGTCGCTCTGTGAGGTCCGATGGGCCCTCCTGGTACCCGTTGAGTCAGGCGATCGGTCGGTTTGTGGCACCGGCATGATACACACCAATCAGCCTCTCAGGCCGACGGAAATCGGGGACTCGTAGAGACAGCCCGGAATACCCACGAAACTGTCGGTCTCCGTTGTGTATCAAGTTAGTCTGCGTGACCCCAACTGGTGGGGCATCCCGTTCATGTGTTACTACTGATAAGAATCTGTATGAGCGAAACATCCCAAGTCGCACCTGATTT
>JBDGPQ010000085.1:0-5734 GCA_042219595.1 Haloarculaceae archaeon
GCATCGACGAGCCGCTGCATCGCCGGGCGAACGTCATCAAATACGGAAAGTCGAAGGTAGACCGAGAGAATCTCGTCCTGTTCGGCATCGGTCACATCGGCATCGACAGTTGCGAGCGCATGTTCGAGTGCATCGCGGTTCATCTCGTAGAAGGGTTGATACGCATCGATGAAATTCGAAACCATCGCGTAAAATAACGAGCGAGACCGCCAGTGTCCAGCGACGGCTTCGGGATTGTCGACGACGCCGACGAGCGCATCGGCGGCCGCGCTTACGTCGACGAGGGTACTGAAGGAGTCGAATGTCACTGTCGAAACTCGCTCAGGGCGAAACGACATGGGCGAGCCTTGCAGCCTCAGACCATCAAGCTATGGCCGAGAACCCGGCATGGTAAAGGCCCGGTGTTCCGAGGCATGAGGATATGGAACTCAGCTGCTACGCTTGCGGGTCGACGGCAACACTCGACGATGGCACGCGCTGTGAGTGTGGGGCGGGATACTGGCTGGATACCGACCCATCTGGGTTTCACTGGCCCGAGTCCGACGAGCGCTCGCTCTGGAGATACGCCGACTTACTCCCACAGGTTGAACCGGCGGCACTGTGTGCGGCTGCGGGTGGAACGCCGCTCATGCGTGCGCCGCGGCTTGATGAGGATCTCGATTGTCGGGTGCACCTCAAGTACGAGGGGTCGAACCCGACGGGAACTTTCAAAGATCGGGGGAGTGCCGTCGGGGTGGCCGCGGCAGCGCACCGGGGCGCGGAGGCTGTCGCGACCGTCTCTCACGGAAACATGGCGCGATCCATGGCCGCCCACGCAGCCAGCATCGGTCTCGAGTGTCTCGTATTCGTGCCGGAATCGATTCCAGAGGGGCGTCTAGGTTTGATCGCGCGGCATGCCCCGAGCATCTTCCAGGTCCGTGGCCCGTATGACGCACTCTACGATCTATCCCTCGACGTGGCGAGGGACCACAATCTCGCAGTGGTAAACGGAGACTCGCCACTACGCGTGGCTGGCCAGAAGACGACGACCCTCGAGATCCTCGAGCGGTTTGCTCCGGACGTACCCGACGCAATCGTGCTACCGGTATCGAGTGGGGGGCATGGGAGCGGCGCTTGGAAAGCCGTCCGCGAATGTCGTGCGGCGGGGCTATTTCGGGATGGACCCGAACTCTACTTCATTCAAGCCGAACCATGTGCACCGATTGCGGAAGCCTGGGCCCGGGGAGATGACTCGGTGACAGCCATCGATGGGGGTGAGACAATCGCCTACTCCATAGCGAACGCAAATCCACCGAGCGGGGATCGTATCCTCGCTGCGGCGCGGGACACCGGTGGCGGTGTCCTCGCCGTGAGTGACAACGCGATCCTTGCGGCGCGCCGGGACCTCGCCGCCGAGGCAGGCGTATTCGTCGAATCTTCATGTGCGACAACGCTTGCCGGGGCGCGTGAGCTCGCGGCCCGCGGGGCGCTCGGCGAAGCCGATGACGTTGTCCTGGTTCCAACCGGGCTTGGGTATACGGAACGGACGCTTGACGAGCCGACGGTCGAGCCGCAGACGGTCGACATGGCCGACCTCGGATCTGCCGTCGCCGACTATCTCGCCTGATCAAGACCGAGGTCGCGGGCGATATTCCGGCGAAGAATCTCGTTCGTCCCTTCGTAGATCTGCATCGCTCGGGCTTGATTGTAAATTTGCCAGAACGGGCCGTCCTTCATCATGCCGTCGCCACCGTGGACGCCGACGGCTGTATCTGCAATGTCAGCGAGTGCCTCCGTGGCGAAGACTTTCGCCATTGCCGCAGCCGTGGCGGGCGCCTCCTCATTGTCGAGACACCAAGCGGCCCACAGCCCGAGAAGGCGTATCGCTTGGCGATCGATCGCTGCGTCCGCAAGCGGAAATTGAACGCCCTGTCGCGTTCCGATCGGGCGTCCCCAGGTCTCCCGCCTGTTCGCGTACTCGATAGAGAGCTCGTTGACGTAGGTCGCCAAACCGCTACTCTGAGCCGCCATCATGACGCGCTCTTTATTGAGAACCGGGAGAAGGAGTGAGAGGCCCTCCCCCGGCTCGCCGATGACGTTTTCGCTCGGCACTTCACACTCATCAAGCAGGAGCTCGCACCACTCGCCCTTGTCCATAGCATCGCGGTTTGTCGGACCACGCTCGATACCCGGCTGGTCCATGTCGACGAGGAAGCCAGTGATGCCATCGACGCCCGCATCAGGGTCAGTCGTTGCGAAGAGCTGAACGAAGTCCGCATAGGGACCGTTTCCGACGAACTTCTTGTGGCCACTGATCCGATAGCTGCCATCGTCCTGGCGCTCAGCAGTCGTCGCCATGTTTCCGACATCCGAACCACCGCGTGGTTCGGTGAGTCCCAAACAGGCCGTCTTTTCCCCCGAGAGCAGTGGATCGAGGTACTCTCGTCGTTTTTCATCTGAGAGCGCTAACAACAATCGGGTTGGGCCCCTGGCAGCGATCGGGCTGAGGTACCGACTGAGGCCAGTGCCGTGCTCAAAGACGGTTTCGCGCACATGGAACTGTTCGACGTAGGATAACCCTCGGCCACCGGCCGATTCCGGCAACTGGAGGCCCAGGAGGTCATGGTCGCCCGCGATCCGGACGACCTCTCGGTATGCGTCGACGAGGTCGTCCACGAGCAATCCCTCATCATCGAGCTTTCGAACGGGGTTGTCGAGTACGTCATTATGCCGCTCCGTGATCGGGGCGACCTCATCGGCGATGACGGTCTCTACTTCCTCGCAGATGGCGGCGGCACGATCGGAGCGGCCAAGATCCATGTCTGTGGACCACTCCGGCCGGCGATAAAGCCCCCGATCAATCCACCGCTGCGACGACGCCAGCGACGGTGTCGGATACGAGATTGAGGTCGAGGTCATCGCACCGTGCGGTCGCGGTCTGAATGACCGTCTGGAGGTTCGCGACGGCGCGGTGGTCCGGATTGGCGTAATCCATATTGTTGTGTGTATTCGTCACGAGCGTCGGCACGGCTGGTTCCTCACGGGCAATCCTGTCGAGTACGTTCCGAGTGACGGCAGCGAGATCGTAGGGTTCGGGATCCGGTACCAACGCCTCCGCCTCAACATCGGAGACGTACAAGGACTCATAACCACCCTGGCCAAGGTGGCCGCTTTGGGCTGACCGCGTCGGATCGACAGTGAGCGGGACCTCAACGAAATCAAGATCCCCAGCGAGCAGCCGAAAGCCGGCATGGCCGCGGTGCGGGTCGAGCGGGGCACCCGCCCAGACGGCCGCTGCGGATGGTTTCACTCGTCCCGGCGTCGAGAGACTCCCACCGGTGAAACCGAGATCCTCCAGGATCGGCATCGTCACATCATTTGCCGAGTAGACCCCGCCGCGGATCAATCGGGGATGCTCGCCAAAGATCGCTTCCCATTCCGCGATCGCGGCCTCCAGCAAGTCCCGTTGTTCCGGCTCAGGATAGGCGCCAAGATCCTCAGTATAGGTTTCGTCGAACTTGTAGGGGTGAAGGTGGAGTGCCAGACATGCTCCCTCGGATTGCAGCTCAAGGAACAGATCACGGTAGCGGTCGCCCACCTGCGGATGAATGAACAGCGTCGGCGAGAGGTCGGCTTCGGCGCAGCGCTCGGCGAAGCCGCGGATGGCCGCTTTACCAAACTCCCAATCGGGCGGCCCAGTGCCGGACTTCGAGCTTGCATGGGCTGAAATGGCGGGGTCAGGTGGCTCGCAATCCATCGTAGGGATAATGGCAACGTCTGGCATAGCACCGGCGAGGCCGGCGATCCTCAAACCGGTTTCGCCGCCGTTTCCGTATGCCGGGAGCGTGTCCGAGGGCAAGGGCTAACTTGCCAAGCCCCAACCCCCCGAATCAATGACAACACAGGAGGCTATCGTCGTCGGGGGCGGCATCGTCGGCGCATCCGTGGGCTATCATCTCTCTCGCGATGGCGTCGAGACGCTCCTCATCGATCGCGAGGATACTGGCGAAGCCACCTCGGCGGGCGCCGGCTCGGTCGGCCCGGCTACGAGTAGCCAGTCCGCGGATGACGACTGGTATGCTTTCGCGACGAACGCTGCGGACTACTACCCTAAGCTCGCTGAACAGCTCGAGAATGCTGGTGCTGGCGAGACCAGTTATCATCGTCCGGGGACGCTGGCTGTCGCTATCGACGAGGATGAGTTCGATCCGTACGAGGAGGCACTCCAACGGATCGCCGATCGTGGTATCGAGGTCGAAGAGATCGCGCCGTCGGACGCTGCCGAGCGGTTCCCGCCACTCACGGAGGTCGAGCGGGCGTTTTACGATCCTAGTGGCGCGCACGTCAATGGGCGGTCGTTTACAGATGCGCTTCTCGCTGGGGCTGCGACGCACGGGCTCGAAACACTTGACGCGGACGTCACCGGTATCCGCGTCGAAGATGGCGCGGTGGTGGGCGTCCGAACTGCCGATGGACGCTCGATCGATACTGGGTCGGTTGTCATCGCTGGCGGCGCGTGGTCCCCACACTTTGAATCCGATCTTGGCATCGAAGTACCGGTCGAACCACAGCGCGGCCAGATCGTCCACCTTGATGTCGATGCGGCAACTGGGACATGGCCAATCACGAAAGGGTTCCGTCACCACTACATCGTGCCATGGGCCGATGGCCGGGTCGTTGTGGGGGCCACCCGCGAGACCGGGGCGGGGTACGATCCGCGGCTCACCGCTGAGGGCGTCAATCAAGTGCTGTCTGAGGCGCTCCGTGTGGCGCCAGGATTAGCCGATGCGACGATCGCCGACCTCCGAGTAGGGCTCCGGCCACTCTCTGCCGATAAATTGCCCCTCCTCGGGGCCGTCCCCGGAGTGGATGGTGCCTATCTTGCGACTGGCCATGGTCCGACCGGGCTAACACTCGGGCCATATAGCGGGAAGGTCGTCGCCGGGACCGTAACGGGTCATGACGCCGTGCCGGATCGATTCGCCGTTGACAGATTTCTCAATCACTAGTACCGCCGACTGTGGCTCCTCGGTGCAGTTATGATGACAATAAATTTAATTTAATTGAGTGCATATGTTAGAGTGGAGGTGGCCCTTATGGCGACCACAGAGGCATCAACAGTACCGACCACGTCCGACCAGCTCGCCGAGTGGTCCGGTTGGATCGCCGCACTTGTCGGTCTGTGGATGCTCGTGTCGCCATTCGTTCTAACCGGCCAAATCGGAAGCGGAGCACCGTTCTGGAGCACCGTCATCGGCGGAATTATCGTCGCGGTCCTGGCAGGCTTTGCGGCGTACGCCATTCGCTCGACGGTTGCGATCGAACCGAATGCACCGGCCGAATGGGCCGGGTGGATTGCCGCGCTTGCTGGGATCTGGCTACTCCTGTCGCCATTCGTGTTGAGCGGGTCGATCGGTACCGGCGTAGCGCTGTGGAGCACTGCCATCGCCGGCTTGGTCGCCTTGGTCCTCGCTGCATTCGCCGCCTACGAACTCCGCACCGCAGCATAGGGCGACAAGAGGCAATTTTTACCGAATCGTTCCGACCGCGGCAGCATTAGGGCGTAACTCGTCCGTTATAGTCCTGCAGCCGTTCGGCCGAGTATGGCCGATGATGTTCTGGAGCTACAGTCTCTGGTTGACGCCGTTGCGGATCGAGATTACGACCGGCCACCTGCGCTAGTGGCCAATGCCCACATTACCGGTCTCGGGGTCGCACGTGCCTTGAACGCGTACGATATTCCTGTTATCGCGAT
>JBDGPQ010000072.1:0-5726 GCA_042219595.1 Haloarculaceae archaeon
CGGAACCGGCTGATGCCTGGGACTGCTCGGACGCGGCTGGCTCTGCGTCCTGCTCGGTTCCGGTCGGGCTTGCATCGACCTCCGCATCCTCGGGAGGCGGCGTGGGATCGGACGAGGTTTGCGTCGGCTCAGCGTCGGGCGGCGCGGTGTCCTGGCTCGACTCTCCATCCGTCGAACCCTCCGAGGCACCGACCCCGCCGCCATCAGACGGCTCCGGAATGTCGATCGGCTCG
Source organism: Haloarculaceae archaeon (assembly GCA_042219595.1). Classification (GTDB taxonomy): domain Archaea; phylum Halobacteriota; class Halobacteria; order Halobacteriales; family Haloarculaceae; genus CAYLJD01. The sequence continues at coordinate 234 of JBDGPQ010000072.1, forward strand.
ATATCTACCTGCCTCACCTTGTAGATGCCCACTTCGTCGGCGGCGGTTTCGAAGGCTTCATCGCCGGTGATCAACCGCTCAGCGGCACCGACGAATCCGACCGCCGAGGAGGTGCCACCGTGATAGACCAAAAAATAGTCCCCCGACAGAACGTTCTCCGAGAGTTCCAAATAGCCAGAGAATCCCCCGTCCGAGAGGGTTCCATCCACCTCCGAAATTGGCGTGTCCTCGGTATAATACTGCGCGCGCACGTCCGCATTCGCGGCTTGCATGATACACAGCAACGGAAGTGCGGGATCGGGAGCCTCGTACGCCGTTCCACTGCCGTCTTGGAAGTCCTCGATCGTTCCGCGCTGGATCCCAACGACGGTGCCGGCGGTCATATACAGTTCCGCCCCACCGGTGCGAACGACGCCGGAAAACTCCTCATCAGCAAGCGCTGACAGCCCCGCGTACCCCCCCTCGACCGGCCGCTCGTCCCAGTCTTCGACGCGGTCGGCAACGCGAAGGCCCATTGGCTCCACAAACCCGTATGCGGCGGAAATACTTTGCGGGCCGTCCGACGCACGTCTGCCGGACGTCGGGGCCTTTTGGTCGAAGGGTACACCGATCCGCGGGCCCGAGATCCCAGTCAGGTCGGTCAGTCGCCGGTCGCCAGCTTGGTTGAATTCCAGATCTGGGGCGATTAATCCGCTCCGACCTGGTCGCGGATTTGCTCCGGGACACTGGGATCGCGGAGTGTGGTCGTGTCACCGAGTTCATCGCCGTTCGAGATGTCCTCCAGGAGCCGACGCATGATCTTACCCGAGCGGGTCTTCGGCAGATCCTCGACCACGGCGATCCGGTCCGGCCGTGCGAAGGCGCCGATCTCGTCCTCGACCGCGTCAATGATCCGGTCGCGGAGGGTGGCTTCATCGATCCCCGCGCCCTCGCGCAGGACGACGTAGACGTGCGGAACCTGACCCTTCTCGGGATCATCTGCCGCGACGACTGCCGCTTCCGCGACAGCCTCGACTTCGGCGACGGCGGACTCGAGTTCCATCGTTCCCAGCCGATGACCGGCAACGTTCATCACGTCGTCAAGCCGGCCCAAGATGCGGAAATAGCCGTCTCGCTCGTGGACGGCACCATCGCCGGCCTTGTATACCCAGTCAGCCGGGTCAGAACTGTCCGTCTTTGAGAAGTCCTGCCAGTACTCCTCGATGAATCGCTCGTCGTCGCCGTACACGGTTTGAAGCATGCCCGGCCATGGTTGCTCGATCACGAGATTCCCGGCTCGGCCGCTCGCTGGCTCGATAGGATTTCCGTCGTCATCATAGATCGCCGGCTGAATTCCCGGGGCTGGCAGGCCAGCGCTTCCTGGCTTCATGTCCTTGAGCGCTGGGAGATTCGTGATGAGGTGCCCACCGGTCTCCGTCTGCCACCAGGTGTCAACGATGACGGCATCTTCATCGCCGATGTGTTTGTAATACCAGAGCCATGCCTCCGGTTGGATCGGTTCGCCGACGGTCGTCATGTGGCGGAAATCGAAGTCATAGCCCTGGACGTGCTCAGGCCCCCACTTCATGAACATCCTGACGGCCGTCGGTGATGTGTGGAAGATGTCGACGTCGTATCGTTCGGCGATCTCCCAGATGCGACCTTTGTGAGGGTGATCAGGCGTGTCTTCATACATCACGCTCGTCGTGCCGAGCGCGAGTGGCCCGTAGACGATGTAACTATGGCCGGTGATCCAGCCAATGTCGGCTGCACACCAGTAGGTATCCTCTGGCTTGATGTCGAGCACGTACTTCGAGGTCGCAGTCGCGTACGCGAGATAGCCACCAGTCCGATGCTGGCAGCCCTTCGGCTTGCCCGTCGTGCCGGAGGTATACATGAGGAAAAGCGGATCTTCAGCCGCCCGCGAGACCGGCTCGACCCGCGCCCGCTCGTGCTCGGCCAGCAAGTCATCAACCAGAACGTACGGGTCGTCGGCGGAGATATCAACAGTATCCGCGGGCTCGTCATGGCGCGTCCACAGGAGAACGGTCTCGACGGTTGAGTCGGCGAGTTCGAGGGCTTTGTCGCACTTTTCCTTGTGATCGAGCAGGTCGCCGCGGCGATAATAGCCGTCGCAGGTGACGACGACGTCACTCCCCGCGTCGTCGATACGATCGGCCAGGGCTTGTGCGGAGAAGCCCGCAAACACCTCCGAGTGCGGTGCGCCGATCCGGGCACAGGCGAGCATTGTGATCGGCAAGGCGGGGAGCATTGGCAGGTGGCACGTCACCACGTCGTCCTCGCGCACACCGACGTCACGGAGCGCAGCCGCAACCTCGTTAACACGGTTGTACAAGTCCTGATACGTGATGTGCTCACGCTCGTCGGCATCGCTGCCCTCCCAGATGAGCGCCGCCTGATTTTTCCGCTCGTCGAGGTGTCGGTCGATGCAGTTGTACGAGGCATTCAGTTCGCCCCCCACGAACCATTCGTAAAACGGTGGGTCGGAATCGTCGAGCACCGTATCCCAGTGCTCGTCCCAATCAAGTAGCGCCGCATACTCCTCGAAGGCTTCGGGGTATTCGTCGTCGAAGCGGTCGAGGATCGCCGGATCAGTTACGTTGGCCTGGCCGACGAACTCGGTCGGTGGCCGGAAATAGTCCTGTTCGGTCAGTCGCGCCTCGAGCGTGTCCTCTGACATGGCTGGGCCTCGCTCCGGTGTGGTTCGCCCGCCCAGCCTATAAAGTGATTCCCGGGTTAGGCGACACCGATCTCCTCGCGATACGGTCCATACAGGTCCTCGAACTCACCCATGATCTCTCCCATCGTCGCGTAGACCTTGACCGCGTCGACGATCGCTGGGACGACATTCTCATCGTTTGCGGCCGCCTCGCGGACGCGCTCCAAAGCATCTTCGACAGCGGCGTCGTCACGCTCGTCCTTGACAGTCGCGAGACGCTCTTTCTGCTTGCGCTCGGCCTCTTTGTCAACCTGTAAAATATCGGGTTTGGTATCCTCTTCAATCTCGTAGGCATTGACGCCGACGACCGTCTCCTCCTGCCGCTCGACCCGTTCCTGATACTCATAGGCGGCATCGTGAATCTCCCGCTGGAAATATCCACCATCGATGCCCGCAAACACGCCAGCGAGCATCGACCCGTCGCCTTTGTCACGAATCTCTTCCAGATACGCCATCGTCTGAGCCTCTACCTCGTCGGTCAACGCCTCGACCGCATAGGAACCGCCCAATGGATCGATAATATCAGCGGCGCCGGATTCTTCCGCGATGACCTGCTGGGTCCGCAATGCCACACGCACCGCCTCCTCGCTGGGAAGTGCCAACGCTTCATCGTAGCTGTTCGTGTGAAGGCTTTGCGTTCCACCCAACACACCTGCCAGTGCCTGGATCGTCGTTCGCACGATATTGTTCAAGGGCTGCTGAGCCGTCAGCGACTGGCCAGCAGTTTGAGTATGGAACTTGAGCCGGCGGGCCGCATCCGACTCCGCGCCGTACCAGTCCTGCATGAGCCGGGCCCAGATCCGTCGACCGGCGCGGAACTTTGCAACCTCTTCAAAGATCGAGTTGTGAGAGTTGAAGAAGAACGACAACGTGGGCGCGAACTCCTCAACGTCCATCCCTCTGTCCAGGCAGTCCTCGACGTACGCGAAGCCATCAGCCAGGGTAAAGGCCAGTTCTTGGACTGCCGTCGATCCAGCCTCTCGGATGTGGTACCCCGAAATGCTCACGGGGTTGAACTTCGGTGTCTCCTTGACGGAGAACTCGATAACATCTGTCGAGAGCTTCACGGAGGGCTCGGGCGGGACGACCCACTCCTTCTGGGCGATAAACTCCTTGAACATATCGTTCTGGAGCGTGCCACGAATCTCTTCGCGGGGGACGCCCTGCTCATCGGCCAGCGCGAGATACATTGCATAGATCACCGGCGCGCTCGGGTTGATCGTAAACGACGTCGAAATGGAATCCAAATCGATTCCGTCAAAAATGATCTCCATGTCGCGCAGCGTATCCACCGCGACACCCTCCTTCCCCACTTCCCCGGCGCTCATCCGATCGTCAGAGTCGATACCCATCAGCGTCGGCATATCGAACGCGACAGAGAGCCCAGTCTGTCCCTCCTCGATCAGATAATGAAACCGCTCGTTCGTCTCACGTGGCGTTCCGAAGCCGGCGAACTGTCGCATCGTCCACGTCCGGCCTCGGTACATCGTCGGGTAGACACCCCTCGTAAACGGCGGCTCACCCGGATACCCGAGATCCGTTTCGTAGTCCAGGTCGGCGACATCCGTCGGGTCGTACAGCCGGTCAACCTCGAGGTTCGAGACTGTTGCAAACCGGTCCTGACGCTCGCCATGGGCGTCCAGGGTTGGCTCGAGTGATTCGGATTCCCAGTCGGATCTGGCCTCGCGGATCGCATCCAGATCCTCCTCATCGAACATGCTCCGGGATTGGGAACGGGTTCGCATGAAGGTTCTGGGGTCAAGGCAGGATCTCCCACCCCGATGTGGTTACGAGTTCAGGTCCGCGGGGATACGCCAGAGCAACGACTGTAAAACTGGTAGCCTGGAACGCCGCCACTGAACAGTGATAGTCGCTCTACTCCTCGCAACCGCCTTAGCTGGTATCCTGCAGCCGCTGTGTCGTCTGGACCAGCGGATGGTGAGCGTAATCGACAGCTTCGATATCGCCGATGGTCTCGAGCCGCTCCTTTTCGGCGGTTTTGGCCATCCCGAGATCCACCGGCTCGTCGATCACGATGACATACGCATCCATCTCGTCGATGCCGAGCCGATGGGCCGCCTTGACGCGGTGATGACCATCCGCGAGCAGGAGTTCCTCGCCGGTGTCGATGACGACGAGTGGCTCTGCAAGTCCGCGCTCCAGTTCGTACCGCCGGCCCTCCAGTTCGTCCGCATAGACCTTTCCCTGCGTGGGCGTGAGTCTGGCGAGGGGAACTTTCCGTTGCTCCTCACGAGCCTCGACGCCGTGAATATTCTCCAACGTCCGCATCAGCTTGTCCACCTTCCCCGGAGTAGCTCGCTCGATCTGACTTCGGATCACGTCTGCATTCGAGATGATACCGACGAGATTCCCTGCATCGTCAACGACAGGTAATCGTTGAATGCCAGACCGCAGGATGACGCGAGCAGCGTCCGTCAGCTTCATTTCCGGGTGCGCGACGAGCAGGTCCGTGGTCATGATCTTGAAGATCGGCTCCTCGTCATTTTCCAACAGAAGATCACGCGCCGAGACAAAGCCCTCGACATGCCGACCCTCGCACACCGGGAAGCCGCTGTGCTCCTCGCTTTCGGCAATCCGACGTGCGACCGTTTCGACCGTATCGTCCGGCGAAACGGTATCGACGTCGCGCGTCATGTAGTCCTGGACCAGCGGCGTTGCCTCCTCGGCCATCGCCCGGAGAGAGGCCGTGGGGCCCGAAAAGCTTCCCGCCTTACTCGCCGTTCTCGTCAGCCACGACGTATTCGTCCATCTGC
>JBDGPQ010000201.1:0-5706 GCA_042219595.1 Haloarculaceae archaeon
GTGGGGTCGACTTCTACTGGCCGCGTGATGCCGATCGTCTCCCCAACGGCCACACCCTGATCACCGACAGCCTCAACCAGCGCGTACTCGAGGTGACGCGGGACGGCGAGCTCATCTGGAGCACAACCATGGCAGCGGCCCCGTACGAGGCCGACCGCCTCCCGATCGGCGAAACCCAAGGAGTCCCGCATGCGACCACCAATGGCACGATCCGCAATGCGCCAGGTGGCGGCGTGCCAGTTCTCTCGACCGTCGTGCTGGCGCTCCACACCGGTCTGCCGTGGCTCCCCTTCTGGGTACGAGAGCTTCAGGTGGCACTCGCCTTGGTCGCTGCCGGGCTGATGATAATCGGTCTGCTGGTGCGAACCCTGGACTGAGCCCTCCCTCCCGTCACACGATATCGTGGTCGGGCTATCAATCCCGATCAGAATTCGAACCTGGCTGGCACCCAGCATCCCGCTCCATCTGGTGCCTCGGTCCTCGACATGGGCCGGGAGGTTTTCCCGATGCACACCATAGCGCGCCAGATGGTGACGCTCAGGGCCGTCTGGGATCTCGTGGTCCTCGTCACGACGTATCTCCTATTCTCACTGGTGCCCTTCGTTCTGCTGAGCCCTCACCGCGTCTCTGGATTCCGGAGCTGGATCGCTCAGAACGTTATCTACGTCGCATTTCTTGGGACGTTCATGCTGACAATTCTGTCACTTCTGGTCGTCGCCTGGACCGGTGTCGAACGGTACGTAGACATCCTCCGGACGCCGACTGATCCACTCTCGATTGTCGTCGGGGCGACATTTCTCATGGCCGCGGTATCCTGGTGGTTATTACCGGCGATCAATCAGGCGTTCGCGTTTGGACTCTCAACCGAGGGTGTAATCCTCGCGGTCGTGGTCGCGCATATCCCGGTCGTCCTGTTCATGTCCCTTCTGACGGTCGCTGAAGCCGTCCTCCGCGGTCCGTAGTAAGTCGTAAACCAGTATTTTGATACGGGTTGACGACGCCCACGCGATATGGCCGAGACATACGACGATGTAGATCTCGTGTCGGCGGTGAGTGCCGAACGTCTGGCGACGGCGGTCCTGCTGGCAGCATTGACCGCGGTCCTTGCCCAACTATCCATTCAGCTTCCAGGGGGCATTCCGTTCTCGCTACAGCCATTCGGCGTGTTCTTTGCGGGCCTCCTTCTCGGCCCCCTCTGGGGTGGCTTTGCGCTGGTGGTGTACCTGTTGGCCGGGATCGCTGGCGCTCCGGTCTTTTCCAATCTGGGTGCCGGACTCGGGTATCTCGCCGGTCCGACCGGGGGTTTTCTGGTCGGCTTCCTGATTGCGGCAGTCGTCATCGGCGCGGTCGCTCATCGCCGGCTTCAGCCACGATCCGCGAGCGAGCTGTCCGTGCCGGACATGCTCGTGGGGCTTCTCGTTGGATTGGTGGCACTATATGCGGTCGGGACGCCGTGGTTTGCCACCGTTCAGGGCTGGTCGATCGTCCGTGCGGGTGTATTTCTGGTGCCGTTTCTCATTGGTGATCTGATCAAGGTGGTCATCACGGTGGGCGCGGTCCGGGGCGGGTCTGACCTCCTTCCGTGACGATCGCCCTACACGACGTTACGGTCGAGTATAACGACACGACAGCCCTCCAGGACGTGAGCGTCACGTTCGATACTGATGAATGGGTTCTCCTCTCGGGGCGGAACGGCAGCGGTAAGACGACGCTGGTTCGGCTGTGTAACGGTCTTCTCGAGCCCGATAAGGGTACTGTGACCGTCGACGGTGTCGACCCAGTCGCCGAACCGGTTCGAGCGCGAACTCGCGTCGGGATGGTCTTCCAGTCACCACGTGACGGATTTGTCGCCGCGACGGTCGGGGCGGATGTCGCCTTTGGGCCGGAAAATCTTGGCCTCGATCGCGATGAGATCGACCGGCGTGTCGACGAGGCACTCACGGCCGTGGGCCTCGCGGATCGTGCCGATGCCCGGATCGATGCCCTGTCCGGGGGTGAGCAGGCACGCGTTGCCGTCGCCGGCGCATTGGCGATGGAGCCCGATTATCTCGTTCTCGACGAACCACTCGCCGGGCTGGACTGGCCGGCCAGACAGGGGCTCCTCGCACACCTTGATGATCTTGCGGCAGCTGGAACGGCGATCGTTCTCGTGACACACGATGTCCGCGATGTCGTGTCTCGAGCCGACCGGATTATCGGTCTCGAGGATGGCCGTGTCGCGGTCAACGCCCCACCGCAGCAGGCTGTCGAGACCCTCGACGGCATCGGCGTCCGCGTTCCGGAATGATCGAGTACGTCCCCGGTGGCACCATCGCCCATCGCCTTGATCCGCGGGCCAAGCTCGCGTTTCAGTTCGGATTCGCGATCGCCGCGTTCGGTGCCGGTATGCTATGGGAACTCGCGGCCACATTCGCCGTCGGGGTGCTGGCGCTCGCCGTGGCCCGACTGTCACCGATCCGCGCGCTTCGCGCCTATTGGGTCGTACTGATCCTCCTCGTGTTGGGGCCGCTCGGAGCAGGACTTCGGCTGGGTCCACCGTGGTTTGCGGTCGATGCTGCGGTATCATCACTCTGGTCCGTCGCTCGTGTTGTCCCCGTCCTTCTCGTGAGCGCAGCGTATGTCCACTCGACACCCGCCCGTGACACGAGAGCGGCTATCCAACGGACCGTTCCCGGCCGGCTCGGTGCGCTTCTCGGCCTTGGCGTCGGCCTGACGTTTCGGTTCGTCCCGCTGGTACGAGCCGATGTCACTCGCATCCGTGAGGCGATTGCCGCCCGCGGCGGTGAGTCACGAAGCGTTCGCGATCGGGCCGGCCGCCTGGCGATTCTCTCGGTCAGCCGCGCCTTCGCTCGGGCGGACGCCCTTGGGGTAGCACTCCGAGCGCGATGCCTTGCCTATAACCCTACCCTACCATCACTTGCGTTTACCAGGGCTGATTGGCTGCTGCTCGCGGTGTCGCTCGCGTTCGCGCTCTCAATCCTGTATTAATCCGCTGCAGCAGGTCCATCACCGCCTGCATATGCCCGCGTTACGTCCACCAGCGCTTTTCGGTACGCACTCTCGTCGGGGTCCGGATCGAGCTCGCGGAACCGTCGCTTGAATCGCTCTAGCGAGATACTGGGAGCGTCTGCTGCCGCCGCGTGGGCAAGATCGTATAGGCGGTGATCCCGGTCTACGAGATCATGCCGCTCCACCAGGCCAAGCGCGAAGGCGGCGTTGACTGCAGTAATCTCCGGATCCGCCGCTGGCGTCAGCCGTTCCCATGCTGGCGGGTCTGCGGGCCGGTCAGCAACAGCCGCCGCAAGGCTTGACTCGAGAAACGCCACCAGCTTGTCCCCGGGCGCCACGCCGACCCAGAGATCGTCGGCGTAGATATCCTTCATATGATTAGCGATTTGATAGCAGTGTGTGAGTTTGCGTCGCTCTACACTGCGGCCGGCCAAGCCGAGGAATATCGCCTCCTTGGTCGACTGGGTATGTGATGGATGGCCGCGTTCGTGATGATGCATATGGGCGAACTCGTGAAGGGCAAGTTCGCGTGCCATCGCCGAGGTCGCCGCCTGCCGCGAAATGGTGAGGCGGTGTCCCGTCTCGTCGTGTGAAACGCGGGTCCGCTCGTCCGGATCCGCCACGATCCGCACCTCGACCGGTCGCTGGAGGTCTCGCTCCGTCTCGAAGAGATCCCGGGCGCCGAGAAACGGGCCCGCGGGGCCGGGTCCCCGCACGCGCACGTCCATGTATGACAGTACTCAGCCGCTGGGGCCTATTAGGGTTGCGCCACCACCGGACAATTTACCGTCGCGACTGCCGTGTCGAGGATCGTCGCCGCAGTTGCGGAGGAGAGGTCGCTTACCGCGTTGAAATCCGCGTTATCGTAGATGTTGACTGCCCAGAGCGGCGAGTATCCCGCGTCTCCAGGCAATGTCGCCACAACATTGTGTGTCTGGTCGGATCCAGACTCGGTCATGAACCCGGAGGCAGGTCCACCACCCTCCTCGGCCGGATTGCGATTGAAGGTCACGTAGATCGGCGATGTTGGCACTGCTCCGTCGGCAGTTGTCTCGAGTGTGGCCTCCTCGAATAGGAAGTAGTTCACCACGCCATCCTCGTACCAGCCCCGTATGAGCCCTGTGTCCGCGTCTCCACCGCGGCGGACGGCGGTGGACCCAGCTGGTACGATTGGGCAATTCTTTACAATTCCTGTGGACTGGATGTCAAATTCCCGATCCATCACCCCAGTCGCACTCGTCACGGTGTTAGCCACGTAGTCATCCGGCACGAGCACTTTGTGAACGTGCCAGAAGTCATTGTAGCCCTCATCACCAGGGATGGTCCCAACGACGTTCAACTGTCCGTCGACGGGTGTATCAGTCGTTTCGCGGAAAAATGCGTAGATCGGCGCTGGCTCCGTTGCCTGCACGTCGAAGTTGTAGTACTGGATCGTTCCGCCATCCGGCCCGAGGCCAGTCGTGAGGAATGGCGCCGTGTCAAAGTCGATTGGTTGGTTGGGTCCGGGTAGGTCATTGTCTGGCGATCGGACCATGAGCGTGCCCGCAGCTTCGCTGAAACGGTCGATCGGGAGGACGTCCGCTGAATCCGGGTCCGTGGGCGTGGACATCGAGCCATCATTCATCGGTGTGTCCTCCATCGAGTCAGTCGGCGTCGATGCGCTACCGCCGCTGGCACACCCGGACAGGCCAATCGCTGTTGTAACACTTGCCGTTGCCACAAATTGTCGCCTGGTCAATCGAACCATATCTGAACCCGATCCGGTGGATAGAAGAGTAATTTTTTCAATATTTCTGCAGACTGCCCTCGGAGTGTGGACGAAGTCCCACTAGATTTTCTCCCGGAAGGGTGAGTGCGGGATTCCCACGCATGCGGCGCTGAGCCCGTCGACGCGGCCGAATCGAAACACTACCCTTTTGGCGCTGCTGGCGGTAGCGAGGCCAAGAATGGGTCGACGCAAGCAGATCGTTCAGGAGTGCGAGAGCCTCATGAACGATCCCGAGCATATCAGGAATATCGCGATCGCCGCTCACGTAGACCATGGAAAGTGTGTTGCTGGCGATACGCGTATCAGTCTCGCTGATGGGACGGTAGTAGACGCTGCCTCGTTATTCGAGCGGGTGAAGGCCGATGGCGAGCCGACGGCGGATCAGGATGGGGAGGCGTATGTTCCCGCTGAGGATCTTTCCGTCGCCACATTTGACCGGACGGCGGGCGAAACCACGACAAAGCCGATTGATTACGCCGTCAAGCGCAGTGCAGATGAATCGCTCGTTCAGTTGACGACATCGAACGGCCATGCGGTGTCGACAACGCCCGAGCACCGGTGTCTGATTCTCAATGATCGGGGCGTTATGGAATACAAACGGAGCGATGAAGTCTCCGAAGGAGACGTACTCGTCGGGATTCGGAAGGTCCCTGCTCGCGCTGACACCAGTACCAAGGCTGCGCTCATTCGTGAGCTCGCCGACGTACAGGAATTCGTCGTCGATGTCTCTGAGCGGCTTGCCACTCGGATCGGCGACGAAGCGACTACGGAGATTCTCAGGGATTCGGACACGGATCTGGACCCATCATCGATCGATCACGCAGTCCGGCATGGCGAGTTCCCATTGCATGATATCGTTATCGTCTGTCAACGCCTTGAGATCGGTCTCGAGGAGCTCTATGAGGGACTTCAGACGATTCGCTACCGGA
>JBDGPQ010000111.1:0-5626 GCA_042219595.1 Haloarculaceae archaeon
GAGCAGGACGCAGAGCCAGCCGCGTCCGAGCAGTCCCAGGCATCAGCCGGTTCCGATACGGATCCAGAGCAGCCGACACAATCGCCGGAACAATCCGGCACTGACCGACCAGCCGGAGGTAATGAATCAGTGCCTAGCCAAGAGACACGAAGGAGCCAGGAGCGGGAACCCGACACCGGCTCCGGAGGCGGGCGAGCCGCTGGCACAGAATCCCCTGGAGCGGACCGTTCCGGTGGTGGGAGACAGGGTGCCGGTCGTGAGTCGTCGGCCACTCCGTCACCGAGTTCGGACGAGCCGCGCAACGCCGTTGACCTCGAGACCAGAGCTGTTCCCTCGCTTGACCCCGAGCGGTCGACGCCACCCCAGACTGAAACGCCACCCACAACGCCCGAGCCGGCAACCGGATCGGAAACGAGTGCACCTGTGCGCGACGCTGAACCGGCGCCGACCCCGGAGACGGATGAGGATCCAGCGCCGCCCGAGACCGCCGATCTCGAGGAGGAGATCGCCGAACGGGAGGCGGAGATCGAGCGCCTTGAGGCAGAGCTTGCGGAGACGCGTGAGGAACGTGACGACCTCGCGGCTGAAGTCGAACGCCTCGAATCGGAGGTCGCACGATTGCAGGACCGTCTCGACGAAGATACAGACGCCGAGCGACGGTTATCACCGGCCGAAGCGATCCAAGCGACGAACCTATTCGTAGAGTATGAATCGAAAAGTGACGCCACGCTGTCCCGGGCGAAAGCTGGTTCAGCGACGCCCGAGGAAGTCGCAGAGAACCTCCGGCTTGGCGTTCACACCGAATTCGAGTCCGCAGGGGTAGCGGTCAACAGCGAGCCCTTCGACGAATGGCTCCGATCAACGCTCGAATTCCGGTTCGCGGAATGGCTCGTGGGCACGCTGATTTTCGAGATCCGGGATACCGGCCATGACGAGGATCTCGCGGACTTATACGAGGCGATCCCAGAGATTCGACGCGTGGAATTCGACGGCATCGTCGAAGTCGAGGTCGAAGAGGAGGGATCAACGGCCACCCGGGAGGAGTCGTTCGACATCATCTTCCGCCACCGGATGGGGGATCCCCTCATCGTCGCCAACCTGAATGACCGTCGGGAACCGGCCACTGGTGGCATGATGGAGACTCTTGTCACGACGGCCGAGCGCGTTGGCCAGTCAACGGATTCCCTGGCCGCCGCGGCGCTGGTGACGAGCAGTTTCTTCGAATCCGAGGCCCTCGAAACCGTCAGCGAAGCTACACGGAGCGGAATCCTCAGCCGAGACAAGCGAACCAGCTTTGTAAATCTCTCACGAAAGCGGGGCTACCATCTCTGTCTTGTTGCCGCTCGTGAGGGCAACTTCCACCTCGAAGTACCGGAACTTTAGCCGCGGATTTCGGCGACGCTGTCGATCTTCATTCCTTCCAGCTTCTCGATAATGTGATCGATCTTCGAGTCCAGGTCGTTGACGAATTCCTCGGTTTGCTCGGTCGTAATCGCGCCTTGACTCGATGGCTCGATGAGATTCTCCTCCTCGAGGACACGAAGCGAGTACCGCACTTTGTGATGTGGGTAGCCGGTTTCATTCGACATCTTGACGATGCCGATTGGCTCATTCCGGATCACCATCCGTAGAACTTGGAGATGGCGCTCCAGCATGTCTACTTCCTTCTCAAGCCGGTCTATCATGGCAATTGTTAACTTGTAATGGGTGAATTTAAAGGTTGCCGTCGGATTTTGGCTTCACCATCCACGAGCGCCGGTTCTCTCGCCCATGCCTTAAACGCTCGGCGACAGCCGTCGGGACCGTAATCTGTATACCGGGGACGGCGGAACGTCGCTCCGATGACCGTCACGATCGTGGGTGCCCAACTCGGCGACGAAGGCAAGGGTGGGATCGTCGACCTGTTCGGCGAGCCAGCCGACGTCGTCGTCCGCTACCAGGGCGGGGACAACGCTGGCCATACTGTCGTCCATGGCGGCCACGAGTACAAGCTATCGCTGGTCCCAAGCGGAGCGATCCGTGGAAAGGTCGGCCTCCTCGGCAACGGCTGTGTCGTCAACCCGCGGACGTTGTTCGACGAGCTGGCAGCCCTCCGTGAGCGTGGTGTCGATCCAGACGTCCGGGTGGCCGAGCGGGCCCACGTGATCATGCCGTATCATCGAGTGCTTGACGGGATCGAGGAATCTGCGAAGAGCGAATCTGACCAAGAAGTGGGAACGACTGGTCGCGGTATCGGCCCGACATATGAAGACAAGGCTGGCCGGCGGGGGATCCGAATCGGCGACCTGCTTGATCCTGACGTGCTCCGAGAGCGGCTCGAATACGTCGTCCCGCAAAAACGAGCGATCGTCGAGCAGGTATTCGGCATGGATCCCGCCGAACTCGAGGAACCGTCCGCCTTGGATGTCGATGCTTTGCACAGCGAATACGCAGAATTCGGCGAGCGTCTTGCTGCCGAAGGCATGCCTGTCGATGCTAGCGTCTTTCTCGCCGATGCACTCGACGACGGGCAGCGGGTAATGATCGAGGGGGCACAGGGTACCCTTATCGACATCGATCACGGGAACTATCCATACGTGACGTCGTCGAATCCGACCGCCGGCGGCGCCGCTACGGGCACAGGATTGAGTCCGAGCGTGGTCGGCGGGGGCGAGATCATTGGTGTCATCAAGGCATATCTTACCCGGGTCGGGAGCGGACCACTTCCGACGGAAATCGCCGGTGTTGAGGGCGATACGCCAGGCTATGATGGAGATGCCGGCGCTGACGAGGAGGCGTTGGCTGAGTACATCCGCGAGGAGGGAGGCGAGTATGGGACGGTAACTGGTCGGCCTCGCCGCGTTGGCTGGCTGGACTTGCCGATGTTGCGCCATGCGGCGCGGACGAACGGCTTCTCCGGTCTTGCGATCAACCACGTCGACGTGCTTTCCGGACTCGATGCGGTGCGGATCGGGGAGGCATACGAACTTGATGGCGGCCAGCTCGAGACGCTCCCGTCGACAACCGAGCAGTGGGCGGCCTGTGATCCGGTCTACCGGCAAATGGAGGGATGGCCGGACGTGGATTGGGCCGCTGTTGCCGACGAGGGGTACGATGCGATCCCGGACAATGCGCAGGCCTATCTCGAGTGTATCAGCACCGAACTCGACGTCCCGATCTACGCGATCGGCGTTGGCCCAGGCCGGGAGGATTCAATCGTGCTCTCGGATCCATTTTAACCGACAAGTGTCACGTAGTGGCCGTCGGAATCGCGGAGCCGGACGCCATCATCGACGTCGGTCATCGCGAGTGCGTATTCTGCCACACGGTCGGCCGTGGCAGTAGGATCTTCGGCGGCGACGCCGAGGTCCACATGGACACCGCCGCGCCCATCCGCAATGCCCAGCTGCGGCTCCCACAGCTCGAGGTCGAGGGATCCGGTCGTCATGCGGACGCGACGCCGGTCGCCGCCTGAATCGACCAACTCGAACCCCAGACGTTCGTAAAATTCCGTTGCGGACTCGAGGCTCTCGACCTCGAAAACCACCTCGAACAGCCCATCGATGCCAGGCCCAGCGACATCACGTTGGCCGAGTTCGACGCAATTGCCCTCGATGTCGTAGAAGTACAGCGATTTGGAATCGCCAAACGTCGCTTCTTCGAGATCGAATGATTCATCGAGGCGATCCCACCACTCATCATACGCCTCGCGGGGGAGCGAGAGGGCATAATGCGTATGGAGGCCACCTCGCGGAACTGGTCCCGGTGCTCGGAGTCGGAGTTCGGCATCGCCAACCGACAGCGCGACCTCGGTCTCCTCTTCTCTGACGACGTCGAGATCGAGAAAGGCCTCGTAGAAAGACGCCGCCCGATCCAGGTACTTGACTTCAAGTGACAGCCAGCGTGGCCCGCCGAGCATGACGGGTGTGGGAGCGCGCCGGGCTTGAAGCCTACGTGCCCCCACTGATTTGGAGCGTTCCTTATCGGGGTGCAATACAGACACTCAATCAATGGCGTATAAGGGCGACGGCCCGGCGACGGACTGGCTGGAGATCGATGACTTTGCCGGCGGATTTGGGTGGATGGCGTATCCCGATGAAGGGATGCAACGAGCGAGCCACGCCCTCGTGGAAGATGGTGATGTCTGGCTTGTTGATCCGGTCGACACGGTCGGACTTGACGATCGCATTGCCGAGGCGGGGCGCGTTGCCGGCGTTGTGGTTCTCCTGGATCGTCATACCCGAGACGCCGGCACCATTGCAGCACGGCACGACGTTCCCGTGTACGTCCCCGAAACAGTCGGCTCACTCGGTGACCGGATCCAAGAGCCGGCGCGGACGTTTCAGGGCGAATTGGCCGATACCGGGTACCGTACGCATCCAGTGTTTGAGCGGTTCCCGTGGCGCGAAGCTGCCCTCTTCAGCGAGGAGCGGGACACGCTCGTCGTGGCGGAAGCCCTGGGGACAAACACGTTCAGCACGACCCCAGGCGAGCGCCTGGGCGTTCAACCGTTTGCACGGCTGTTCCCACCGACCTCGCTCGGCCGGTTCGACCCGGAACGAATTCTCGTCGGCCATGGTACGGGGATCGATGAGAATGCCGGAGAGGCCCTGCGGACTGCGCTTCGGGGTGCCCGCCGAGGCCTCCCGCGCCTCGCAGTCCAAGATTTCCGCCTCGTGGCGGGTCTGTAGCCCACGGTCTCAAGTACAACGAGCCGCATCCAGCATACGTGGTCTACCTCACCAGCGGGTTGCGGGACTCGCTCCTTCGCCAAGCTGCTGACCGTGAGCCGGATTCGATTACGATCCGGCTTGCGGTCTCATCAGCGGCCGAACTCCCTGAAACGTCACTCGAACCCGAGACGCCGGTGTTCACTCACTTCTACCTGCCACGAGATGGGGACTCCATCACCGCAGTATTCGGGGTCGATCTCGGAACGCCGGTCGGGCAGACTCAGGGCGTCTTCGTCTCTCACCCACAAGGTGAGTTGGGCGTCTCCACACGGGATGATCTACATGAGGTAGTTTTCGTGGCCGTGCCGCCGTGGGATGAGGAGTCGCTTGCGGCTTTCGATCGCCGGGGTCGTCGCCAATCCATTACCGTCCTCGATGTCGAACCGCCGGCGGAATTCGCCGATCACTCCAGATAACCGAGATCCTCGAGCTGGTCGGCGATCTCCGTGAACTCGGCCTCTGTAAGTTGTCCCCGACGCTGATGTTGGATGACGATACTTCGCAGCAGGAACCGCACAAGATCGCTCGTCGACGAGAAGCTCGTGCCATCGATCGTTTCCTCCACCCGCTCGGCGAGGTCCTTAGGGATCGAGACGGTCGTATACTCGGTCATGGAGGGGTAGACGCTTGGCCTCAGGATAGGCGTTATCCCTCGATCGATGCGGTTTCCCTTGGAGAACTCGCTCATCAGCCTCCCAACCAGGCGCTGAAGACCGATTTGATACCCGCGTTTTACAGATCTTTACTCATCCGGCGTCTCGCGAATTTCCGACCGGTGGCTGGCCAAAATACCCCGCCGTGTGGATCGACAGTGCGATTTGAATGCTTGCCCGCGCGCGATGGTGATAGAGATCAGGTTCATTTCCCGGCTGGTTGATGGACTCGAAAATGGCGGTCGGCCCATCCTCGCTGCA
>JBDGPQ010000166.1:0-5607 GCA_042219595.1 Haloarculaceae archaeon
CGACAATCGATGCCGCGGACAGGAATGCACTTGCGGTGAGCAGCCGCCGCTCCCCGACGCGGTCCACGAGGGCGCCGGCGGGAAACTGCATCCCCGCATAGGTGAGCCAGAGAATGGTGATCGCGCCACCGGCCGCAGCGTTCGAGACTGGAAAGTCCCGCGTGATGAATGGGAGGAGAGCTGGGACCGTGAAACGCAGCCCGAGAACGAAAAACCAGCCGAGGCCGAGCGCTACGAGCGCCCCACTCCGGCCATCGGCATGGATCTCAGCGAGTGCACGCCTGAATCCGGTGCCCGCGTCAGCTGGCATGCGTGCGGGCCTCTACGTTCCGCCCGAAAAGACCTACCGAACCCATGTCGCCGGCCGAACCCTCTTGACACCACCCTCCTAACGCTCCCCTAACGCATGGATGAGGTTCACCCCGTCGTCGAGCGGGTGCCAGGTGGCGCGGGCCGCGCTATTGCCGCGGCACTTGGGTTGGGGCTTGGCGCACCGATCGCGTTTCTGCTCGTAACATCGGTACTCCAGTCCGTTATCCCCGCGCTGAGTTCTCTCCTCCAAGGTATCGTTCTTCTCGGGCTCTTACTGCTTGCGCCGTGGCTCATTCTCGGCGGGACTGCGTTCGGCTATCTCGCCTATCGCGGCCTCGACTGGACGGGAATGCGAGAATACCTCGGCATTCGCATTCCATCGATTCGTGCCCTCGCCGTGGTGCTTGGTGGATGGATCCTCATCTTCGGACTCATCTTCGTGCTCGGCGCGATTTTGCAGACGCTTGGCGCTCAGCCTGCCGAGAACCAGACGGGCGAAGTCGCCAGACAGTTGCCGGCGTTAATCCCGTTCCTGATCGTGTATATGTTCATCGTCGTCGGGCCGGTCGAGGAATTGCTCTACCGCGGTGTGGTCCAGGGCCGGCTTCGGGAAAGCCTCGGGCCCATCCCATCGATCGCGATTGCCTCGGCCGTCTTTGCGGCGGTACACTGGTTCGCACTCGTGGGCGGAGCATCGGGTCGTCTCATCACGATCGCCGTGTTGTTCGTTCCGAGCCTTGTCTTCGGCGCCGTCTATGAATACACGGAGAATATCGTCGCATGTGCGTTGTTACACGCTCTCCACAACTCCGGGTTACTCGTTCTCCTCTATATCGCGACACAGATCGACGGCAGCACGGCCACGCTTCTCCTCGGATAACGGCTAATCTGTCGACGGTCCCGTGGGCCTCAGTCTCCGATCCGGTCTCCGGACACCACGACAGGGATCGCGATGGCCGGCGCTCGAAAGCTTAAGACGCCCGGCGGTTCGATCCTGGTCAATGACGACGCTCGGCATCGTCGGCGGCCGGGTGCTGCAGCCGGATCAATCCATCGAGCACGCGGACGTCCTCGTGGACCAGGAAACGGGGACCATCGAGGCGATCGGTGAGATCCCGATGCCGGACGACACGCTCGATGCCGAGAACGGGCTTGTCATCCCAGGGCTCATCAACGCCCACACGCACGTCGCGATGACACTCCTCCGGGGGGCGGCTGACGACAAACCACTTGATACCTGGCTGGAGGAGGATATTTGGCCGATCGAGGCGGCACTGCAGCCGGACGATGTAGCCGCTGGATCCAGGCTCGCCGCCGCCGAAATGATCCGCTCCGGTACCACTGCGTTCGCGGATATGTACTTCATGATGGAGAAGGTGGCCAGCATGGTCGAGGCAGCCGGCCTCCGCGCTCGGCTTGGCCATGGCTGCATCACCGTCGGCAAAGACGATCAGGCCGCTCACGAGGACTTCGAGACTGGCCTT
The DNA here is from genome assembly GCA_042219595.1 of Haloarculaceae archaeon. GTDB lineage: Archaea > Halobacteriota > Halobacteria > Halobacteriales > Haloarculaceae > CAYLJD01. The sequence continues at coordinate 1,797 of JBDGPQ010000166.1, forward strand.
GACTTCGCACTCGAATACGACGGCGCGGCCGGCGGGCGGATCAAGACGATGCTTACGCCACACAGTTTGACCACTGTCGACGAGGAGTTCTACCGGGAGTATGTCCCCCGGGCCCATGAGCACGATATCCCCGTCCATATCCATGCAAACGAGACAGCCGCAGAGGTGAATCCGATCGTCGATCAGCATGGACAGCGCCCGCTCGCGTACGCGGATGACCTGGGTGTCCTCGGACCGGATAGTTTTCTGGCACATTGCGTCCACATCGAAGACGACGAGATCGCTCTCCTGGCGGACCGGAACACAGGCGTCGTGCACTGTCCGGCATCGAATATGAAATTGGCATCCGGGATCGCACCGGTGCAGGCGATGCTCGATGCCGGTATTGCGGTGGGACTCGGAACGGACGGGCCGGCCTCCAATAACGACCTCGACATGTTCGACGAGATTCGGGACGCGGCCATGGTGGGCAAACTCGCAGCTGATGATGCGAGCGCAATTGCTGCTGGGACGGCCGTCGATCTCGCCACGGCGGGGAGCGCGACCGTCGCCGGTCTCGATGGCGGCCACATCGCGGTTGGCGCCGCCGCAGACCTTGCCGTCGTCGACCTCGCATCACCCCATCTGACCCCGGAGCACGATTTGGTCAGTCACCTCGCGTATGCCGCCCGCGGCAGTGATGTCCGACATACGATCTGCGACGGTCAGGTGCTCATGCGGGACCGCGAGGTTCTGACGATCGACGTGGAAGCCGCCCGCGCCGATGCCGCAACGCACGCAGAACAGCTTTTCGAGCGAGCGGATTCCCCGGACTGAATTTGGGTGCCGGCGAAGTCCGCGCTGAACAAGCTGCGTGCCGCATCAACGCTTTCGCCGGCGCTTAATCCGTCTGAACAATCGATGAACCGGCTGAACGACAGGCCCCGTTTAGGGTTGTTCACCTGCATCGTTTCCCCATGCGAGAAGTACAGGTTTTGTACGTCGTGACGATGCTCCTGATGGCATCGTTCGCTGGTGTCGGCCTCGGCGGAGTCGCTGCGGCCGGGAACGCCCCGGATGACGGGGAGGCTGCCTTCGGACAACTGGTCTCCCAGGTCGTTCACGAACTCCAGGCGGCGGGGAACACCGAGGGCGGGATCGGTCAGGAGGTTGCGTTATTCGTGCTTGAACACAACCCAGCGGCGGCGATGATCCCTGATCATGCAGGGCCGCCGTCGGACGAAGAACGGGGGCCACCCGCCGACCGCGCGCCAGATGATGACGGTGCGGAGTCGGATGCGGCCGCCGATGACGGCGCCGGGCCACCATCCGATACGGGCCCGCCGGCTGATACTGGGCCGCCCGATAATAGCGGAGCCCCCGCTGCCGTCGGTCCGCCATCCGATTCCGGGCCACCGGACCATGCCGGTCCGCCGGACAACGTGGATGAATCCGAGGATGGCGAGGAATCCGATGACAGTGAGGACGCAGACGATGATGAATCCGAAGAGAGCGAGGAAACTGAGGAAGACGAGGAGTCCGATGATGGTGAGAACGCAGACGAAGAAGAATCCGAAGAGAGTGAGGAATCTGAGGAAGACGAGGAATCCGATGATAGTGAGGACGTAGACGAAGAAGAGCCCGAAGAGAGCGAAGAATCTGACGACACCGACGATGCCGACGATGGCGACGAAGTAGACGATGAGGACGACACTGAGGACGACGAGTCGGATGATGAGGCTTCACGATCCGGGAATGGACCGCCCTCATCGGCTGGTGGGCCGCCTGAGCACGCCGGCGGACCAAACTAACTCGGTATTGTTTTCCGGGGCGTGGCCGTCTATTTGGGCATGACTGCGCCCGTTTCCGAGCACCTTCCGGCGGATGACCGGGAGGCCGGCCGGCGCAAGATCGCGTGGGCCCGCCAGCATATGCCCATCCTCGAGTCCCTCGAGGCCGAATTCCGTTCCACAACGCCACTCGAGGATCACCGCATCGGGATGGCAATGCACGTTGAGGCGAAGACGGCCGTGCTCGCTGAGGTGCTTGCGACCGCCGGCGCCGACGTGGCCATCACCGGCTGCAACCCACTCTCGACGCATGATGACGTCAGCCTCGCGCTCGATGCTGTCGACGGCGTCACCTCGTATGCCCGCCGGGGTGTCACCGAGGAGGAGTACTACGACGCCATCGAAGCCGTCATCGATCATGAACCGACGATAACTATCGATGATGGGATGGATCTTGTCGCCGCCATCCATGAGGACCATCCCGACCTCCTATCCTCGATCGTGGGTGGCTGTGAGGAGACGACAACCGGTGTCCATCGACTCCGGGCGATGGACGCGGACGGTGCCCTCGAGTACCCGGTCTTTGCTGTGAACGACACCCCGATGAAGCGATTATTCGACAACGTTCACGGCACCGGTGAGGCCTCGCTGTCGTCCATCGCGATGACGACGAACCTCTCCTGGGCCGGCCGGGATGTCGTTGTGGCCGGCTACGGACGGTGTGGGACGGGCGTCGCCAAAAAAGCCGCCGGGCAGAACGCGAACGTCATCATCACCGAAGTCGATCCCCGTCGGGCGCTCGAAGCCCACATGGAAGGATACGAGGTGATGCCTATGGACGAGGCTGCCGCGATCGGCGAGATCTTCATTACGACAACCGGCAACCGTGATGTGATCGTTGGCGAACACTTCGAACAGATGCAGGATGGCACTGTCCTCGCCAATGCGGGTCACTTCGATGTCGAGATCGATCTCGACGCCCTTGACGATATGTCGCAGGCTTCTTACGCGGCGCGCGACGGCATGCAGGCCTACGAGCTCCCCGATGGTCGCCGACTGCATGTCCTCGCTGAGGGCCGGCTCGTGAATCTCGCCACGCCGGTCTCTTTAGGGCACCCGATCGGTGTGATGGATCAGTCATTTGGCATCCAGGCCGTCTGCGTCCGAGAACTGGCCGAGTCCGGTTCGGAGTACGATGCTGGCGTTCACGATGTCCCCGACGCCCTTGATCGCGAGGTGGCGGAGACAAAACTCGACGCCGAGGGCATCGCTATCGATGACCTCACTGAGACACAGTCCGATTATCTCGCGTCCTGGCAGCACGGTACCTGAGCAACCAACCGACGGATCGCAGGATCCTACTGTTTCGATCCGAAACACGATGGCGATGAGCGAGTTGCTCCCGGGTGATTTTGCCGAGTTTCACTCGGAACTCGAATCGACGTTCGCTGCGGATCGACCGCCGCGACAGATCGCGCTTAGCTTTGCGATCGGGCTGTTTTTGATCGCCCTTCCGAACCTCGGTGCCAGTTTGGTCGTCCTCGCCGGGTCGGCATACCAGTGGTCGTGGGCTGATGCTCGCGCATTCTCGGCGGCGGCGCTCATATTGAATCCGCTCGTGAAAAGCGGTGTCTACGTTGCGAGCTTCGCGCTCGGCATCCTCCTGCTTGGGCCGGTTCCAGGCGGGTTCATCGGCCAGTTGGATCTCACTGTCGGCGTCGGCGTCTTGACTCGCCTCATCGTCGGCAATCTGGTATTGGCATTAGCGATCTCGACTCTTGGCTATGTCGTAGGAATTTATCTGATCCGGAAGGCACGCGATCACGCAGACGCCGTCTAGACTCTAAAGCGTTTAGCCACGAGGACGATTGCAATCTTCAGCCCCAGCACCACAATTATGATCGGGACGACCGGTAGACCACCGCCCGTCGACTCCGGCGGTGCGCGTACTTGCACGGGCAGCCGATTCGGTGCCGATATGTGCGTGGTGCCGTCGGGATCGTCGTATCGGATGAGCAGTTCGATCGGATATTCCTTTTCCA
>JBDGPQ010000057.1:0-5605 GCA_042219595.1 Haloarculaceae archaeon
ATGACCTCCTCGATCGCGTGCTCGCCCGCCGTTTCAAGCGCCTCAAGCGGGCCGATCCCGGCATCGGCTCCGATCGCTGTATCGACGACATAGACGGTGTGCAGCGCAGCATCGTAGGTCGTGGCGAGGTCGATTGCACGCTCGATCGCCGCTTGCACCGGTTCGCTCCCATCAGTCGGCACGAGAATCCGCTCGTACATATCCACCCTCCGTCCGCGCTTGCCTTACATTGCGCGGGGATTCCCAGACGCTGATATCTGCACTGTCTCTCCTTACCGGTCCCCAGTGAGTTCAGCTGCGTCGAACCGCAGTCGGAAGTCCACGGCCGATACCCCGTCGGGAGAGACAACGAGTGGATTGACGTCGAGTTCGGCGATTGCAGGAAAGTCGGTCGCGAGTTGGGAAATCCGCTGGATCGTTTCGACGATCGCATCGATGTCTGCCGGATCGCGGCCTCTGGCACCGTGAAGCATCGGCGCCGCCTGGATTTGTGTCGTCATCTCGCGGGCCTCACGCTCCGTCACCGGCGCCAGCCGGAAGATGGCATCCTCGAACACCTGGACGAAGATGCCACCAAGGCCGAACATCACGAGGTGACCGAACTGCGGATCCCGTGTCACGCCGACGATGGTCTCGGTACTCTCGGGGAGATCGACAAGCTCCTCGACGTGAACACCCAATAGCTCGGCGTCGGAATCGTGCTCGCGGGCTCGTTTCACCATCGACTCGTATTCTGCATCCACATCCCCAGGTGGCACACCGACGGCGACTCCCCCGACGTCCGACTTATGGATAATGTCCGGACTGACGAGCTTCAGCACAACCGATCCGCCGATCTGGTCGGCAATGTGAACTGCCTCCTCAGCCGACGTGGCGAGCCCGTTGGCGGGGGTAGAGATTCCATAGGCATCGAGAATCTCCATCGCTTCGACGCCGAGATATTCTTGTCCGCGCTCTGCCGCCGCCAGAAGCATATCCTCGACGCGCTGGCGATCAACCGCAAATTCGGTGGCAGTCTGGACCGGACGATCTCGAATGTCACGGTAGTCCGCAAGGGTCGCAAGGCTCGGGACCGCTTCGGCCGGATCGAAGTAATTGGGAATCCCGTACGATCGGAGCACGGTTTCGGCGTCCGTGGCCTCGCTCCCGCCCATCAAGCACGTCACAACGGGCGTGTCGTGTCGGTCACTCAGCGATCCGATCACGTCTGCGAGATCTGGAAACTCGAAAAGCGCGGTTGGGATCGACATCACCACTGCCGCGTCGATTGCGTCATTCGCAAGGACGTGGTCGAGACAGCGACGAAACCGGTCCAGGTCTGCGTCGCCGATGATGTCGAGCGGATTTGCCGGTGTCGCCTGATCCGGGAGCATCTCTTCGAGATCCGCTCGGAGATCCGCATCGAATGTGGCAAGAGACAGGCGGGAATCGCCGATCGCGTCCGCGGCGAGGACGCCGGGGCCGCCACCATTGGTCACGACGGCTACATTATCCCCATCAGGCAGTGGTTGGCCGGCGAGGGCGCGGCTCGTATCGAACGCTTCCCGCACGTTCGATGCGCGGATCGCGCCGGCCTCATTGAGACCGGCGTCGACGGCCCGGTCGCTGCCAGCCATCGAGCCAGTATGCGAAGCAGCGGCTTCGGCGCCGACTGCAGTGCGACCCGACTTGAGCACGACGATCGGGGTATCGCTGGTTACGTCGCGTGCTCGCTCGACAAACTGTCGACCATTATTGATGTCCTCGAGATACGCCAGGATCACGTCGGTATCCGGATCAGCGCCCCACGCTTCGATGAAGTCCACTTCGTCGAGGACCGCCTCATTCCCCAGCGAGACGACGTGCCGGAAGCCAACGTCGTGCTGAGTTGCCCACCCCAGCACTGCTGCGATGAAGGCTCCCGACTGGCTCATTAGCGAAATACTCCCAGCTGGTGGTCGACCCTGGGCAAAGGTCGCGTTGAGACCGTCCGGAATACTCAGGACACCGACGCTATTTGGCCCGACCAGACGTAACTCGTATTGCTCTGCGACATCGATGAGCGCATCCTCACGCTCGCGCCCGGCATCGCCGACCTCACTGAATCCGGCCGAGATAACGACCACAGTGCGAATCCCTGCCTCTCCGAGCTCACGGAGCACTTCAACGACAGCTGGCGCCGGGACGGCCACGACGGCGAGATCGATCGACTGCGGGTTCGGTAGATCTGCAATCGCATGAAAACAGGGCTCCCCGAGAACTTCATCTCTGTCGGGATTGACTGGCAAGAGTTCACCCCGGTATCGTTCGAGATTCTCAATGAGTGCCCGTCCCACCGATCCGGCCCGATCCGTCGCTCCCACCACGGCGACACGTTCCGGCGAGAACAGATCGGCCAATATCGCGTGTTCACCCATGTGCTCTGCATCGGATACCGGACACAAGTCGGTGCGGATTTGCTGGGCGGAATGGATTCTTCGTTGCAGTGCAGACCGACGACGAGTGCGCCACGAGAGTCGAACATGTCACAGAAGAGCTTTGACTGGCGCGAGGATTGGTCGGGACGTGTCGGCGATTCAGCTCGATGGCATCACCAAGCGATTCGGTGATGTGACCGCGTTAAATGACCTTGACCTCAGGGTCGAGCGCGGTGAGGTATTTGGATTTCTCGGTCCGAATGGGGCGGGCAAGTCCACCACCATCGATGTGATGCTCGGCTACATCCGGGCGACCGCTGGCTCGGGAGAAGTGCTCGGGTACGATGTCGAGGCGAATAGCGTCGCGATTCGAGAGCGGACTGGCATCCTCCCGGATAGGTTTGGTCCAATCGACTCCATGACCGGGCGCCGCCAAGTCGAATTCGCCATCCAGAGCAAGAACGCCGAGGACAGCGCTGCCGAATTGCTCGAACGCGTCGGCATGCTCAATGCTGCTGAGCGGCCGGTCGCAGAATACTCGACGGGAATGGCCCAGCGACTCATGCTCGCGATGGCGCTCTCAGGGAAACCGGAGCTATTGATCCTTGACGAACCGACGACCGGCTTGGACCCGAACGGTGCGCGGCGGATGCGAGAGATCATCACCGAGGAGCAAGAGCGGGGAGCGACGGTCTTCTTCTCCTCGCACATTCTCGAACAGGTAGAAGCCGTCGCTGACCGTGTGGGAATCATTCAAAATGGTGAGATGATCGCCGTTGACTCGATCGATGGGCTCCGATCATCGCCAGGGCAGGCCGGATACCTCGAGTTGGTGATTACCGGACGAATCGAAGGACTAGTTGAAGAATTGAAATCCATCGGCGGTGTATCTGCGATCACCCGGCAGGATTCCAGTCTCCGTATCACGTGTACCGACGCTGCAAAAGCAGCGGTCGTGCACCGAGCACACGAGCGAACGACGGTCGAGAATGTCAGATCGGTCGATCGCTCGCTCGAGGATCTCTTCGTGGCGTACACTGAGGCGGAGAACTGATGGGCCGTCTCAGCATTCACGCTCGGAAGGATCTAATGGACGGGGTCCGGACCAGACAGCTTCCGGTGACAGTAGTGGTGTTTGCGGTGGTCGGATTCGGAATCGGGTACATCGTAGGTGGCGCAATCGGGTCCCGTGCCTCAGTGCTCGCAGCCACGTTGCTCGGGGCACTGCTGTTTCTCGGACCGCTTATCGGAATCTATCTATCCTACAGTGTCATCGTCTCGAAACGGGAATCCGGTGAACTCAAAGTCCTGCTGGGGTTACCGTTTTCCCGGGCAGAGATCGTCTTCGGCGCCGTCCTGGGCCGTGTGGCCATACTGGGACTCTCGGTGACGGCCGCCGTGCTCGCGGGAGTAATCGGGGGTGCACTAACAGGCGGGATGCCAGCAGCACCACAGATCCTCAGCCTGCTCGGCTTTGGGCTCGCCATGATGGTGGTATTCGTCTCGATCGGTGTGGGGATTTCAGCGAATTGTCGGCACTCCTCGCGGGCTGCTGGCCTTGCGTTCCTCGCCTTCGTGCTATTTGGCTTCAGAGTGTGGGAGCTGCTGCCGCAATTGATCGACGTGATCCTTGTCCAATTGTCCCTGCCACGGCTCCCACCCGCGGCCATCGATCTGTATCTCCAGGCAACGCCGCATGCAGCGCTTCGCAATGTCGTCGAACTGCTGCGTCCGGAGCTGGTGTCAAGCTTCCAGCCCTTCGTCGGTGCCCCGCCAGCGAGCCCGCTTCTTGGTGTCACCGTTTTTGCCGGCTGGCTTATCGGACCGCTTGCGATCGCATACTACCGATTCGGTACGGCGGATCTCGCCGGCTGAGACCTCGAACATCGGGGATCCTTGAGGCTCGAGTCCCAACGGCGGTTATGAGCCAGGGGGTCTCCGCGATCGAGTATCACGAACGGACGAAGCATACACCGCGGAGTGTCCGTGGCGCCAGCCTGGACTTCGAAAACAAGCCCCGACCAGATACGATCTACCGTGGACTTCCTCGGTTCGGTGCCAACAGAGAGATACCCGGCCCATCCATGCCTGCGCTACAGGCCATCGCGAGCGCCGACTGGAACGGAACCGGCAACCTCGGATTGGAGACACTCCTCGCCTTGTGTTACTACGCAGCTGGCATTACGAAAACGATCAGTCGCCATGGCCATGAACACGAGTTCCGAGCGGCTGCCTGTACAGGCGCCCTGTACCACATCGACCTATACGCCGTCTGTGGAGACATCGAGGACCTCGAAGCGGGGGTGTACCACTATGATCCGCGGACCGATACCCTCGAACGCCTCCGGAACGGTGACTACCGTGGCAATCTGGCGACAGCGACGTGCGCCCAATCGGTGCAATCGGCGCCAGTTACGATGATCGCGACATCGACGTGGTGGCGGAACGCCTGGAAATACGAGGCACGAACCTATCGGCACGCCTTCTGGGACTCGGGGACGATCCTCGCAAATTTGCTTGCGGCCGCCAGGGGATTCGACCTCCCCGCCGAGGTCGTGACCGGCTTTGCCGATGATGATGTGACAGCGCTGCTTGGTCTGGATCCAGAATGGTGCGCACCACTGGAACTCGTCGCCATCGGTACCGGCACGCCTATTGGTGGAAACGAACTGAGCGTCGAGCCGATCGATCCCGAGAAAGCACCGCTCGATTCGAACCCGATCGAGTATCCGCTGATCTACGACGCCTGGCGGAGCAGTACGCTCGCCGATGGAGACGCAGTTTCAGCGTGGCGAGACCGCGGACCGCGGCCAGTCGATGGTCGGGGGTCGGGTGCCGATACGGGGGTCCAACTCGAGCCCGAGGCCCCTGAGAGCGCCACCGCACGGCCGCTCGACGAGACCATACACCGACGTGGTTCTTGTCGTGAATATGTCCGCGAACCCATACCGTTTCGAACGTTCTCGACTGTGCTCGATCGAGCTGTTCGCGGTCTCCCGCTTGATGTCCGGGCGGAAACCAGCCGCCCGTTCGAATTCCTCGACTGCTATTGTATCGCCAACGGAATCGATGGGCTCGAGGATGGCTTTTACCAGTACCACGCCGCTGCCGGGACACTCGAACACCTCCGGTCCGGAACGGCTCGCGAAGAGGCCGGCCAACTAGCGCTCGGCCAGCGGCTCGGTGCCGATGCGGCGGCATGTCTCTAT
>JBDGPQ010000098.1:0-5572 GCA_042219595.1 Haloarculaceae archaeon
GTCGTTTCAGCCTGTCAGCGATTCCCATGCATGATTAATCGAGCAGTCGAACTGGTCACTGAGGACACCAGCCTGGTCGATGGGAACAGGAATCTCGCGGACTGCATCAGCGAGTTGCGAGACCGTGGCGTTCGACGCCACGAGTCTGGTATTAGGATGATCCTGAATCAGGGTGTCTTATTCCAGATCGATATCCGTGCGAGCCTGGAAGGGGTGCAATGCCCAATCGGTCAGGCCGACAGGTACAGCAGATTTTCGACGTTCTAACTCCGGTGGTGACTGAATTATGTCCAACCATAGACCTGAGTTACGGAATTCGCTTGAAGGTGCTTCCCTACCCTTGCTACGCGGTCACGCCACCATCCACAACGACGTTCGTCCCGTGGACGTATTCCGCGAGTGGACTTGCAAGGAATACAGCTACACCCGCGACATCCTCGGGCTCGCCAAAGCGGCCAGCTGGGACGGCCTCCCGCACGTCCGCGATATAATCTGGATCTTCCCGTAAGTCGGCATTGAGGTCAGTGCGTATTGCCCCTGGGGAGATGGCATTAACTCGCACCCCCTCGTCTGCAAAGGCGTGACATAACTGTCGTGTCACCGCGATAATCCCGCCCTTCGAGGCCGTATAGGCAGCGTCAACAGTGCCGCCCTGGAGCCCCCAGGTTGACGCGATATTGATGACCGAGCCGTCACCCCGATCGGCCATCACGGGCAGGACCTGCCGTGAGACATTGAAGAGCCCGCCGAGATTCACACCGAGGACGCGATTCCAGGTTTCCGGCTCCATCTCAGCCCAGGATTTCCGGGGGAATATACCAGCATTATTGACAAGTATATCGATTGGGCCCAGAGCCTCACGAGTCTGATCGACAAGGTTTGCGGCAGCTTTGGGATCGGCAACGTCGGCCTCCACGGCGATGGCCTCACCGCCTGCCGATTCGATCGCCGCGACCGTCGCGGCGGCTCCATTCTTGTCATCGAGGTGATTGACTGCCACGTCAGCACCCCGGTTGGCGAATGCCTCGGCGATGGCGCGGCCGATGCCCCGGCTCGAGCCGGTCACAAGCGCAGTCCGTCCGTCGAGCATACCGGTATTCTCGATCCCGGGTGTAAAGAAGCGCCGCCACCGTCCCTCACTAACCAGGTGAGATTGGAGCGGCGTTGAATCGACCGGGTCCTATTTGGCGGTATTCGGTGTAGCGCCAATATGAGCACCGCAGCGGAACCGGATCGTGATCGGCTTGCCGTCTTCGATGACCTACCCCTGCGCGTCGGCTGGGGAACGTACCGATCGCTCGAGTCGGATCGCCTCTCATTCGTCCGCCAACTCGGCGTCGAAGATCTCCTCATTATGCCCTGGCCGTTTGAAGATCGGACGGGAGCGATTCCCCGCGCGGATAAGTGGGGGTACGACCAGCTCCGTCGGCGCCGCGACCGCGTTGAGGACGCGGGACTCCGCCTCACAGCAATCGAGATGCTCCCCCGCCCCTTGTACGAAATCCTCCTTGCCGACAGTGCTGAGCGTGAACGTCTCATCGAGGGGGTCCGGGAGACGGTCCGGAACCTCGGCCGAGTCGGGATTCCAATTCTCGGATACAGCGGGCTTCCCCCGAGCGGCGTTGGCCGGACTAGCCGTGATGCCACGGTTCGTGGTGGCGCGCGAACGACAGCCTTCAACGGTGATGCGGTCGATCACGAGCCGATTATGGCGGATCCGCCGAGCGAAGCCGAGTTGTGGGATCGCTATGAAATGTTTCTGGAAGCCGTGCTGCCGGTCGCCGAGGAGTGGGGCGTGACGCTCGCGGCCCACCCAAGCGACCCGCCGATAGAGGAGCTTGGGGGCGTCCCGCTGCTCTTCCGCTCGCGTGAAGCCTTCGACCGTGCACTTTCGATCGTCCCGTCTGACAATCACGGCCTGAAATTCTGTGTGGGCTGCTGGTCGGAGATGGGTGAGGATGTTCCTGCGATCATCGACCACTTCGGCGACGATATCGCGTATGTGCATTTTCGAGACGTTATCGGAACGCTCCCACGATTCACGGAGACGTTTCTCGACGATCCCGAGTCGAATTTTGCCGCATATGATGTCATGGCAGCCCTAGACGACGCAGGCTTCTCGGGCGTCATGACACCCGATCACGTGCCACAAGTCGTTGGCGAGGAGCCGATGAAGCTTGGCGGCCCGCGGGGCCACGCGTTCACTGTGGGCTATCTGAAGGGCGTGCTTGAGGGTATTACTCGTCGGTAACCGCAATCCATTTGCTCGCGCCTGGGGTTTCTCCCCGTCATGTCCATGGACTTTGGTGTGATGCTCCTCACGCAGCATAGCGCGGATCGCGATTCGCGAACCTGTGCTGAGGAGTTACGGTCGACAGCCCGCCTTGCAGAGGACCTCGGGTACGATTCGCTGTTCGTTGGCGAGCACCATTTCACCGAAGATGTCTACCTCGATAACTTTCAGGTGCTTCCCCACCTCGCCGCGATAACTGACGAGGTCCGGATCGGTACGGCCGTCTGTCTCGTGCCGTTACACAATCCGGTCCAACTCGCGGAGCGGCTTGGGACGCTGGATGTGCTCTCAGACGGCCGCCTTATCTTCGGAGGCGGTGTCGGGTATCGACAGGAAGAATTCGACATTATGGGCGTTCCCAAAGCTGAGCGGGGACAGCGAACCACCGAGACACTGGAGATCGCCCATCGCCTCTGGCATGACGACGGCGTTTCATACGACGGCAGGATCTTCGATTTCGATGGAGTATCGATCAACCCGAAACCAGTACAGGATGGTGGGCCGGACGTCTGGGTCGGCGGCACTGCGCCGCCGGCAATCCGCCGCGCGGCCGATCTCGGAGATGCCTGGTTGATCGACGCGCGGTCACCGCGGTCTGATGTTCGTGACCAATACGCTGTCTACGAGGATTCCCTCGTCGATAGGCCCACCGAGCGACCAATCCGGCGGGAGGTATATGTCGCTGACACCGACGAGCGGGCGCGTGAACTTGCCCTACCGTCGCTTTCTGCGAAGTATGACACGTACCAGAATTGGGGCGGTGGCGATGCCATGGGGTCGGCGGACGACGCCTTCGAGGAGTTCATTGAGGATCGCTTCGTCATCGGGTCTCCTCAGACCGTCATCGAGGAACTCGAGGGCTATCAAGAGGCGTTCGACGTGAATCACGTCGTCATGCGCCATCGGTGGCCGGGGATGCCGGTCGATGATGCTCACGCCTCGATCGAGCTCTTCGCTGATGAAGTCATTCCGGCGTTCTGAGTCGATACGGACAATTCTTACTACCGACGATGCCTCAACCGGGCCAATGCTCGACGCCCTCTTCGATTCGATCTCTATTGGCAACCTCGCCCTCGATAACCGAGTTGTGATGCCGCCCATGGTCACGCGGTTTGCCACCGATGACGGGTATGTCACGGATCGCGGCCGCGAGTATTTCGTGGAACGCGCCCGCGGTGGGACGGGCTTGATCATTTTCGAATCCACGTATCCGTGCGAGCGCCACCCCCAGCGACACCTGCTCGTCGACGACTCATACATCGGAGGCCTCTCGAGCGTCGTGGACGCCGTTCATGCGGCCGGCGCGCCGCTAGCCGTCCAGCTGAATGTCCATCGTGCAACTGCCGATGAGGTCGAGCCACTGTGTCCGTCGCCGATCGACCTGCCGGATGGGCGCCGGGCCGAGCGGGTTTCGCGAACGCGGATTGAGGAGCTCGTCACGGATTTCGCGGCTGGGGCCAAGCGTGCACAAGAGGCCGGTTTCGATGGCATCGAGATCCACGGCGCGTCCGGCTATCTCGTCCAGCAGTTCCTTTCACCGCGCACAAATCAGCGTGATGATGAATATGGCGGGGATCTTGAGGGCCGGACCCGGTTCGCGAGGGAATTACTCGCGGCAGTCCGTGAGGTGGTCGACCCGTCGGTCCCAGTGTGGTTTCGGATCGCCGGTCACGAGTTTCTTGACGGTGGCATCGAGCCGCCTGAAGCGGCCAGGATCGCCCACCGACTCCAGACTGCCGGCGCGGATGCACTGCACGTCACCGCCGGGCACGTCTGGAATAACGGACATATCGTTATCAACGGCCACGATGACCGCGCGATCTATGCCGACTATGCGGCGACTGTGCGTGAAGCAGTCGATGTGCCGGTGATCGCCGCTGGACGGATCAATGATCCTGAGCTTGCGAACGACCTGATCGCAGAGGGGAAAGCCGATCTGACCGCAATGGGGCGCGCACATCTCGCCGACCCGCACTTCGTCCGGAAGGCCCGAGACGGCGATTTCGACCGCATTCGTCGGTGCGTTGGGGGTATGGAGGGGTGTCGCGATCTCACGAACGGTCAGCCGGTCTCGTGTACGGTCAATCCACTGGTCGGACGAGAGGGCGATGCGATCCAACCGGCCGATGATCCGCGACGGGTTGCGATCGTCGGTGGCGGCCCCGCGGGTCTCGAGTGTGCGCGCTGGGCAGCGAAGCGGGGTCACGATGTTACTGTGTACGAAGCTGCCGACAGGTTGGGCGGTCAGCTCCGCTGGGCTCAGCAGGCACCGGGCAAAACGGAGTACGCTGAGTTGTTGAGATTCCTCACCACTACAGTCAATCGGAGTGACGTAACGGTTGAAACCGGCACCTCGCTCCAGGCCGAGGACATCACCGCCCTTGACGCAGACGCGGTGGTACTCGCAACCGGCTCGGAGACGGCAGTCCCCAGCATCGAGGGCCTTTCCGATGCCATCGCCGCCGGCCGGGTGGGGACGCCACGGGATGTGTTGCTGGGTGACCATGATGACGCCCGCGACGCTGTGGTGTATGGCCAGTCAGAGATCGCCCTTGACGTCGCGGAGTACCTCGCCGATCGGGACGCCACAGTCACCATCGTTTCAACAGGACGATTCCTCCCCGAGCGGTTCTCCGACGAGCCAAACAATGTTACAACGCGTGACCGACTACTTGTGACACTTGATGAACACGGCCGCACGATCGATCTGCTCGAGGATGCCACTCTCCTGGCGGTAGGAAACGATGCGGCGAAGATTGTGACCGCGGAAGGGGCAGAGCGGTCGATTCCATACGAGACGGTCGTGCTTGCCGGCGAGCGAAATCCCCGTCAACTCGACGTTCCTGACGCTCATGTGATCGGCGATGCGGAAACGCCAGCAGACCTTTACGGTGCGATCCACCACGGGGCACGACTCGGCCGAACCATCTAGCGATCGTCGGGGAGCACGCCGCGTCGTTCGGCCTCTTCGAGGAGGATCCCCGCGCTCTCGATGAGCGTATGCGAGCCGAGAATACTCGCGATCTCGATCACTCCTGCGACGTGCTCCGGGGTCGCGCCCCTTTCGAGGGCCGTCCGAACATGTGTCCGCACGCCTCGAGTGTAGAGTGTCGTCCCGGCGGCGTCGACAGCGACCGCGATCAATGATCGCATCACCGGGTCCAGGGCGCCGGTTCGAGCTGGGATGGAAGAAATGTCGAGGTAATGTTCGAAAAATGCGGCATCTGTTTCGAGTATCGATCGAACGTCCGCGTCGAGAAAGCCCCGTGACTCACGGAA
>JBDGPQ010000002.1:0-5562 GCA_042219595.1 Haloarculaceae archaeon
CTCGACCCGTTCAGGCGGTCGCTCTGTTGGGTCGCCCCAGCCGCCCCCACCCGGGGTCTCGATCACCATCCGCGCGCCGTAATCCTCGACCCGCGTCGAGAACTTCGACGACATCGTCTCGACCGTGCCATCCGAGTGAATGATACGACATCGCGAGCCGCGTGCGTTATGCCCGCCGTCGATGCCCCAGGGCGTGACGTCGCGCCGATCCGAATTCAGCGTGATCCGCACCTCGTCGAGCAGGAATCGGATGTCCCGCCGCAGTCCCAATCCGCCTCGGTGACGCCCGGCACCCTCCGAGTTTTCGACCAGCGAGTACCCCTCGATGACGAACGGATACGTGTGCTCGAGGACCTCCGCTGGAGCGTTATGCGTATTCGTCATGTGGGTGTGGACGCCATCCATGCCGTCCAGGTCGTGCATGGCGCCTTGACCACCGCCATACGTCTCGACATACGTGAAGTACTCACCCGTCTCTGGATTGACGCCGCCGATGTTGACGTTGTTCTTCGTTCCGGAGCACGCCGCGGTGACCCGCTCTGGGACGGCGTCCTGCAAAGCCCCGAAGATGACGTCCACGATCCGCTGTGACGTGACCATCCCACCGGAACAAACCGGCGCTGGGTACTCGGGCTCGAGAACTGATCCTCGACGCGTCACCACATCGAGTGGTCGGATCGTCCCCGCATTGGTCGGCATCCTCGGGTCGACGATCGCCTGGAACGCGAAATTGACACATGCGATCACCGCGGAGGGATTGTAGTTCATCGGCCCGCGAACCTGGTCGTTCGACTCGCTGAAATCGACCGTTACGTCGTCACCGTTGACGGTGATCTCGACATGGATACGGATATCTCGATCATCGATGGAATCGCCTTCGACAACATCTTCGAAGGTATACGTGCCGTCCGGGAGTGTCTCGTCGATACTCCGACGCATTCTCCGCTCGGCATAGGCGATCACGGACTCGACATGGCGCTGGACTTAGTCGATACCATAGGACCCAATCAGGTCATGTAGCCGCTCATTGGCCGTATTTGCGGCGGCCTGCTGTGCCCAGAGGTCTCCCTCGGTCACACGGCCAGTGCGCACGTTCTGCGTAATGAGGTCCCAGACGTCCTCGACGACTTCACCCGCCGCAAACAATCGGACGGCCGGGATCTGGAGCCCCTCCTGATAGATCTCCGTCGCACCGAACGGCATGCTTCCCGGCTCCATGCCTCCGACGTCGACATAGTGGGCTTGCGAGGCCGTAAACGCGACTACCTCGCCGTCATGAAACACTGGCGCGACCGCCGCCACATCGTTGAGATGGTGCGGGCCGACGGGGTACGGTGTATTGTATGCATATACGTCACCAGGCTGCATATCGGCCGGGTCGAATTTCTCGGTGACCTGATCGACCGTGAACTTCATCGTCCCCGTATGCGTCGGGCTTGCGCGAGCAGCCTGGCTGATCATCTCGCCGTCAGCAGTGTAAATTGCACATGAGGCGTCCTGACGATCCTTGATGTTGGTCGAGTACGCGGTGTGAATCAGCGCGGCGATCATCTCCTCGGCCACCGAGTCGACCTCATTCCGGAAGATTTCGAGCGTGACGGGGTCGGTGTCGGTACTCCCGCTCATTCGTGTTGGATCACCAGGTTGGCCGCATCGTCGACTGTAAGATTATACTCCGGAGGGACCGGACAGGGTGGTGCCAACGTCCAATGCGCTCCGATCGTAGATCGGTACAGAAAGTCGCTCGCCGTCGACGTGGACGGATCGTTTGGTTCTGGCCTCCGGTGTGTCTCCGGTGCCATTCGAATTCTCGACCAGATCGGGTGACGCCGTTTCGACGACGCCGGTGACGGTGAGCGTCACGATTTCGATGGCTTCCTCCGGCCGACTAAAGCCGAATTCCCGTTCGTGAGCTGCGGCAAACCGTTTCGCGATCGTCTCCTGGGCCCCCGTTTCGAGTTCCTCGGGGTCGATCTCGATATCGAGTTCATAACCCTGGCCCTGATACCGCACCGCCATAGCCGTCCCAAGGACGATGTCTGCTCGGTCCTGTCCCTGGCTCACGAGCGCGTCGATGACCTCAGATTCCAGCTCGCTGTATTTGGTTCGCAGTGCTCCGGAATCGATCGAGTCCAGCGTCTCGAGAAACGTCTCCGAGCGATCGATCCGATAATTTGCGCCCAGCAAACCGACCGCAGAATTCACACCCGGAGCTTTCGGAATCACCGCCCGGTGCATCTCAAGCTCGGCAGCGAGTTCGGCAGCATGGAGTGGTCCTGCCCCGCCAAAACTGATCAAGGTGAATTCACGCGGATCGAGACCGCGTTCGACCGTCGCGACGCGCATACGCTTCACCATCGTCGCATTTACAACGTCGATGATGCCCTGTGCTGCTGCCTCGAGTGAGAGCCCGAGTGGCTCGGCGATCCGTGAGCGCACGGCCTCCCGCGCCCCCTCGAGGTCGATAGCCATCTCTCCCCCAAGGAGCGCTTCCTGATTCAGCCGGCCGAGAACGACATGAGCATCGGTGACGGTAGGCTCAGTACCACCGCGGTCATACGCAACTGGTCCGGGTTCGGCGCCGGCCGATCGCGGGCCCACCCGAAGCGCGTCGCCGGCGTCGATCCATGCGATCGAGCCGCCGCCAGCTCCGACCGTGTCGACATCGACCATTGACGCGCGGACGATGTGGCCGGAGAGCTCTTCTTCTGTCTTGTACTGTAGCTCGCCATCGATCGAGAGACCGACATCGAAGCTCGTCCCGCCCATGTCCGCGGTCACGAAGTTACCATCATCGACGAATAGCTGGCCCGAGCCGGCGCCTGCCGCGGGGCCAGAGAGGATCGTCTGAACGCAGTTCGACCGCGCCGCATCCGCAGTCATCATCCCACCATTGGACTGCATAATCGCCAACGTCGCGTCGATCCCCAATTCCGCAATGCCCGCCTCCATGGCATCGATATACTCGTCCATCACTGGCCGCAGGTATGCATTCAGCGCAACCGTGCTCGTTCGCTCGTATTCTTTGAACTCCGGCAGAATATCGACGGATAATGAGACCGGCAGATCAGTCCGTTCGGCTAGTCGATCGCCGACCTGCCGCTCATGGGATGGGTTCAGATAGGAGTGGAGCAATGAAACGCCGATCGACTCCACGTTTTGGTCGAGTAACTGATCGATCACCGCGTCGATCTCGTCATCGTCCAGTGGATCCCGTTCCGATCCATCTGCCAGTAGCCGTCCGCCCACCTCATGGACTCGCTCTCGTGGCACCACAGGTGGCTCCCGCTGGTCGCGGAAGTCGTACATATGTGGCCGGGTCTGCCGGCGAATCTCAAGGAGATCGCCATAGCCCTCGGTGACGATCATGCCGGTCCGGGCACCTTCTCGCTCGATGATTGCATTGGTTGCAACTGTCGTGCCGTGCACGACAGCCGAGATATCGCCGGGTGTGACTCCGGTTTGGTCGAGGATCTTTTGAATACCGACAAGCGCACCTCGCTCCGGATTCTCGGGCGTACTCGGCGCTTTCGTATGTTCGAGCCCGGCAGTGCCGGGTTGTTCCAAGACGACATCGGTGAACGTGCCTCCGACGTCGACGCCGATCCGGGGGCCAGCCATTGCGCCACCAACGCTCCAGCCCGCACTAGTAGGTTGGGGTCTCGCCTCTCCACGGTGAGACCGATGCAATTATTCGAATTTGTCTCACGATATCACATATTGGACACCGATTCGACGGCCGATTCCGGCAGCGACGATGAGTCGGCATGGCGGCTTCTGACTCTCGCCGCGGGCTGGCTCGTGCTGCTGTTCGTCGGTGCATATCTGATCACTCCAGCCAGCGTCCTTACGCTCGTGATCGTGGACCTCGATATTACTGAAGCCACGGCAGCCGCTCTCGTCTCGATGCCGCAAGTCGCCGCAACGGTCATCGGAATTCCCGTCGGGCTCGCTTTGGACCGTGTTGAGCACCGAACAGCCATTCCGGCCGCAGCTATTGTTCTTCTCGCTGGGAGTGTAGCGGATTGGTTTGCTGCGAGTGAAGGGAACGTTCCGATGCTGATTGGTTCACGGCTCTTCGCGGGTGTGGGGATGTTCATCCTGTGGGTGACGTGCATCAATGTTGCATCGAGTACGGTGGCACCTTCGAGGCGAGCAACGGCGACATCGATCGTCATTTCTGGGTATCCAGCCGGCTATGCACTCGGCCAGCTCGGTGCGCCTCGCATTGCCACGGTGGTCGGATGGCCCGGCGTGTTCCCGGTGTTCGGAACATTGGTACTGCTGATGGCGCTTGCATTCTACATCGCTGCGGGGCGGGTTGTGAGGTTTCGGCCAACCACCGAGCCGATAACGCGTGCTGCATTCAGAGCGGTCCTCCGCAATCGAAACGTCTGGATGGTCCTCGTGGTGACGATCCTTGGCTACTCGCTGTACATGGTGTTCAACTCCTGGATGCCGACATACATCACGCGCCAGTTCGGCGTCTCGGTTGCGGATAGTGGTGCTTTCGTTGCCCTCTTTCCAGCTATCGGAATCCTGGCTCGACCGACCGGCGGGTGGCTCTCGGATAGCCTGCTCGGCCGGCGGCGCCGACCCGTTTTCGCCGTCTCCTTCGCTGGTGCTACCGCACTTTCCATCGCTATGCTTTACAGCACCACTGTGGCGGTGCTGGTGCTGATGCTCGTTCTGGCCGGGGTGTTCATTCAGCTCCAGATCGGGCTGATGTACCAGTCTATCCAGGAGTTCGTGGCCCCAGGCGTCGCGGGGACCGCCGTTTCGCTGGCAAGCGTCGCAGGCTGGCTTGGCTCGTTCGTCGCTCCGGTCGTCGCTGGGGAGCTGGTCGCCACAACCGGCGTTGATGCAGTCCTTTTCGTATTTGCTATCGGGCTGGGTGTGGCTGGCACGGTCACTGTCTGGCTGATGGCGGAGTCCGGAGTGCATGCCGTGCCAGATTAAGCAGTCAACGAGTTGCTAATTATCGATCTCTCCTGGATGCGCCTGGAGAATAGGCTACTCGCCGATCGCGAGCGGCCCGCACTGACTATCTCCTCCCCATCCTCCTCAACCGTCGTTCCGTCGACAACGGTGTGGCCAGGTGCAAGCGTTCACGGCGTCTCAAGGATACCTACAGCAGATTGCAACGGATCGGCATCGAACCAGGCCAGACGGCGATCGGCCCATTCTCCGACGTCGGTGAGGATGAACTGGTCGCCGGCTGTATCGAAGTCCGGGGCCGAGAGGAGGAATGCGAGTGGTTGTTGACCGGTTTGATCGAACCGCCGAGCGAGCGTCGACCCCGAGTCGGGTTCGATGAATGACACTGGCTGGCCGGGGAAGGTCGCCACGTCCGCAGCCAGTGAGGTCGAAATTTGGATTGGCGTCGGAAAGTCATGCAGTCGTTGGAACCACTCTGTGGGCTCCCCTGCTGATTCGACCCCAACGAGTATCTCCGCGACGCCAGTTAGTGGACCGTTCGTGACGGCTGCATCGGGGACGCGGAAGTGTCGCGGCGTCCGATCCGCGATCGCAAAGGGAAGGACACCTCGCAGCTCCGGGGGC
>JBDGPQ010000077.1:0-5526 GCA_042219595.1 Haloarculaceae archaeon
ATACCGGAAGGTACGATCCTCGCCGTCAGCCGAGTAGGGCCCCTCGGAGTCGAGTGCCCGTGGTCCTTCGTCGCCGAGACTGACGCCACCACTATTCACGACAGCAACGCGCTGGCCGTCGATCTCCTCGCCGTCCGGTGACACGAATGTGACATCGAATGCGGGTGGCTCGTCGGTATTTGCGGGCCGATGGCCGGTCGAAAGTTCGAGCTCGAGGTGCTCAGTCGCCTCGCTGACATCGAACGAAGTCTCGAACGGTTCCTCAGGTGGTGACCACACTTGGAAGCGAATCCCAACCTCCTGCCAGTACGTGCTCCGGTCCGGCCGAGCTGGGTCCTTCAGACCGAGATCGATCTCGGCGTGATAATCGCCGCGCTCGGCGTCTGTTGGCGGTGAAACGGTCACCGTCACCGTTTCGGTGGAATTCGGTGCAACTTCTGACGGCGCATCGATCTCAAGCCACGACCGCTCCAGCGTTTCCCGCTCGTCATGTGGCATGTGCCTGTGGCGGTTCTCAGTTACGAGCTGGGGATTCACCGGAATTGCTTCGTCACCGCTGTTTTCAATGACGATTTCACGTGTGAACGATTCGCCCGCCTGCACCTGCGCGTACTGTGGATGCTGGGTCGACACATGGACCGTCGGCGGCTTCCACACATCGACATGGAGTGAGACACCGTGGACGGGCCGTGGCGGCTGGCCAGGGTAGGTCACCCGCTCGTCTGTGAAGGCTACGACGCCTTGGTATGAGTTGAGCTCGGCTCCCTCTGGCACCGAGACCGTGATCTCGAACTCGCGCTCCTCGTCGGGCGCGAGGGTTACATTGCTCTCCTCGATCGTAACCCAACTTTCGTCGATGGGTCGTTCACCCCGCGGGGGGATGAACAACTGTGGGTCGAGCTCGACCGCGTCGTCTTCACCATTCTCGACGACAACCGAGACCGTCTCTGATTCTCCGGGTTGGATTTCGAGATGGGCATGTCTATCGTCGATATATAGCCGGGTTTAATTTGCAGGATGACTTTCAGCGCCGTCGCCACCAGCGGCACTGTCGCCAGCGTCTGGTGGGGCTGGTGTACTGTTCTCCTGTGCGACAGCCGTGACCCCGGCGGCTGGGATGAGTAGCCCAGCAGCCAGGAGGAGGGCAAAGAGTTGTCGTACGTTCATGGTTCTGGGAACTGATCCCGTGAACTCTGCTGGGGACCTACGCCTGCGAGAGTTCACGGCATCTGTATCGGGCAGATCAACCGGATTCTCATTAAGCGCAGCTGAAGCTCAAATCGCTTCTTATGTATGGGATTACCATGCATGGCTTCGATAGCCAGTGCACGTGGATTCCCGTCGCCCATCAACACCGTCGATATGGTCTTTTATTACGCCTATATCGTATAGTTGGAGTGGTTGCTCCCGAGAGCATTACTCGCTCAGATTACGCCACCGCCACGCTGGCCGGTCACGCCGGTGGGGCCCTGACTGTCGGCCCTGGTTAGGGCAGATGGGTCGACATCGTCGAATTCGTCAGGAAGGCGGCCGTCGGTGGCGTAGAGATATAACGCAGTTTTGACGATCCCTTTGAACGTGTGTGAGACGACGCCACCGATGGCGACCCCGATCGCGATAATCGCGAATCCGAGGAGCTGCAACCCCGTCTGTGTTATCAGCAGGTAGCCCGGGACGGCGAACGGGATGGCGAGCAGGAACGAGAGCAGGCCGATGCCAGCGATACTCAGCGGCGTCTCGCCCCACGTTTCCTTGAATCGGCCAGCGCTGCGCTCGAACATGCCCCGTATGGAAACATCTTCGAACACGATCACCGGCACGACGAAGAACGTCATCAACGTCCACGCAATGCCGAACAGGCTGGCGAGGATGCGGCCGATCGTCGAGTTTGAGTCTTGGATTGCGTTGAGAATCACACCGATTGTCGCACTGATCAACGCCCACGCGAACAGCGGGCCCTTGACATCCCAGGCGCCGCGAATGCCCGCTCGAAGCGACGGTTCAGCGCCACCGAGCACGGCCCGCGTCTGATGGACAAGCGCCGCAGTGAAAAATACCGAGACGAATGTCAGCACGAGATACAGAATTCCCAGGAGAATGAGGAGACCGACCCCGGGAAGCGATCCACCGCCAACGCCAAACCCGAGCGCGCCAACGGCGATACCGAGAAAAATTACGAGAAAGGTGAGGCCGGCAACGCCGCTGACGACGGGAAAGAGCATGAGTCCTGGATTATGTCGGAGGATGAGCAGGCTGTCCTTCATGAGGACGAGGGCTGTCTTTAGTCGATCAACGAGGGACATAAACGAAGAAAGGCAGCGGACGGGCTTAAACGCACGAGCCGAAGGTTCCGCCACACGGACCCATTTAGATCGGCGAATCGACGATCAATCCGAAGGGAACCGCAGTTGGATTGGCCCGCTCAGCACTGTGTTGAATTTCATCGTTGATATTCGGCCAAAACGAATATCGGTGATGAATCACAATACAACGGATCGATGTCCGCTGAGACCGTCACGCACCACGAATTCATGGATGGGGTGCACGTCGAAGTGATTATCGATAATGGAGATGGGGACGTCACGGTGGAGTCCGCAGAATTCGACTTCATTACAGATGACGGGACCGAACTCGCTCCGAAAGGCGCGATCCCAAGTGAACACGTCGATCGGATCCGTCAACATCTCGAAGAAAACGGGTACAGCACTCGCCAGGAGCCTCCGACCGCGTAGCGCAACTCAGCCTACAGTGCGTGGCGGCGAATGGGATTTTCTCACAATCCAGTCACGAGATGCCCGCGGCCTCTTGTGATTGGCATGCATTGTCGAGTGTATGAGCCCGACCATCGGGTTCACGGGGGACGTGATGCTGGGGCGGAACGTCGACCGGCGGTATCGCGGACGCCCTCCAGAAGAGATCTGGGGTACAGCACTCGACCCGCTACAGCACCTCGATGGTTTACTGATCAATCTCGAGTGCTGTCTGTCAACCCGCGGGGAGCAATGGACGCGAACCCGGCGGCCGTTTCACTTCCGTGCCAATCCCGACTGGGCCATCCCGGCGCTGAAGACTGCGGGTGTGGATTGGTGCTCCCTCGCAAACAACCACTTACTCGACTACGAGACCACGGCGCTACTGGACACGATCGACGTGTTGGAGGAGGCAGGTATCAGCAACGCCGGCGCGGGTGCAGACGAAGTGGCCGCTCTGTCACCATCGATTCTGTCGGCCAATGGCGTGCGAATCGGTGTCTGTGCCTTCACCGACAATACGCCCGAGTACGCAGCAGGCGTGGACGAACCAGGCGTCGCGAGACTCGACATGAATCTTGCCGATGATGAGAAGGAGACGGTCCGGGGCGTGCTCGGAGATATCCACGAGGCTGACGTGGATGTCGTCGTCGCATCGCTACATTGGGGGCCAAATAATGTCACCGTTCCCGATGACCAGTATCGGCGCTTCGGCCGATGGTTGCTTGAGGAGGGCGTCGATATCGTCCACGGTCACTCAGCGCACGTATTCCAGGGGATCGAGCCACGTGAAGACGGACTCATCCTCTATGATTGTGGAGACTTCGTCGACGATTACCGCGTCGATCCGGACCTTCGGAACGACCGAAGCTTTCTTTTCGAGTTGAATGTCGCCGAGAACGGGGAGCTTGAGAACCTCGTTCTCCGGCCGACGGAGATCCGCGACATGCGAGTCCATCTCGAGACTGACACGATTGCGTGGTGGGCGGACCGGCTCCGTGAGCGGTGCCGACCGTTCGGGACGGCGGGTGACGTCGAGCGCAGTGACGAATACCTCGTCGTGAACCTATGATCCGGCCTCGCGGTTACCCGTTCACCTGAACCGTTTCGATACGACCGCCGTCGGGCCAGACGACCTTGAACCGGACCTCTCCCGAGCTGCCCCAATCGTAGGATATCGCGTGCGCATCCTCCGTGGTCTCGCCAGCGGCGACCGGAATATCCCAGGCCTCTGCGGCATAGAACGGCCCCATGTGGTTGATGGCGGCTCGAAAGACGCCGCTGGCTCCGCCAGTATTCCGGATCACCATTCCCAGCGGGAGTCTGTCTTCGGAGACAGTCCTGGGAACATCTAGCGAGACGAGCTCCAGATCCGGGTATGGTGGAGCAACTGCGGCGAGTTCGCGGTCCGTGAATACCCAGCGCGCGGAGGGTACCTCGTCACGCTCGGACTCCACGGCAATCCATCCCTCGACCGGTTCGTGTCCCATTGGCAACGCGAAGACGAGGAACCCAGACGAACGGGATTCAGTGGCCGAAGGTGGATTGTATGCTGGAGTCCCGTGCACGAGCGACCGGATCCCAACGCCGTCGAGCTCGACTGCTGGATCGAACGAGCGTTCATCGAGGTGAAGCGAGAATGCCGAGATGGGTGGCGGCGTCGTGAGGCCCGCAGCATCCACCTCGACGAAGAGAAATTGCGTGTCCGCAGGGGCGTAGATGTCGTACGAGTCCGGGGTCGTCCGACGACGAACAGATGTCTGGACACTCGCGTTCGAGACGCTGATCCCATCGCCGATTTGCTCGCCAAGTGCTGCACATTCTGGTGATTTCCCGCGACCCGTGCTCGGGTCGGATTCCGGCGCATCCAAACCGATCTGACAGCCGGTGAGCACTGTCGACCCGAGCGTGCAAAGGAGGGCACGGCGCTGCATAGTGGATGTCCCTGCAGTCTGAGTATATATCTCTACAGAAGGCCACGACAGCTGTTTGAGTTTTGGCGTGTGCCGACGTGAATCTCTACAGCTACGAATCGAGTAATCCGAGATCCTCAAGCCGGGAGACGATCTTGTCGACGGCCTCCTCGGCGTCCTTGGGTTCCTTGCCGCCTGTGATCACGAGCTTGCCAGATCCGAAGAGCAACGCCACGACATCCGGCTCGTCGAGGCGATACACCAGGCCGGGGAACTGCTCCGGTTCGTACTCGATGTTCTCGAGGCCGAGGCCGATCGCGATCGCGTTCAGATTGAGATTGCGTCCCAGGTCAGCGGAGGTGACGATGTTCTGGACGATGATCTCTGGCTCGTCGGCGACTTCGATATTGAGGTCACGAAGCTTGTCGAAAACGATCCGGAGACTCTCGTGGACGTCGGAGGTGCTTTTCGCGCCGGTACAGACGATCTTGCCGGACCGGAAAATCAGGGCCGCCGACTTCGGATTCTGCGTACGGTAGACGAGGCCGGGAAACTGCTCGGGATCGTAGTCCGCCCCCTCGAGGTCCATCGCCACGCTCTGGAGGTCGAGCTCTTGCCCGATTCCAGTCGACGCGACGACGTTTTCGATGTTGATGGTTTCCTTGGGATCGACCATATCGCTTTAAACCTCGTATTTAAACTATAAAAAGGTTCAGGGGATCGGGAGGCTGGTACCACGTTGACCTATCAGGCCAGAGGGGATATACGTGGGCGCAAGAGTGACTCGATCCGTGGCTCCCGGAGAAATTTGCGGGTTGATCGAGGATGATCGATTCACATCCGGCTCGGCGCACGCTCGGCCG
>JBDGPQ010000228.1:0-491 GCA_042219595.1 Haloarculaceae archaeon
ACCTTCATCGCCGTAGTAGAGGAGCTGCTCGGCCGCTGAAAAATGCGTCTCACGAGCGTTAGGATCGTTTCCGAAGCCACCGGTCGCGAGGATTACCGCCTTTGCCCGGATTCGCTCTCTTCGGGTCTTTCCCGCTTCGACGCCAACGACACATCCGTCAGAGACGACAAGATCTCTGACGGGGTGGTTTGTCAGTATCTCGATACCTTTGTCACGTGCTGCCTCAACAAGGGCTTCGATCAGCGGCTCGCCGGAGCGATGAATTCCTTCATTGGCCTCAAGCCAGTGCCGGCGGGGGACGCGGTGGCCATGACGGCCATAAGGACCGGTATTGACCGCCAGGGATATGTCGAGTGTTGTCTCGAGCCACCGAATCGTTTCCCGGCTCTCTCGAGCCACCTGCTCGACGACGTCAGGGTTCACCTCGTCACGTGCATGCTCAATGATGTCCGCTGCGAGGGCTGCAGGCTCGTCATCGATCCCGGCCGCCT
>JBDGPQ010000228.1:512-5428 GCA_042219595.1 Haloarculaceae archaeon
ACCGAGAATCGAACCACCGCTCATCGCAGTGGCTCCACCAACGTCGCCTTCTTTCTCGAGAAGGGTTACGCGAGCACCGTGCTCACGGGCCGTGAGAGCCGCCGCGAGGCCGGTGCCACCCGCACCGGCGATCAACACGTCGGTCTCGGCGTCCCACGCATCCATACCGGCGGGTAGGGGCACGGTGGGGGTAATACCTTCCTGTCGCCGCCGGTTTTAAGCTATCAAGCCGGGAGGGGCGAGCATGGCATCCGACCTTCCCGAGGAGCAGCGTCGCGTGAAGGAGCGCGTTCTCGAACAGCGGGGGTTTTGGTCGTCACTGTTCGACGAATTGCTCTTTTTCCAGCCACAGTTCGTGGAACGCTACGCAACGCTGTCGGCCCATCCAGGCGACGCCCTCGAACGCCGCCTCAAGGAGCTGTTGCATATCGCTGTGGACTGCAATACGACCCATCTCTACCACCGCGGCACGCGGGTTCATATCCAGAACGCTCTCGAGCACGGAGCGACGCCTGACGAAATCGTCGAGGTCATCGTCCTAACGAGTACGATCGGCCTCCATGACGTTGCGTCCGGAGCAGCCATTCTTGAGGACGTGACTGGTAGTGATCGACCGGACACATCGGAGTTGCAAGCCGATCTCGAGGATCGTCTTGGTTTCTGGACGGACAGCCTCGACGCGTTGCTCGCCCGAGATCCCACTCATATCGAGCACTATGCCAACCTCCTCGGTGTTGCGTGGGAGGAAGGGCCGTTGTCTGCTGCTGAGAAGCATCTCGTCCTTCTGGCTACGGAAATCGCTCCCACGAGACGGAATCACGAGGCCGCTCGAGTACACATTGATGCTGCGCTCGAGGCCGGTCTCAGCGAAGCGGAGGTAATGGCGGCGATCGAGACGGCCTGCGTCATCGGCGTCCATAGCGTGGACACGGCGCCCATACTCGCTGAGGAGGCTGCTCGGCGGGGACAATTACCGGACAAGCTCGCTGCGCATCCCGAGAATGTCACGTTCCGCGACCCACGGTATTGAGAACGATAGCTTCAACCCCGGCGGCACCGAGGTGCCGTCCGGGCGGTGCCCTGCGGTGGGGTAGCGAAGCGGCCCAACGCGCCTGCCTTGAGAGCAGGTGTCCGGAAGGACTCATGGGTTCGAATCCCATCCCCACCGTTGAGTTGACCGCCCGTCGCATTCACAACTATTGTGACGGCTGCTATTACCCCACCTGCCCTGGGCAATCATTTCGACCGCCCTATGGGATTTTCCTACCCGGGACTGACGACGATCCGTGCTCATGCCAAGGCGGAGCGCTCTGAGATCCCGTCGAACCACGACCGGGCGGGAGTCTCAACTGATGGTGGTGAGCGAGTTCAGCTCCCAGATAGACCGTGAATCAGCTCTTAGTGTCGGTTAGCGTCGCGCGAAACAGCCCCTTGTGACTGTCGAATGCGGTCGGGTTCCCATCCTCGAACCGGAGATCGAATGTTTTGACTGCCGCTTCTGGGGCGTCTCGGAGGTATGCTCTGACCTCCTCGCGGTCGGTTTGCTCGAGGGCGTCGATCCGCTCCAGCCACGGTTCCACCGCGATCGGCTTGACAACGTGATCCGTCGCGGTCACCTCGAAACCAGCGGCAGCGAGCCACTCGCGCCAGGTCGACTCCTGGTACGCCGCGACATGGGTCGGATCCCGGAGCCCTTCGAGACGATTGAAGAAGTGTGCGAGGTCATCGTCCTCTGGGACGAGGTTGTCCTCAAGGGCGAACGTCCCACCAGGTTTGAGGACACGTGCGACCTCGCGAACAAACGCCTCTGGGGCGGGGAAGTGATGGGCGGCGATCCGACAGGTGACGACATCAACGCTAGCCGTTGCGAGTGGTAACCGCTCCGCGTCGGCCACAAGCCCCTCGAGACCATCGTATTGGCGGAGCGCGGTTGCAATCATCGCCGGAGCGGCGTCAGCCGCAACGACTGTCTCGATACCGGTGTTTAGCAATGCGCCCGCTGTATGTCCTGCGCCAGTGGCGACGTCAACCGCTAACTCCGCGCCAGCGCACCACTCAGCGAGTCGCTCCAGGTCGACTCCCTGGCTGTGGGTATCGGTGTCGATGTACCCTTCCGCGCTCGCGCCGAAGGAGGCGGCTGCTGCCGCTTTCCGGTTTACGTCATCGTCCATACCCCGCAGGCGGGCGGTGATTGTATAAGCACCGCGGACGATTTACGCGCCCCCGCCGTTGCGTTCGATGGCGCGACGGGTTGACTCGTCGATGTGGACGAGATGACAGAGGGGATTGCCGGGGTAGACCACCGGATTTTCGAGAACGCCAAGCAATAAGCCGGTGAATGGAGCAGTCACGGCAGTGCTCCGGTCCTTGAATGGGTCAGCGATCGTCGCGATCGTGTCGCCTTCGTAGATCAGGTCACCCCGATTGGCCCGGACATCGACCATTCCGCCGACATCGGCACGGAGCCACGTCTTCTCTGCAGTACTTGCCACCACAGTGCGCCAGCCTGGCCATGCAACCGATTCCGACTGGAGCATTTCAAATTCCGCGAGGACACTCCGAACCCCCTCGAGCGCGCGATCGATCAGCTCCCGTTCGAACCGATGCGCCTCGCCCATCTCGACCGTCACCGTCGGCACGCCTGCCTCACTAGCTGCCCGTCGGAGCGTCCCAGATGGACCCTCACCATCGATGACGACGTTCGACGCAAAGGCATTCGCCAGCCGCGCCACCGCCGCGTCATCCATGTTCGCCCGCACGTGAAGCATGTTCGACCGACCTCGCGTCGAGGTATGGAAATCGAGTCCGAAGTCACACGGTTCGATGAAGGTCTGGAAAATGCTGTGCGCCAGCCGCTTCGCGCTCGTACCGTTCGGATCGCCTGGAAACGAGCGGTTGAGATCCCGATCGTATATCGGGAGGTAGCGCTGCTGGGTGATGAACCCGGGGACGTTGAGGACGGGGAGGCAGACCAATGTGCCAGCGAGATCCTTGAGGTCCCATTCATGTGCGACCTCGCGAACGACCTCGACGCCATTCAACTCGTCACCGTGAGCGGCGGCCGTGAGCACCGCTGCTGGGCCGGGTTGTTCGCCGTTGACGATGGTCACAGGTGTTCGGACTGGATCACCAAGGTAGGTTTCTGTCACCGTGTAGCGCAGGTTGAGGGTTTCACCGGGGTCCACGCGACCGCCCTGGAACGTGAACGGCTCCGCCGCAGTCATTGCCGACCGGATGGCGCGGACGGTCAAGTCCTTGACGGGATTCGGAGGGTCTATTCGCCGGGGTATTGATATCAGGGATATGGCCACCGTGGGCGTACTCGGCCTGCATACGAGTAAGGAGACGAAGGCGATCCTCAATGCGGTCGACGCTCTTGGCCACGACGCCGAGTGGCTTCGCCGGGAGAATTTGAGCGTGTCTATCGATGATGGGACGGTCGACATGGAGCCGAGTGTCGATATAGTCTGCAATCGACTGTTGCTCTCGACGACAGCGTTCCCGGCCGAGGATATCGGACTAGCCAAGATGGTTGCCGAGACAAATCCAATGCTGAATCCGCCGGACGCCGTAACGACAGCACTCCACAAATACGCGACGGGTGTCGCACTAGCCAATGCCGGGATTCCCGTCCCGGATGCATTCCTCGCACTTTCGAGCGACCGCCTGAATGATGCTCGGGAGAGATTCGGGAATCGAGCAGTCTACAAGACGGCGATCGGCACCCATGGTGGTGGCGCCTGGCAGGTCGATCTCGATGAGCCGGTCAATCCACGCGTCGGTGACCGACAGGCGTTTCTCCAAGAATGGATCGATGCACCAGGCGACCGGGCAGTCGACGCCCGCGTGTACGTCGTCGATGGAGAAGTCTGTGGCTCTATGTTCCGTTATGCCCGGGAGGGGGAATGGCGGACGAACGTCTCACTCGGAGGAGACGTGGAGGATGCGAGCGACGAACTGCCGGCGGCCGCATTGGAGACAGCCCGCCAAGCGGCTGACGTGATCGGATTGGATTATGCAGGCGTCGATCTGATTCCAAAAGGCGACACCTGGCTCGTTCTCGAGACCAACCCGACGGCAGGGTTCCGGGGGCTGTACAAGGCCACCGGACGAAGTCCAGCGCCACTGATCGCGCAGGCGGCTATCGAGCAGGCCGGGGGCACGGTCGATGACGAGCACGTCGCCGAGCTCTCGCGGACACTTGACGACTCGCGGCCGGCCTGTATGCCGACGAAACGCCGGCCTGAGCCGACTGAGCCCGGTATCATCGGGTTTATCGAGGAAGTCGTACTAAGTGGCTCCCGAGGAACGAAAACCGTCGAAGCGAAGTCCGACACCGGCGCGAGCCGTACCAGCATCGATTCGACGCTGGCTGCGGACATTGGCACCGGACCGATCAAGGACGTCGTCACAGTCAAATCGGGCAGCACCAAACGGGGTCGACGTCGACCGCTTGTGGACGTTGTCGTCGGAATCAAGGGCGCTCAGCATACAGTGACCGCCAGTGTCGAAGATCGCAGTCATATGGATTATCCCGTACTCCTTGGGCGGGATATTCTCGAACATTACCGGGTAGATGTCACTCGCGGGACTGAGCAGATGGACACCGAGGAATAATCAGGACGCCTCGAGGACGGTCGCCACATACCGTGCGGACAGTTCATCAGCGTCGTCAGTCAATGCATCCCGTGGCTTGTCGAGGAGTACTTTCCCCTCGCGGAGCACCGTCATCCGGTCGAGCGCCGGCGCCACGGCGGCGACGCGGTGGGTCGAAACGACGACCCCCTTTTGGTTTTTCGCGTATGCTTCCAGGAATTCGAGGACAGCACGCCGTGTGACGTCGTCGAGCGCACCGAATGGTTCGTCGAGAAGAACCATGTCAGGTTGGTGCTGAAGCGCAAGGGCGAGATCGAGTT